>CAJXVN010000351.1 GCA_913060775.1 uncultured Gammaproteobacteria bacterium | reverse complement strand
ATCCAGTGAAATCCAGTCCCCGCCCGCCCCGGCAACAACCGAGCCCGATGGAAACAGGGATTAAGGTTACGATAATGATTCGTCTGCCAAAACCATACCGATGAGTTCACCTTACGGTGTGGGAGGTGTTTTTGTCGACCTTCTCAGCCATCCGCTGGAAAACCGGAATACCTGATAAAACACTTGTGTCATTGCTCCGATAAACTGCTCGCGACCTGTTAACACTTGATAACCCGACGCCGATTATGAAATGACGATAACCACACAATCATTGATAAGCATTGGTCATCGCGGGGCGAAAGGCCACGGGCCGGAAAACACACTTCTGGGCATCGAACGAGCCCTTGCCCTGGGCACCACTCACATCGAGATTGATGTCTTTCTGGTGGACGGAGAGCTGGTGGTTTTCCACGATGATCGGCTGGAACGAACGACCAACGGCACCGGTTATTTATGGGATCAATCGTTTACCGATTTGCGTTCACTGGACGCCGGTAGTGGCGAGAAAATTCCTACGCTGGCCGAAGTCGGAACGCTGATTAATTGGCGGGCTGGACTTAACATCGAACTCAAAGGACCGGGCACCGCCGCGCCGGTCGCTGCCTTTATTGATGACCTGCTAAACAGCGGTTGGCCGCTGCATTCCATCCTGGTGTCATCCTTTGACCACCGTCAACTGGTGGAACTAAAACGGCTAAACAGCCAGATTAGAATCGGCGCACTCACCGCCAGCCTCCCGGTGGACAACGCCAGATTTGCCGAAACCCTCGGCGCGTTTTCGGTCCATCCATCCCTTGAATTTATCGACTGGGCCTTTGTAACCGACGCCCACGCGCGGGGGTTGAAAGTGTATGTCTACACGGTGGATCACCCGGAAGATATCGCCAGAATGCATGCCCTTGGGGTCGATGGCGTGTTCAGTAATTTCCCCGACCGAGTAACTAACCAGTATCCCCCAACTGGCAGATCCATCCTCTGGGAATAATCTGGCCCAATCCGGGATCGCCTAATCCCAGCTAAACCCTGCCGCTGGTTTTTCATCGGGTCGTGTTGCTAATTGCAGCCCTTTCAAAAAACTGCGCAACACCTGATCCTTACACTCACGGTAGTGGTTATGGCCCGGCTTGCGAAAAAAAGCACTGAGCTCGTGTTTACCCAGGCGAAAACCGGCCATCGCCAGAATATCCAGCACCTCTTCAGCCTGCAGGTCCAGGGCGATTTTCAGCTTACGGAAAATGATGTTGTTATTGAGTTGCTCCTCAACCTCTGCCGGCGGCCCCTCTTTTTTGCCACGCATGTCATTGATGAGCCCGTTTAGAAAGGTCGCAAACAGCTTATCGTTGAGACTCCGGTAGTCGGCATCGTCGTCTTTTTTCAACCAGGCACTGACCTGTTCCCGCGTCACGGAATGGTCTGCCAGGCCAAACACCTCGATCATCTTTGAATCATCAAAATCGAAGGTGTATCGCAGCCGGCGCAAGATATCGTTGTTGGTCATGATTGAATCCGTGATTGATCGTCTGTGGGTGGTTAATCGGTTACCTTGCGACGCAGTGCTTTGGTCTGCCCCCGCCTGGTTTTACTATCCATTCGCCGGGTTTGAGACCCGCGGGTCGCTTTGGTCGGTCGGCGGGTTTTTTGGACCACGCCCACCCCTTTAATCATTGCCTGCAATCGCGCCAGTGCACTGTCCCGGTTTTTTTCCTGGGTGCGAAATTGCTGCGCCTTGATCACAATCACCCCCTCTTTGGTGACACGCCGATCCCCCAGGGCCAACAGACGCTCCTTGTAAAAAGCCGGCAGGGAAGAAGCCTGAATGTCAAAACGCAGGTGAATCGCGGACGATACCTTATTGACGTTCTGTCCTCCCGCCCCCTGGGCGCGGATAGCCGTCAGCTCAATTTCGCTGTCGGCAACGGTAAGAAATGGGGAAATGGTTAGCGCCATTTTCCAGGCAGTACCTTCAAAGTGGATTATTCCGGGTTGAGCCGTCAATTTTAAACTTGTTGAGTCCCATCACCGGGAACAACCTGTCTCTTATACACATCTGACGCTGCCGACGAAGAGGATAG
>CAJXVN010000350.1 GCA_913060775.1 uncultured Gammaproteobacteria bacterium | reverse complement strand
GATGCACGCCATCGAAATTGCCAATAGTGGCAACACAACCATTGGTTAGCGGACGCAGGTTATGTAACCCGCGAATCAGTTGCATCGGGTTCCTCGACAGAAAAGCATTAAAGTAGCGGCCCGCGTTGGCAGGTGAAATCGAACAGAAAATAGCCCCTAATTCTATTCAATTTGGGGCACGCTGGTCTATGCCCATCCAGCGGTCAACTCAGCCCGCAGCGCTGTTTTCTTCCTCAGCGCCCGGGGAAACACCACGAACACCATTAGCTTTGACATCGTTAATGCTTACGCCCAATAAAAAAAGCCCGAACGCATACACCAGCATCCCGCTAATCACCGCCAAAGATAACCAGTAAATTCTTGTCCAGATATCGACAGTTACCCAGTCAATGGAGCCTGCCAGCCAGAAGAGCCAGGCAGCCATCACAGCGGTCGCCAGCGCAGCTTTGAACACCAGGCTCCGGCCGCCAGCGCTAATCGTAAACAGCGCCTCACTGCGAAGCGCTTTATAAAGCAGGCCTGCCTGAAGGAATGCCGAGCAGGAAGTCGCCAGCGCCAGGCCAGCGTGCTGTAACGGAAAAATCAGTATGACGTTAAAAACCATGTTGGCGACCAGCGCAATGATGCCGATTCGCACCGGGGTACGAGTGTCCTGCCGAGCAAAGAACCCGGGGGCATAAAGTTTAACCAGCATGGCCGCCACCAGCCCCGGTGCATAACCCCAGAGGCTCAATGCGGCCCCGTGAACGGCGGCAGCATCAAACTCACCACGCTGAAACAAGGTGCTCAGAAGGGGCTCAGCCAGCACCGCCAGGGCGGCGGCGGCTGGGAGTCCAACCAGCAGCGCTAGACGGGATCCCCACTCCAGCAACCCGGCAAATCCTTGCTGATCACCGTCGGCATGACGACGAGAAAGGTCTGGCAGCATGATAGTGGCCAGCGCAATGGCAAACACGCCCAGCGGAAACTCTAGCAATCGGTCGGAATAGTAAAGCCAGGAAATACTGCCGGACTGCAGAAAGGACGCCAGAAAGGTGTCGAACAGTAAATTAATCTGCGCGACCCCGGCACCAAAGAGTGTGGGTACCATGAGTAACAGCACCCGTTTTACTCCGCTGTGCCCCCACCGCAACTTTAGCCGCGGTAATAACCGCAGACGCATGAGGAAGGGCACCTGCCACAGCAATTGAGCGACCCCGCCGACGAGCACGCCCACGGCCAGTGCGGTAACCGGCTGGTCGAACTGATCGGCAAATACCAGAGCGCCAATAATCATTGCCACGTTTAACAAAACCGGCGAAAACGCGGGCGCTGCAAAATACCCGCGGCTATTCAAGATAGCCATGGCGGCGGCAGTCAACGAAATAAACAGCAGATAAGGAAAGGTTATGCGTAACAGTTGAATCGCCAGCAATAACTTGTCCGGTTCGTCAGCAAACCCGGGGGCAATCACCAGCACCAGCCAGGGGGCTGCTATCACCGCCAGGACCGTGACACCGATCAGCGAGACAAACAGGACACCAACCACGTGGTCAATCAGGTCTTTGACCTGATCGGGCCGTCGCTGCTGATATTCACTTAAAACGGGCACAAAGGCCTGAGAGAAAGCGCCTTCACCAAACAAGCGACGCAAAAAATTAGGTACCCGGAAAGCGACGAAAAATACATCAGTGGCAGCGCCGGCTCCAAACACAGCAGCGACCACCATATCGCGCAGATATCCCAGGACTCGTGACAACATAGTGACGGAACTGACTGAACCGAGGGATTTAAACAGTCGCCTGGAGTCGGACATAAATTACGTAGCCTTAACCACTGAAGGTAGTTTCACTAAACCAGTTCGCCCCTCATGATCGAACAATCCTGTGGGTAAGGCAGGCGGCGATTCGAGATGGCTCAAAGCGCACATAATAACGGGCCAGTCACTAAATTCACCTATCGTGCACCTGGATATTGCCGCCAGGGAACAAATGTTTACGGGCGAAATAGAGGGTACGCACGGTGATCCTGAAATAATTAGCGGATTAAACTGAACCAGGGATGCTCAGCATTTGACAAGCGCCGTCGAAAACGCCATATTACCTGTCTCTTATACACATCTCCGAGCCCACGAGACCTCTCTACATCTC
>CAJXVN010000349.1 GCA_913060775.1 uncultured Gammaproteobacteria bacterium | reverse complement strand
GAGATGTAGAGAGGTCTCGTGGGCTCGGAGATGTGTATAAGAGACAGGCTGCAAACAGTCCTCGGTCATGCCGTCGGCACCACCAATCAGCAGACTAACCGGTTGACCCGCACCCATCCAGTTAGCCAGTTGGGTAGACAATTTTTGCGTCGACCAGTTCTTGCCGTGCTCATCCAGACAGATCACCCGGGCACCCGCCGGTACTGCTGCCAGCATGCGTTTACTCTCATCAATTCGGCCCCGTTCCGCGCCAACGGTGGCGGTACGCCGACTCGCGTCAAGGGCGTTTAACTTCACCTTTAATCCCTGAGCCAGTCGGCGCTGATAGTCCTCGAATGCCTGATCCACCCAGTCCGGCATGCGCTTGCCGACGGCGACAATTTCTATCTGCATGACCGCTTAAATCGCTTACCGGGCCAGCTTCGCCGGGTCACTCCAGAGCTCTTCCAGTCGATACAGTTCTCGAGCCTCCGGTACCATCACATGAACAACCACATCCACCAGGTCAACCAGCACCCAGTCTGGCTGGTCAAGGCCCTCCACGCCCATCAGGGGGCAACCCGCTTTTTTTGCATCTTCTAACAGGTACTTTGCCAACGCCTTCGCCTGACGAACACTCCCGCCGGTTGCGATGACCATGTAATCGGCGACATCGGTCAGGTGGCGAACATCCAGCGTTACCAGGTCCATTGCCTTATGATCACCGAGGCTTTTCAGAGCAACATCACGTATTGATTTAGAATCCATAAACCGGTTTATTCCGTATATAAATTAAGGGTATTGATGTAATCAGCGACTGCCTTCGGCAGGCCAACGGGTAGAGCGCCCCGAGCCAGTTCGGCTCGGATCTGAGTCGATGACAGCGGGTATTGAGTCAGTACTGACTCCAGAATTAAACCACTGTCCTGCCCGCTAAACTGGGCCGGATCCAGGATTCGCCGAGCAGTACATTCGCGGGCAAGTTCACCCGTCGGTTCACAGGGAACGCCCGGGCGACCTGCCACCAGAATATGTGCGAGCTGAAAAATTTCCTGCCAGCAATGCCAGGCGCTCAGATTTAAAAAAGCATCGCTGCCCAGAATCAACAGCAGGCAGCCCTCTTCACGCTCACGCAGCATACGCAACGTATCCACCGTATAGGACGGCCCGGAGCGTGTCAGTTCACAGCCTTCCAGCTGCAACGTCGGCCGATCTGCCAGCGCCAGACGCAACATTTCATACCGTTGCTGCCCAGTGGCTCGCGGAACCGCCTTACCCGGAGGCTCCGCTGCCGGAATCATCAGTACTCGTTCACACCCGGCCAGTTCACCGGCTTCCGTCGCCGTTCCCAGGTGGCCTTCGTGCACGGGATCAAAGGTTCCACCGTAAATGCCGATCAATCACCCGACCTCTGGTGGATAGTTCACCGAAATGAAACCCGTTAACCCGGGGGCGCGAATCAGCGCTGAAAACCAGACGATCAGTATATCCCCCACTTACCCACCGCGGACCTGACCCTCTCCCAGCACGATATATTTCTGCGAGGTTAATCCTTCCAGACCCACCGGTCCGCGGGCGTGTAACCGATCGGTGCTGATGCCAATTTCCGCACCCAGCCCATATTCATAACCGTCAGCAAATCGGCTTGACGCATTCACCATGACCGAACTGGAATCTACCTGCCGGAGGAACTGCTGCGCGCGCCCCCAATGTTCCGTGACGATAACATCGGTATGACCCGAACCGTGGGCAGCAATATGACGAATCGCTTCATCCACTCCGGCCACCACTTTCACCGACAGCACTGGCGCCAGATACTCCTCATCCCAGTCATTATCACTGGCGCTGGACATCGCCGGAACCAGCTGACAACTGCGTTCACAACCCCGTAATTCGACCCCGGCCGCCAGCAGCGGTTCAGCCAGCCGTGGCAACAGCGACGGGGCAACAGTTTCCGCAACCAGCAGGGATTCCATGGCATTACACACCCCATACCGATGAGTCTTGGCGTTAACCGAGATGGCAATAGCCATCTCCGCATCGGCGGAGTCATCGATATAGGTGTGACAATTCCCATCCAGGTGTTTAATCACTGGCACCCGAGCATCCTCACTGACCCTGTCTCTTATACACATCTGACGCTGCCGACGAAGAGGATAGTGTAGAT
>CAJXVN010000348.1 GCA_913060775.1 uncultured Gammaproteobacteria bacterium | reverse complement strand
GGCGTAGTGATGAATGGGTGCCGCTGGTGCGCCGCTGGGTCAGGCTGGCCTGGCTGTTTTTAACGGCGGGTATCGTCCTCGGTGGCTGGTGGGCCTATTACGAGCTGGGTTGGGGCGGATACTGGGCGTGGGATCCGGTGGAAAATGCTTCCTTTATGCCCTGGTTAACCGGCACCGCGCTGCTACATTCAATCATGGCGCAGGACCAGCGGCGCATGTTGCCACTGTGGAATCTGTTCCTGATCATCACCACCTTCCTGCTTTCTCTGCTGGGTACCTTCCTGGTGCGCTCAGGTATTTTGTCGTCCGTGCACGCGTTTGCGGTTGACCCGGGACGCGGCGGTTACATCCTGGTGTTTATGGCAGTGGTCATCGGTGCGGCTCTGGCGCTGGCTTTCTGGCGTAGTGATTCCCTCCACGGCGAACCGCGCCCCATGGGGGCAGTGTCTCGTGAATCGGGTATTTTGCTCGGTAATGCGCTGTTTACTGCCTGCTGCGTGATGGTGTTTCTCGGCACCCTCTATCCGTTGTTTCTTGACCTCTCCATGGACCAGAAAATCACCGTAGCCGCGCCTTACTTTAATGGTGTTGTGGCACCCGTCATGCTGGTTATGCTGGTGCTGATGGTGATTACTCCGCTGCTACCCTGGCGGAAAATTGCGCCCGGCAGGTTGATGGCCAAAACCCGATTACTGGTAATTTCGGGATTGGTCGCAGCTCTGGTGGCAATGCAGATCTGGCCCGGTCATTGGCAGGTGGGATTCGTGGCGGCTTTGATGGTGGCGCTGCTGGTCTCTGTCGGTGAGGATATTTACGGGCGGTTAAAGATAAGCCGGTCGGCAAACGGCGGTGGATTGATGGCGGTGTTGGCCGCCGATAGCCGACATTTCATTGCGACCGGTGCCCATATTGGTGCGGTGGTTATTGCCGTCGGCCTGATAGGTTCCGGGTTATTTCGTAGCGAACAATCACTGGTAATGGCGCCGGGGGATCGGCTGGAAATTGCCGGCGAGACGGCTGAACTGGTGAGCATCGAGAATATATCGGTTGATAATTACCGAGCGGTGCAGGGGGTGTTTCGACTGCTCGACGATGATGTGGAGTTGCGGCCGGAAAAAAGACGTTACCCGGTTAGCGGTATGGTGACCACCGAGGCCGCCATACACTCGACTATCCTCCGAGATTTTTACCTGGTGCTGGCCCAACGAGAGGAGCAGGGCTGGGGAGTGCTGGTGTACGTCAACCCGCTGGTGCAGTTGATCTGGTGGGGCACGGGAATATTGCTACTGAGTATGCTGAGCCTGCTTTTCAGTCGTCGGGCTGTTCGATGACCGGTCGCCGCTGGGCACTGCTGCTGTTTCCGGTGCTGCTGGGCCTCGGCGTCGTCCTTTTTCTCGGCCTGAGTCGCAACCCGTCGGAAATTCCCTCACCCTTGGTCGGCAAACCTTTCCCGAAGCTGGCGGGCGTGGATTTAAGTGGTGAACCGCGTCAGTTGCCTACACCCGGTAAGCCAATGTTAGTCAATGTCTGGGCTTCCTGGTGTGCGGCTTGCGGTGTCGAACATCCAGTTATTGTCGCTGCCGCGAAAAAATATTCACAACAGGTTGAGTTTATTGGGCTGAATTATCGCGATAAGCAGCCGGACGCGACCCGCTGGCTGTCCAGACTCGGAAACCCCTATGCCTGGTCACTGAACGACGCGCAGGGCAGAGCGGGAATAGAACTTGGCGTATACGGCGCACCGGAGACCTATTTCGTGGATGCTAATGGGGTGATTCAGGACAAGAAAATTGGACCGCTCGAGGCGACAGAATTAGTTAATAAATTACATAAAATAACCGGTATAATTGATTGAAAAATATCACTAATAATTTTTTGATTTTATTGGTTTTCTGCCTGGCGGGTGTCGCTAATGCTGAGGTAGTGCGAGAAACAGCTCGACAACGTGAGGTGCTCGATATTGCGGAGCAGCTACGTTGTGCGGTATGTCAGAGCCAATCAGTGGCGGAGAGCGATTCCGATCTGGCAAACGAGATGAAAGCTATTATCAACGAGCGACTGGAAAAGGGCGCGGCGGCCGACGAGATCATCGATTATTTTGTCGAGCGGTATGGTGATTACATCCTGTCTCTTATACACATCTCCGAGCCCACGAGACCTCTCTACATCTCG
>CAJXVN010000347.1 GCA_913060775.1 uncultured Gammaproteobacteria bacterium | reverse complement strand
GATGTAGAGAGGTCTCGTGGGCTCGGAGATGTGTATAAGAGACAGCCATTAATGATGCCGGTGGTACAGCCGTGGCCTATCCAGTTGATGCAACGGACCAGGAACAGGTCAACGACATGGTCGCCAGAATCGTCGCGGACTGGGGCGGCATCGACCTGCTGATGAACGTCGTTGGTGGCACTAAATTTCCACGCCGAGTCGATGAAATGCTCGAGGAAGAGTGGCAGATAACGCTTAATACGAACCTGCACTCGGTGTTTCGCTGCGTTAAGGCGGTGCTGCCTGAAATGCGCAAACGCGGCGGTGGGGCCATTGTTAATACTTCATCCGGTGCGGGCCTGCTGCCCAGTAACCGCAACGTGGGTTACGCCGCTGCCAAGGGAGCAGTAAATAACCTGACCAAAGCCATGGCCATGGACTATGCTAAAGACAGGGTTCGGGTTAACGCCATTTTGCCGGGCATGATGTTGTCGCCCCGGGTCAAAGGCTGGATGGAAAGTAACGACGATTTCGCCAACATGGGCGATGGTATCTGCCCGTTAGGGCGTGCCGGTGAGCCCCATGAGGCGGCACGGGCCGCAGTTTTTCTGCTGTCAGATGACGCCAGTTATATTACCGGAGCGCTGTTGCCGGTGGATGGTGGTGCAGTCGCCGGGCAATACATCGAATTTATGGAAAGTGGGGATACCGGTCAGCGAGTTTGACGGCTACTATCCGCTTCGTTTTGTGTCAAAAAAGGAAATGATCATGAGTGGTATTCAAGATTTTGAAATGACAGCGATCGACGGTTCAGCGCTGTCCCTGGGCGCGTATCAGAACAAAGTTCTGTTACTGGTGAATGTCGCCAGCAAATGCGGGTTGACCCCGCAATATGCCGGTCTGCAGCAACTGCATGACCAGTATGCTGACCAGGGTTTTAGCGTCATCGGCCTGCCGTGCAATCAGTTTGGCGGCCAGGAACCGGGCAGTGAAGCCGAGATAGTCGAGTTTTGTCAGTCAAAATATTCGGTCGATTTTCCGATGACTGCCAAGATCGAGGTCAATGGTGCAGGTCGCCATCCGTTGTACGATGCGCTGGCCGGTGATTCAGCGAGTTTCCCCGGTGATATCACCTGGAACTTCGAGAAATTTCTGATTGGTAAAGACGGTCAGGTCGTCCAGCGCTTTGGGCCAAAAACCGCGCCGGATGACGGCGAACTGGCGGCGGCGATCGAAGCAGCCCTGGCAGCGTAAAAAAGCGCTGAGGCGCGGTTAGCTTTCACCGGCAGAGCCGCGCAACAGAGTGATCTTGAACTGGCAGCCGCCTGATGCAGCCTGGTCGCAGGCAGCATCACCGCCGTGGTATCGAGCGATCTGTCGCACCAGGTAAAGTCCTAGACCAATGCCTTTGTCCTTGCTAGCCGGCTCCCCGGCCGGTTTTTTCTCAAGCCGATAAAAGGGTTCGAATACTTTCTCCCATTCAGCCGGTGGCATACCTGCGCCGTTGTCGGTAACCGTCAATTGCGCTGTATCGGCATCGACTGCGGAGACAGTCACTTCTATCTGGTCACCGCCGTGGCGTTTGGCGTTGCTGATCAGGTTTCGTACCAGAACGGTGAGGGCGTTCCTGTCGCCCCGCATTTCAACGGTTTCACCACTAACCTCGATCGCTGATTGAGCAGCCTCTTCGGCGGCCAGCGCCAACAGGTCAAGATTTTCAAAATGTTTCGCGCCGTTACCAACTTCCACTCGGCTTGCTAATAACAATTCGCCCACCAGCTGGTCTAGCTCGCTGATGTCACGTTGTATCTGTTGTCGCAAATCTTCTCGTGGGTCAGTGGCCAGTAGCTCTAACGCAATCCGCAGTCGTGCCAAAGGAGTACGCAATTCATGCGATGCAGTGGCCAGCATCAGTGTGCGCTGCTCCAGTAGCTGCTGTAATGTGGAAAAAGTATCGTTAAAACTGCGGGCGAGCTGAGCTATTTCGTCACTGCCCTCAACGGCGACTCTCGCCCCCGGGGCGCCGGTTCCTACCGCCTCAACTCCGGCCTGTAGCCGTTCCAGCCGACGGGTTATGCGCCGTGACAGCGGATGCGCGCCCAGTGTGACCGCCACTACCAGTAGCAGCAGCCACGAATACCAGCTTGACCTGTCTCTTATACACATCTCCGAGCCCACGAGACCTCTCTACATCTCGT
>CAJXVN010000346.1 GCA_913060775.1 uncultured Gammaproteobacteria bacterium | reverse complement strand
CTACACTATCCTCTTCGTCGGCAGCGTCAGATGTGTATAAGAGACAGGGCCAAGCAAATGGTATTGAGGGTGCAGAGCCTTGAAGCCAGTGAAGCACAGCAGCTGGGCCTTTATAACGAGGTGGTGGACGACGACCAGCTTGGTAGTCGCCTCACCGAGCTGGCCACCGAAATTGGCAGCGGTCCTACCATGGCGCACGCACTGGCAAAACAGGCCCTGCACGCGGCCACCCGGCTCTCTTTTGATGCCTATATGGATCTGGAAGCGAGCTCTCAGGCGCTGCTACACACCGGCTTTGATCATGATGAAGGGGTGGCCGCATTTGTCGAAAAACGCCCGCCCGAGTTTCGTGGATACTAAGCGGCCCAGCCGTTAATCTAACCCCACACCAACGGACCTGAATTTGGACACTCTCTATTTCGAAGACTACGCCGCCGACTGGCAGATGCAGACCACCCGCCGTACCATCAGCGAGTACGATATTCTGCAGTTCGTCACCCTGGTGGGGCTACGCGAACCTCTGTTTCTCGACATGCAGTACCTGCAGGAAGAGACCCATTACGAGCGCCGCCTGGCACCGGGCAGCCTGACCTTCAGCTATGCCGAGGGACTGGTCATTGGTAGCGGCATGCTCGAAGGCACGGGCATGGCCTACCTGGGGGGCGACAGCAAAATTCTCGGCCCGGTCTACGTTGACGACACCATTTCCGTCACGGTCAGCCTGCACGACAAACGTGAGACCTCCAAACCGGACCGAGGTATCGTCACCACTCACAACAAGGTTTTCAATCAAAACGGCGACCTGGTGCTGGAGTACTGGCCGAAGCGAATGATTAAACGGCGATAACCCGTTGAGGCGCACGGCTAGCCGGTAGCCGTAAAAGTAGAATAACTAGCTAACACCCCGTTAGTGTTAAGGAGAGAACCATGGGTCACGCATTTTCTGAAGCAGACGTTCAGCAACTCGAATTCGGTGAAGGGCAGCGGCTCTATGGAGACGGCGCGCTGGTGGTCCTTAAAGGCATGCTGGAGGCCGGTATTAGTTATTTTGGTGGCTACCCCGGCGCGCCTACCTCAAACTTAATCGACGCAGCAGCCGATGCCTACGAAGCGGTACTCAAACCCCGCGGTATCTACATGGAATCGTCGGCCAATGAGATGTCTGCGGCTGCCATGTGTACCGCCTCCTGCTATACCCCTATTCGCGGCGCAGTCACCTGGAAAGTACTTGGCAACGGGGTCGCCACCGACGTGCTCGACCATGTTTCGCAGATAGGCGTTAAAGGCGGTGCCGTGGTCATTGTGGGTGAAGACTACGGCGTCTCCAGCACCACCGTCGCCCAGCGCACCCTTCCCTGGGCAATGAAATCCGGCATTCTGGTCATTGACCCCCGGGCCGACCAGCAGCTACTGCTGGAACTGACGCGAATCAGTTTTGATCTCTCGGAAGCATCAAACGCCGTGGTCGCTTTGCTGCTAAGACCCCAGCTATCTCACGCCAATGCAGAAGTGAAAGTCAGCAGCAACCAGCAGCCGCGCTACAACACCAAAGACAAGATTGAGTTCAGCGTGGCCGAACCCCACCGCTATCCGCTGCCGCCAAACACCCAGCGCCAGGAGATGGAGCGCTACAGTGACCGACTGCCCAGAGCCGAGCAGTTCATCCTCGATAACGATTTAAATGAACGCTTCGGCAGTAGTGATGGCCGCATCGGCCTGATCACCCACGGCACCGTATTTAACACCACCATGCGCGTGCTTTCACTGCTGGGACTTGCCGACGAAAATGGCAACCTCGACCCGGCGTTTGATCTACTGCAACTCAATGTGGTTAACCCTCTCTGTCTCGACCAGATTGCCGACTTTATGGCTGGCAAAGAACAGGTACTCCTGATTGAGGAGGGTCAGCCTGACCTGATCGAAAAGCAGATCCGATCGCTGTTGCACGAGCGCAAGATCGACACCCCCTTTTCTGGACACGACCTGATCCCAGGAGTGGGTGAGTTGCTGCCCGGCAAACTCATCGGTCCACTGGCTGAATTCACCGCCCAGCATTTGCCGGAAAAAGCCGACGACATTAAAGCGCGGGCCGCCGAAAAAACTGAGCGCCAGCAGATGGCCGCCAAACTTTTCTCCAAACCGGTCACGCCGCGCCCACCAACCTTCTGCACCGGTTGCCCCGAACGCCCGGTTTTTTCGCAGATGAAAATAAACGAAATGCTCACCGGCGAAAAAGACTGGCACGCCACCGATGTCGGCTGCTACGGCATGGCCGGCCTGGCTCCCTTTA
>CAJXVN010000345.1 GCA_913060775.1 uncultured Gammaproteobacteria bacterium | reverse complement strand
ATGTAGAGAGGTCTCGTGGGCTCGGAGATGTGTATAAGAGACAGGAAAGCAGATGTTGCGCTGGACGCAGAAAAACCTAGTGTTAGCACCTGATCAGGGCTGACCAGGGAAATTCCGAATGCGGTTTAATCGGCTGCGGGCGGTTCTGGAGAACGGCTGCCAATGATGATGCCTCGGCTCACCAGCTCCTGCAGGGTTTGCTCACCACCAGCCACCACCTGCTCGATGGTTAATGACGGAAAATCGGCCGCTAATTGCTCCAGCAGCTGTCGCGCGGTCTGCCGTTCCGGCTCACGCAACCGCTCTAGCAATAACCAGGTAAGGGCGTTGATTTCCATGAACTGCACGTCGAAGTCACGGTCTCGGTAGACGGTTAAAAACGTCTGTTGCGACGGCGGTTCATCGGGTATGAAATCCGGGCCGATGCGGTGTACCGGAAAATCATAACGTAGCGGCCAGGCATTGGCGGAGACCAGCGGACAGTTATCGAGGAGAGCTCCGGCAGCGAAACTCGCTGCGGGATCGTCTTCAGCGACGGCAACCGCCAGTTCGGTCCATTCGTAATGGGCAAGCTCCTCCGCACAGGGCATATCGGCTAAATAACCGTTGCCGGATTCACGCAACCAGGTGAGGAATTCGCGACCAATCTCTAAAAAGTAGGGGGTCTGGCAGGCATGCTCGGCAACAAATTGTTCGGCCAGTGATTGCCAGCGCGCCGCTCCCAGCAACTTGCTGAGCACCGGGAAATTATTGTCCAGAAAGCTCTTAATGTTGTTAAACACCAGTTCCCGGTATAGCGCTGCTCGCTCAGGTGCCACCCCCGCCGGGATCGACGCCTCCTCGGGCCGGCGCAGGTAGGCGGCAAAATCCTGCTGGATTTCACGAAAATCGGTAGTGCTAGCCCTCGACACGGTCCCGCTCGGGTCGACTGACTGGCTGCTGCATAACGCGAATTCGCTCCAGCTCGGGCAACAACGCTTCCAGGGGTGGAATATCAAAATCCCGCTCCAGCAGCGTCGGAATCGATCCAAACCGAGCGTAGGCACTCTGCAACAACTGCCAAACAGGCTCCGCCACGGCAGCGCCGTGGGTATCAACGACCAGATCAGCCGACTTGCGCAGGTGACCGGCCTGGTGGATATAAGCAATACGATCGGCAGGGACCCCGGCCAGAAAAGTCTCTGCATCGTAGCCGTGATTGACGCTGTTCACATAGATGTTATTCACATCCAGTAGCAGCTGACAGTCAGCCTCGGCAAGCAGGTTGCGAATAAAGTCGAGCTCCTCAATCTGCTTACCCGGCGCCGCGTAGTAGGAAATATTTTCGATAATGAGCGGCCGCTCTAGAATATCCTGCACCCGGCGTATGCGCTCGGCAACAAAACGCACCGCTTCGTCGGTAAAAGGGATGGGCACCAGCTCGTAGAGCTGGCCATCGATGCAGTTGCTGCTCAGGTGCTCACTGTAGGCAACCACCTCAAACTCATCGAGAAACCGCTTGACCCGTTTGAGTAGTAGCTCATCAAGCGGGTCTGGCCCACCCAGTGACAGGGAAAGCCCGTGGCAGAGCAGTGGTCGCTGCTCAACAACCTGTCGAAATTTGTGGCCGAGCCGCCCCCCCACGCCAATCCAGTTTTCCGGCGCGACTTCAAAAAAATCGATTACGTCCGGAATCTGGTTTAGCAGCGGGTCCAGCAGGACCCGCCGCAAACCAAGACCAGTGTTACCGATAGTGGCGAGCTGAGGACTCAAGCGAATCGCCTGAGATCAGTTAACTCAGGCAGCGCCACCACATTTAGCTTCGCCACAACTGCCTTCCTTAGCGCCTTTGTCGCCGCCACAACTGCCTTCTTTGGCGCCTTTGTCGCCGCCACAGCTACCTTCTTTGGCGCCTTTATCATCACCACAGCTACCTTCTTTAGCGCCTTTAGCGCCTTTGTCGCCGCCACAGCTACCTTCTTTGGCACCTTTATCGCCGCCGCAGCTGCCTTCCATCGCAACCTGCATGTAGCCACCATCCAGCGAGCTCAGCTGAAAAGGGTTAGCCGACGCAGTGCCCGCAGCAACGCCCAGGGTTAACGCGACGGCAACCGCCTTGGCGACCGGGGCTTTACGAAGGTCTCGTTCATTTGCACTCATGGTTAATTCTCCTGACTGTTATCAATGGAAGGTGGAACCAGTCGTTCCGCGGATCAGTCGCAACGGCGTGACCGAGTGCTGACTCATACCCATGATAAAGACCTTAACCGAAATAGAAATCTTTCATCTCGGCTAACTTTTTGACGGGCGGGAAGGGAG
>CAJXVN010000344.1 GCA_913060775.1 uncultured Gammaproteobacteria bacterium | reverse complement strand
GATCTACACTATCCTCTTCGTCGGCAGCGTCAGATGTGTATAAGAGACAGGGTGGCAGCGGATACGCTGAAGCGCTGGGTACGAGCGCTGCCGGCCGAATGGTTCAGACAACTGAATGAGCTGGTTGATACTGCCGCCGACAATCTGCGCGCGGAAGCGGCGGCGATGGCCGATACTGACAAAGCGGCGACATTGATGGCCAAAGCAGCGCGACTGGCGAGGCCGTCAGAGGCTCATCCCGAGGATGTTCAATTAGCTGGGCCCGGCATGGTGGGCTACTGGCAGGGGGTGACTAGTCTGCTACTGACTGGCACGGGGGTAAGAAAGAGCCTGACCAAAAATGATGGTTTCCCCCCCGGGAAAGGCGCGCCCGCTGACCGTAAAGCGTTGATGGGAGAACTGCTAGACCAGCTCCGCGACGATGAGGCGACAGTCGCCATATTACGCCAGATTCAACTGCTGCCCGCCCCACAACTCAGCGATGAGGATGCCCGGCTGATTGAGGCGACCGTGGTGGTGTTGCACTACGCGGCGGCTGAATTGATGCTCACTTTTCAGCGTCATGGCGAGGGCGATTTTGCCGAGCAATCGCTGCGTGCCCTGCAGGCCCTGAGTGATGAACAGGGACCGACGGACATGGCGCTGGCGCTGGATTATCGCCTGCAGCACATTCTGGTGGATGAATTTCAGGATACTTCCTGGCTGCAACATCGGTTGCTGGAGCTGCTCACCAGTGGCTGGCAAAGTGACGATGGCCGTAGTCTGTTTCTGGTCGGAGACCCGATGCAGTCGATCTACCGGTTTCGGGAGGCTGACGTTGGCCTGTTTTTACGAGCGCAGGAATTCCCCATTGGCCAGTTACCGTTAACGCCGTTAACCCTGACGGCTAATTTCCGCTCGGATGAAGGGCTGGTAGAGGCCAACAACCGGCTTTTCAGCGAGCTATTTCCGGCTCATCAGGACATCAGCCGGGGCGCGGTGGGTTTTGTGCCATCCACGGCTACCCGTCGTGGTGATGCCGAGTCGTCAATCTACTGCCATGGACTGGTTGGCGAGCAGGCGCGCGATCAGGAAGCGGTTGCGCTTTTAAAGCAGCTACAGGCGGTTCAGGGATTGGCGGATGATGCGACCGAAACCGCTGCCAGCGCCGATGCGATTCTGGTGCGGGGCCGATCTCATCTGGTTGAACTGTTGCCGCTGCTGCGCTCGGCGGGCGTGGCTTTTCAGGCCGTCGAGTTACAGAAACTGGCGGATAGCAGTGCCTTGCTCGATTTGCTGGCCATTACCCGGGCGTTGCTGCATCCTGCCGACCGGGTTGCCTGGCTTGCGCTGCTTCACGGCCCCTGTGTGGGGGTTGGGCTGGCGGATTTAACCCGGCTACTGGCCGGTGCGCCACGGGAACGGTCGCTGTTGACACTGCTGGGCGATCAGCGGTTAGTGGCTTCTCTGAGCAGCGATGGACAGCAGCGACTGGCTGATTTTCTGGTGCGTTACCGGGCCATCACCGACAGAGCCGGGGAGCCACTGGCGCGTCAGGTGGAAGGGCTGTGGCTGGCGCTGGCCGGCCCGGCATTGCTGGATGATGAGGCGGGCCTGGCGGATGCGGATCGCTACCTGCAGATTCTGGATCAGGCAGCTCGCCGGTTGTCCCTGCTTAATCCCGAACGGCTGACCTTGCTTATTGACCGTGAGTTTGCCAGTCCAGGTCATTCGACAGGCCAGCCGGCGGGTCAGGGTTTGCAGATAATGACCATGCACAAGGCGAAGGGGTTGCAGTTTGACCGGGTGTTTATTCCGGGGCTGGATCGTGGCGGCCGCAGTGACGATACGCCGCTACTGGCGTGGGAAGAGCACTCCAGTCCGGATGCCGCTGGCCACCTTCTGCTGGCGCCGATTCGCTCGGCCTATGACGAACATCACCCGATTTATCAATGGATTCGTTCGCTTGAAAAAGAGCGCGACGAGCACGAGCAGATGCGGCTGCTGTATGTGGCGCTGACCCGCGCCCGCTATCAGGTGCACCTGTTTGCCGGGTTAAAAACGGATGCGGACGGGGAGATCGCTGCGCCGAAGAGCAATTCCCTGCTGAGTCGCCTCTGGCCGGCACTGGAACGACCGTTTGTCAGTTCGATCAGTGAGGTGTCGTCCACTGATATGGATACGCAGGTGGATGAACCGAAACCCGCCTGGCGACGACGAATCATCGACGCGGTGCTACCTGATCAGCCAGCGTCCCTGAGATTGGCACCTCAGGTCACCAGCGATCAGCCCGAGGCGGCGATTGAGTTTGACTGGGCTG
>CAJXVN010000343.1 GCA_913060775.1 uncultured Gammaproteobacteria bacterium | reverse complement strand
GATCTACACTATCCTCTTCGTCGGCAGCGTCAGATGTGTATAAGAGACAGACTGAGACCGGTCTGTGGCGCGGTGATTTTGTGACGCTCAGCCTGATTAATCAGCAGCGGGCGGTTGATGAGCTTTGCCAGTGGCCGGGCAATCTCAACTGACTGGTTAAAACCACGCTGGCGCAGTCGTTGACGATGCAAAGGTACCGGGATGATGGCATCGGGTAGCGGTTGTTCCAGTGCGGCGACCCGTTGGCCGATGAGTCGGGCAAAGGTCTGCCCGGTCGCCAGGCGGCGGTGGTATTTGAGCTGGCTGATCAAATGGCTTACTGGTGGGGTGTAGATCAGTGGTGCCAGGGCGCTGTCGAAAGCCGGCGGTTTGCGCAAACACTGCCCGCAGACAGCGCTATTGGGTTGGTTGGCGGGCAGGGGCAGTGCACAGCGGGGGCAGTGAACCGGATTCGTTGGTAATTGTGTCTGGCAGGGGCGGCAAATAATCTCGCCGTCAGTAGTGGGGTCTGCGCAGAGCGTGCAGGGCGTGGGTAACAACCGGCTCCAGGCTGATTCGGCGAGGGTGTTTACCAATAATTTAAATTTGGTTGACACAGCAGTCGCGGCCGTTATCCTTGGCGTTTTTCCAGTGTCCGTGCGGAGTAGATCATGTCGACCTCAGAGTTCCCAGTTCGTAATAACTGGCAAATTGATGAAATAACCCAGTTGTTCGAGCAACCTTTTAATGACCTGCTGTTTCAGGCGCAGCAGTGCCATCGACAAAATTTTGATGCCAATGAAGTGCAGGTTAGCACTCTGTTGAATATCAAAACCGGTGCCTGCCCGGAAGATTGTTCCTACTGCTCACAGAGCGTGCGATACGACTCAGGGCTGGAGCGGGAAAAGTTGATGGACGTTGATGCGGTCGTCGCCGCTGCGCGTCAGGCGCAGGCAGATGGGGCCAGCCGTTTCTGTATGGGTGCAGCCTGGCGTTCCCCTCGAGATCGCGATCTTGATGTGGTCGTCAAGATGGTCGAAGAGGTGGCTGCTCTGGGTATGGAAACCTGTGTGACCGCCGGTATGCTGACTGACCGGCAGGCTGAACGCCTCGAACGAGCGGGCCTCGACTATTACAACCACAACCTGGACACCTCTCCGGAATTTTACGGTGAGGTGATCACTACGCGCACTTATGAAGACCGACTGGAAACGCTAGGGCACGCGCGTGATGCTGGTTTGAAGGTTTGCAGCGGCGGGATTCTCGGCATGGGAGAAGCGCGTAAGGATCGAGCAGGCCTGCTGGCTCAGCTGGCGAACCTGCCACAACACCCGCAGAGCGTGCCGATCAATATGCTGGTGCCAGTGGCCGGTACGCCGTTAGGCGATGCCGACCCGCTAGATCCGCTGGAGTTTGTCCGTACTGTCGCCGTGGCGCGGATTATGATGCCGAAGGCGTATGTGCGACTTTCCGCCGGGCGCGAGTCCATGAGCGATGAGTTGCAAAGTCTCTGCTTTCTGGCCGGCGCCAATTCAATTTTTTACGGTGACAAATTATTAACCACCGCCAATGCGAGTGCTGACCATGACCAGGAACTGTTTCGCCGCCTGGGCATTCGGCCGAGTCAAGTAGCCGAAGGGAAGGTGGCACTTACCGCATGATGGAGGTGCTGGCCGCACGGCTTAAAAAATACCGCGACCAGGATCTTTATCGTAATCGACAGTTTTCCCAGGATTCGTCATCCATTGCATTTAACAGCAATGATTACCTGGGTCTGGCCGGGCACCCACAGGTTGCCGAGGCGTTGGCCACGGCGGCTAAAAAATACGGCTGTGGTAGCACTGGATCGCATCTGATATCTGGCCACCATTATGAACATCAGGCGCTGGAAGAAGAACTCGCTGAGTTTGTTGGTCGCCCCCGTGCCTTGCTGTTTTCCAGTGGCTACATGGCTAATCTGGGAATAATGCAGGCCCTGCTGGGGCGTCACGATACGGTGGTGGGTGACCGTCTCAATCATGCCTCACTGATTGATGCCGCCAAACTCAGTGGTGTGCGGCACCGGCGTTACCGTCATGCCGACGTAGTGTCAGCGGATGAAAATCTGCAATCCGCCGATGGCGGACAGAAGCTACTGGTGACCGATGGTGTGTTCAGCATGGATGGCGATATCGCTCCGTTGCCAGAGCTGGCGGCGATTGCCGAACAGCGCGTTGCCTGTCTGATGGTAGACGATGCCCACGGCTTTGGTGTGCTGGGTAATCGTGGATCGGGTAGCGTACAGGCAGCCGGGTTGAGCGCTGTCTCTTATACACATCTCCGAGCCCACGAGACCTCTCTACA
>CAJXVN010000342.1 GCA_913060775.1 uncultured Gammaproteobacteria bacterium | reverse complement strand
TATAAGAGACAGATACATGGCTCGCTGTCGCGGGTATGGCTGGGTGATGGGTTTATTCTTGACCTGATGCTGGTGACGGTGCTCGCCCGTGGTCATTTGCTGCTCGAAGATGTGCCTGGTGTGGGTAAAACCACGCTTGCCAAAAGTCTTGCACGGTCACTGGGCATGGAGTTCAACCGGGTTCAGTTTACCAATGACATCTTGCCGGCGGATATTCTTGGCGGCAGCGTGTATAACCCGGTGGACGGTAATTTTAATTTCGTCCCCGGTCCGGTTTTTACTGATTTTTTGCTTGCTGATGAGATTAACCGCGCCTCAACCCGCAGTCAGTCTGCATTTTTGCAGGCGATGGAGGAGGGGGCTGTGTCGATCGATGGGGTCAGTCACGAACTCTCCCCGCGTTTTACCGTCATTGCTACGCAGAACCCGATCGATTATGACAGCACGAATCCGTTACCGGAGGCCCAGCTGGATCGATTTCTGGTCGCAACTTCGATCGGTTATCCGGGTCGTGAGCAGGAGCTGGCCCTGCTGGGCGAGTATCAGCAGACCGGCGGCCCGGTGGAAGCAGTTATGAACGTCGAGCAGTTTGAAGCCCTGCAGCAGCGAGTTGATGAAGCTTATTTGCACCCGGATCTGGCGCAGTACATTGTTGATCTGGCTCGGGTGAGCCGAGAAGATGAGCGGTTACGGCTCGGAATCTCGCCGCGGGGATCAATTCACCTCGCTCAGGCGGCCAAGGCGCTGGCGATTATTCGTGGCCGCGATGCTGTCACCGCGGAAGATATCCAGCGGTTAATCGTGCCGGTCTGGTCGCATCGACTGTTGCCCCGTCATGGTCGTGATCAGGGCCGTACAGCCAGCGTAGAACTTCTGACCGAGCTGGTACGGCAGGTGCCAGTCCCCCGGTAATCTCGGCAGAGTCTCGCGGCCATGAAATATCTTGAGGACCGGCCACTTAGAATCACCGGCGAAGCCTACGGGCTGCACTGCTGGCGCATGCTGCGATGGGTGTCCGAGTTACGTTTATTGCCCGCTGCGCGGGAAACCGCCCGTAATCCATTACGACGACCTCTGTTGTATGGGCCGGCGGCGGCACTAACCCGGCCCGGCAAAATTCTCCTGTTTGCCAGCGTCATCGTGCTGCTGCTGGGATACCGGCACAACCAGGGGTTTGCGCTTAATACCAGCGCGCTACTATTCGGACTGCTGGGCTGGTCCGCTCTGGTTGGCTGGTGGTATCGGCCCCGGGTCGAAGTCGAGCGCCGGGGCGAGAACTGGGCAGTGGCTGGTCAGACATACTCGGCGCGGGTTTTGCTCAAAAATAGCCGCAGTCGACCGCTGCGTAACTTTGTGGTCCGGGAAATGGCCGTGCGTGGCTGCCGGTTGCCTGCCGAGTCCGCCCGCGGCTATATCGACACTCTTCCTGGCAAAAGCGAAACCGAACAGGTGGTCGAGATTGTTCCACGGCAGCGCGGAGCCTTACGGCTGGATGGCGTGGTGGTTGACGCCTATTATCCGTTTTTTTTGACCCGCACCAGCCAACGCTACGAGCTGGATCAGGAGCTGAACGTACTGCCGGCGAGTATCAAGGTGGAGCTGCCTTCCCTGAGGTTGTTATCTGACCAGGCGGCAAAATCGGTCAATTTTGGTAGCGACAAGGGGCGTCGTGAACGGGCCCTGGATTACGTCTACTCCCGAGCCTATCAAACCGGTGATATGCCTTCTCGGCTGGATCGTCGCGCCAGTGCCCGTCGTGGTGAGCCGATGAGCAAGATTTACCACGGTGCGCTCAAACTAAACCCGGAAGGGTTAGTACTCATTGTGGATCTATCACTGGCCAGTTTGCCGCTCTGGAAACCCAGGCCGGATGACCCCGCCGTGCTGGATAACCGCCTGGCTCTCGCCGTCGAGATTGAGCGACGTGCCCGTGGCGAGGGGCTGGCCCTCGAAGGCTGCTGGTGGAACAACGACTGGCGAGCGGTGAGTGAGAACGACAATTTCTACCGGCAAGTTGCCGAGGTCACGGCAGTTCATCAACGGCACCTGCCAGACCAGCTCGATCGTAAGGATTCAATTCACGTTCTGGTGACCGGTCGTTGGGACGACCTGCTGGAAGCATGGGTTGATCAATGGCGTGCTCAGGGACTGATGTTGCTGGTGGTGCTGCTACCCGAAGCCGACGACCAATCGGGTCAGTTGCCGACGGCGGCGGGCTACCTGGAAGTGCGCCCATGAAATGGCTTACCGAATGGTGTCTGGGCGGTTTCGTTTTAGCGGTAATTGCTCATCTGACCGGTTCCTGTCTCTTATACACATCTGACGCTGCCGACGAAGAGGATAGTGTAGAT
>CAJXVN010000341.1 GCA_913060775.1 uncultured Gammaproteobacteria bacterium | reverse complement strand
GATCTACACTATCCTCTTCGTCGGCAGCGTCAGATGTGTATAAGAGACAGGCCCTCGGTTGTGTGGTCGATGGCTGCCCACCCGGCCTGGTGCTTGACGAAGCCGACCTGCAGCATGACCTGGATCGACGCAAACCGGGAAGTTCGCGCTATACCACGCAGCGAAAAGAGTCCGATCGCGTTGAGATTCTTTCGGGTGTATTTGAGGGCAAAACGACTGGTACCTCCATTGGGTTGTTGATTCGCAATGAGGATGCGAAGTCGCGGGATTACGCCAAAATAGCCGACCGCTTTCGTCCCGGTCACGCCGACTACAGTTATCAACAGAAATACGGTGTTCGTGACTATCGTGGCGGCGGTCGTTCATCGGCACGGGAAACCGCCATGCGGGTTGCGGCGGGTGGGATTGCCCGTAAATTCCTGCGTGAGAAATTAGGCATCAATATTATTGGTTATCTTGCGCAGATGGGTGACATCGAGCTGGCGCCAGAGGATCTACAGTCAGTCGATAAAAACCCCTTTTTCTGCGCTGAGCCAGGCAAAATTGATGAGCTGGAACTCGCCATTAACGCGCTGCGAAAACAGGGCGACTCCGTTGGCGCGAGGGTAAATATTATTGCAACGGGCATGCCTACCGGGCTGGGCGAGCCGGTATTTGGCCGGCTCGACGCCGATGTTGCGGCGGCAATGATGAGCATTAATGCGGTTAAAGGGGTGGAGATTGGTGATGGCTTTGCGGTGGTCGGCCAGCAAGGCAGTGAGCATCGCGACGAAATGACACCAGCCGGTTTTCTCAGTAATCACTCCGGCGGGACGCTTGGCGGTATTTCTACCGGGCAGGATCTGCGCATCAGCATTGCGCTGAAGCCGACTTCTTCAATTACTATTCCCGGCCAGTCGATCGACCTTGCCGGTAATTCCGTGGAGGTGGTCACGACTGGACGCCACGATCCCTGTGTCGGGTTACGGGCCGTTCCAATCGCCGAAGCCATGTTGGCTCTGGTATTGATGGACCATTTTCTGCGTAATCGTGGCCAGAATGGTGATGTAATTTCAAACACCCCGGTAGTTCCGGCATCGGTTTGATTTGGAGCCTCAGACAGACTGGCTGAGATGAGCGCCCCCTTGCTTCCTTACTGGCGTATTAGCGGTTTTTACCTGTTCTATTTTGCCATTCTGGGCGCCATGGTTCCTTACTGGAATCTCTATCTGCTATCGATTGGTTTTACTCCACTACAGATAGGCTGGATGGCGGCGATTACGCTCGCCGTACGCGTTGTTGCGCCCAATATCTGGGGCTGGCTGGCCGATCGGACCGGGCGCTCCATGGTCGTGGTGCGCACGGGAATGGCGCTGGCGCTGGTCAGCTTCTCATTGGTGGCGATGGATACCCGGTTTGTCTGGGTTGCGGCCACCATGACTCTCTTTAGCTTCTTCTGGAACGCCTGCCTGGCGCAGTTTGAAGCCAACACCATGAATCACCTGAGTGGCCAGGAGAGCCGCTACGGCATGCTGCGGTTATGGGGTTCGGTGGGTTTCATCCTGGTCGTGGCCGGTGGCGGACCGCTGCTGGACCGCCACGGTATTGATCTGTTGATTCCACTGACGATGGTGTTTATTGCCGGGACGCTAGTGATGAGCCTGCTGGTTCCGGCACATACCGGGGAGCAGTCCGCTCACCAGCAGGCAGGGATAGGGCGATTACTGGTGCAGCCGCAGGTGTTCTGGTTTCTTCTGGCCTGTCTGTTGATGCAGGCCAGCCATGGTCCTTACTACACTTTTTTTTCCATTTACCTTGAATCGATTGGCCACAGTCGTTCACTGGTCGGTTACCTCTGGGCAATTGGAGTAATAGCCGAGGTCGTCGTGTTTATTCTTCTGGTGCGTTGGCTACCGCGTTGGGGCAGCGGTCCGGTAATGCTAATGAGCCTGCTGCTCGCCGCCATCCGCTGGGCACTGATTGGCTGGGCGGCGAATAACCTCTGGTTGTTAGTCCTGGCACAGTTGTTACACGCGGCGACTTTCGGTGCTTTTCATGCCGCCGCCATCGAACGAGTTCATCATCTATTTTCCGGCCGGCATCAGGGTCGTGGTCAGGCACTGTTTAGTAGCGTGGGCTTTGGTTTGGGTGGAGCACTGGGGGGGCTATATAGCGGCTATGCCTGGGAAGGGCTGGGTGCCAGTGCCATGTTTTATTTTGCCGCATTGTTGGCCGGTGCCGGGGCGCTGGTTGTGGGGCTGGCGAACCGAAGTGCCCCCGGGCCTGCCAATCTCTCTGCACCGGGTGCCGGTTATCAGTAAGCGCTATAGTTTTATATCTGTCTCTTATACACATCTCCGAGCCCACGAGACCTCTCTACATC
>CAJXVN010000340.1 GCA_913060775.1 uncultured Gammaproteobacteria bacterium | reverse complement strand
GAGATGTAGAGAGGTCTCGTGGGCTCGGAGATGTGTATAAGAGACAGCTACTAAAAGTGCGCGATGAAATCTCCACCGGCACCACACTCACCCAGGCGATGGAGCGAACTGGGCTGTTTGCCAACATGGTGGTACAGATGATCCAGATCGGTGAAGAAGCTGGCTCTATTGACTCTATGCTTGCCAAAGTGGCCGACTTTTATGAGGAAGAAGTCGATAACCTGGTTGATGGGTTAACCAGCATGCTCGAACCGCTGATCATGGCTTTCCTGGGTGTCGTAATCGGCGGCCTGGTGGTCGCCATGTACCTGCCAATATTCAAAATGGGTGCGGTGGTTTAATTTCCCCCAAATCTCTTCGGCGCACTTAACTTGATCGATCAACTGAGCGCTCTATTTATGAGCGAGCCGCTGCTATTTGCCGTGGCACTGTTTCCGTTCGGCCTGGTGATTGGTAGTTTTCTCAATGTCGTGATATATCGATTTCCAGTCATGCTGGAAAGACAGTGGCGCCATCAAGCCGAGCAGTTTCTGGAAATAGAACCTGCTATTGCCGAACAGGCAACGTTCAATCTGGCTATTCCGGCTTCCACCTGCCCAAATTGCAGCAGCCGTATTTCTGCCTGGCAAAACATTCCAGTGATTAGTTACCTGATACTGGGGGGGAAATGCCATCAATGTAAGGCACCCATTCCTGTTCGATACCCACTGGTAGAGCTCTCAACCGGGCTGCTTACCGCCGCAATTGGCTTTCATTTTGGGTTTACTCTTTATACCTGCTTTGCACTCCTGCTCACCTGGTCTTTACTCGTTCTTGTGTTCATCGACATTGACCACATGCTATTACCCGATGACATTACCCTGCCACTGCTCTGGTTGGGGTTAGCAATTGCGCTTTTAAAAATTGGCCCGGTAACATTAAGCGATGCTGTCATTGGCGCCATCCTCGGCTATCTCATACTCTGGCTGGTTTACTGGGGTTTTAAACTGGCGACCGGTAAAGAGGGCATGGGATTTGGAGATTTCAAACTGCTGGCAGCGCTCGGGGCCTGGTTAGGTTGGCAAGCACTTCCGACAGTCATTCTGATTTCCTCGGTCATTGGAGCTGCCATTGGCATCATCGCGCTGATTTTTTTCGGCGGACAACGGGGCAAACCAATCCCTTTCGGACCCTATCTTGCTGGCGCCGGTTGGGCCGTGTTGATCTGGAGTCAACAACTGAATGCGCTTTACCTGCGCCCTTAACGGGTTTCGTCCCGCTTTTCTAACTAACCAGCATTCGTCCACGGGATCAAACCATGACACTCCATATCATTGGCCTTACGGGTGGGATAGCCTGCGGAAAAACCACGGCTAGCGACTTTTTCAACGATCAGGGAATCGAGATCGTTGATGCAGACCTGGTTGCACGCGAAGTGGTCGCGCCCGGAGAGGCCGGATTAGAACAGATCATCGATGCATTCGGCCGTTCAATCCTTAACGCCGACGGCACCCTGGATCGAAAGGCCATGCGGGATCTGGTTTTCGCCGATCCTAACCAACGTCAAAAGCTAGAAGCCATACTCCATCCGCTAATTCGCAAACGTCTCGCCGAATTACTGGACCTGTGCACGGGACACTACGCTATTTTTAGCGTACCACTGCTGATTGAATCCGGCCTGATCAAACTCGCAGACCGAGTACTGGTCATCGATGTCGAGCCTCAGGTGCAGATCGATCGACTGCTAAGTCGAGATGGAATTTCGCTGAGCCAGGCTCAGGCGATGATTGCAGCCCAGATATCCAGGGAAAAACGTAATGCAGCGGCGGACGACATCATCGATAACTCCGGCTCACTGCAGCAATTTATCGACCAGCTAGAGGCCATTCATCAACGCTACCTTGCGCTGCCTCCCCGATAAAACCGGGGAAGATAAACCGAATTTGGTCAACGCCTGAGCACCGAACCCGGGGAACAATCCTTTACAATAATGGCCAAAACCATAGTCTGACCGGTGTCGGCCAGACAGATCAGGGACTCCCTCGCTACACAATCACGAGATTTACTTCTGTTGCCAAGTTCTATTTTTTACGAACAACCCCTGAACGAACGCATACGCCTGTTAATGCGGCTCGAATACGTGTTTCACTACCTTGGCAACCCTGAGCCAGCGCCGATCGCCGTTCGTCAACACCTGGCGTTGAACTCCCTGCTCGATCTTATCGACCTGATCCATCGCGGCGACACCTGCACCGAAGTAATAAAAGAGCTGGAACGAATCAGCGCTAATCTAATCGAACTGAGACACCTTCCCGGGGTGGACGCAGACCGCCTTAGTAATATTCCTGTCTCTTATACACATCTGACGCTGCCGACGAAGAGGATAGTGTAGA
>CAJXVN010000339.1 GCA_913060775.1 uncultured Gammaproteobacteria bacterium | reverse complement strand
ATCTACACTATCCTCTTCGTCGGCAGCGTCAGATGTGTATAAGAGACAGGCAGTGCCCTGGTCACTGCGCTGCTGATAGTCCTGTGTCTGCCACCCACCGTACCTCCCTGGGTAGTTGTCGTTGGCGTGTTGTTTGCGATAGTCGTGGCTAAACATTTATACGGTGGATTAGGCTACAACCTGTTTAATCCGGCAATGGCGGGCTATTTAGTGGTGCTGGTTGCCTTTCCGGCGCAGCTGAGCCTCTGGCCGGTGCCGGATCCTCAGCCCTACGGTGCTGAAATTAGTCTGGCCACCGATAGTACAACCATGGCAACACCGCTGGATAAATTACGGACGAACCGCCTGCAGGGTAAGGCCACCGCTGAGGCGATGACGGCCAGTCCGCTGTTCGGGGTGTTTCCAAATGGGGTGACAGCCATGCTAGCGCTGGCGTGGGCAGCCGGCGGACTACTATTGCTGGTTACCGGTACGATCCATTGGCGGATTCCACTGGCCGTGTTGCTGGGGCTGGGCCTATTTTCGGGACTGGCGGGCTGGTTAAATCCAGTGGGTCATGCCGGGGCGCTGTTCCATTTATTCAGTGGCGGTACGATGGCAGCCGCCTTTTTTATTGCCACTGACCCGGTTAGTGCAGCGACAACCCCACGAGGGCAAATAATATACGGATTAGGAATTGGGCTATTGATTTACCTGATTCGGGCCTGGGGGGGTTACCCGGACGGGGTTGCCTTTGCGGTATTGCTGATGAATATCTGCGCGCCGCTGATTGACTACTTCACGGTGCCGCGAGCTTACGGTGAGTAACGAGCTCCTGTCCAAATCGCTGCGCAATGCCCGGTTGCTCGGAGCGGTGGCATTGCTGGGTGCTGGCTTGCTGGCTAGCATCAATTACTGGGCGAGGCCCCAGGTGGAGTTGAACCGCGCCGAAGCGCTACGTGCTCAGCTCGCTGAGCTGGTTCCAGCGCAGATGTTTGATCAGCCCCTGGACACCGGGGAAGCCTTGATCGCTGCCCCTGCGCTTGGCCCAGGGATGCACCGGCTATACCGTGCCAGATTAAACGATCTGGTGACAGCGGTGCTGGTCACCGTCGTGGCCACCGACGGCTATAATGGCAACATTCGGCTGCTAATGGCAGTGGATGGCGATGGCGTAATACTCGGTGTAAGAGTACTGGAGCATAGTGAAACCCCTGGCCTGGGCGATGCCATCGAAAAGCGTAAAAGCGATTGGGTGCTTGGATTTGACGGCCGGAGTCTGCAAAGCCCCCTGGCCGCGGACTGGGTGGTGCGCAAAGATGGCGGGCAGTTCGACCAGATTACTGCGGCGACTATCACCCCAAGAGCGGTGGTGGGAGCAGTTAAGCGCGGGCTTGAATATATTCAGACGAATCGCGCCGACCTTTTTGAAACGCAGCACGACGAGTAAACATGCAGATACGACAACTCATCGCCGATGGACTCTGGCATAACAATCCTGCGCTGGTGCAGTTGCTGGGCCTCTGCCCACTGCTGGCCGTTAGTGGCACGGTGGTTAATGGGTTGGGGCTGGGACTGGCGACCACGCTCACCCTGATGATCTCCAACCTACTGGTCTCGCTGGTGCGGAATCATTTGCCCGATGAGATTCGCATACCGGTATTTGTGATGATAATCGCGGCGGCAGTGACCAGTATTGAATTAGTGATCAGTGCCTGGTTCTATCAGCTTTATCTGATTCTGGGCATATTCATTCCGTTGATCGTGACCAACTGCGCCATTATTGCTCGCGCCGAGGCGTTTGCGTTTCGTAACGCGCCGGTCCCGGCATTGATTGATGGCCTGTTTATGGGGGTCGGTTTTACCGCTGCGCTGACACTGCTGGGAGCAGTCAGGGAGCTTGTTGGTTATGGCACCTTGCTACGTCAGGCAGATCTTCTGTTTGGCGAGTCAGCTGCGAACTGGACACTGGTGCTGGTTGATGATTATGGAGGGTTTTTGCTGGCTATATTGCCACCCGGAGCCTTCATTGGGCTCGGCTTTATGATCGCGCTGAAGAATGTGATCGATCAGCATGGTAGGGCTCGTCAAACGGCGGTGGTCGCCGCAAGTGGCTCGATTGCGCCCTCCGGGGCAACCTGAAATGAATCGCGCTAAACGCCAGCAGATTTTTGAGCGACTGCGGGCGGCTAATCCTAATCCCACCACCGAACTCAATTATGACTCCACTTTCGAGTTGTTGATTGCAGTGATCCTCTCTGCTCAGGCGACGGACGTGGGAGTTAACAAAGCCACCGCAAAGCTGTTTCCGGTGGCCAACACGCCGCAGGCGATCTATGACCTTGGTGTGGATGGGTTAAAGGCTGTCTCTTATACACATCTGACGCTGCCGACGAAGAGG
>CAJXVN010000338.1 GCA_913060775.1 uncultured Gammaproteobacteria bacterium | reverse complement strand
ATCTACACTATCCTCTTCGTCGGCAGCGTCAGATGTGTATAAGAGACAGGCCGAGAGCCGGTCAATCCGGTGACCGATCAGGTCGCGTCATTAATCCTGGTTGGCCGTCTGCGAAACGCCCCTTAACGCGGAACCTCCGCTGGTAAGTCGGCCCCCAATGTCCCACACTCCCGTAAATACCGGGGTTCGGTGGTTGCGTTGAACTTCGGCGTTTGGTGATAATCCAATAGCGCGTCGCTTTTCCTTGCAGGACGACCATTTGCGAGTTTTTAACCGCATTTGCAGGTCCGCATCGCGACACGATCAAATTTTCGTTTTAGCCGTCGAGCATTCAAAGGGAGAGTAGTCCATGCAGGCCATGGTCTCAGTCAATCATCTCACGCGTAAATTCGGTGAATTTACCGCGGTAGATGATCTTAGTTTTGTGGTTCCAACCGGCGAAGTGATCGGGTTTTTGGGCCCCAACGGTGCCGGTAAATCCACCACCATGAAAATGATTACCGGGTTTCTGACACCGACCAGTGGCCGGGTGGAGGTCTGTGGTGCGGATATAGAGGTAAACCCGAAAGCCTCTAAAAAGCAGATCGGTTACCTGCCGGAAGGCGCGCCCATGTATGGCGATATGACCACCGAGCGGTTTCTGCGGTTTATTGGCCAGGTTCGAGGCTTTAGTGGTGCCGAGCTTAGCCGTCGGGTGGATGCCGCCATGGCCCGTATCGAGCTGGATGAAGTGCGTCACCAGACCATCGAGACTCTGTCGAAAGGCTTTAAACGCCGGGTGGGGCTGGCTCAGGCGATTCTGCACGATCCACCCGTACTGGTGCTCGATGAGCCGACCGATGGTCTTGATCCCAATCAAAAACACCAGGTGCGGAGCCTGATTTCGGATATTGCCCACGACAAGGCGATCATCATTTCAACCCATATTCTTGAAGAGGTCGACGCGGTCTGTAGTCGTGCACTGATCATCGATCGGGGACGCCTGTTAGCCGATGGCACGCCCCGGGAGCTGGAAACCCGAGCCGAAGGCCATAACGCCATAGAGTTGGTGGTTGCGGTCGAGCATCAACAGCAAGTGAGTAGCAGCCTGCAGGCGGTCGACAACATTTTGCGCATTGAGGAGGAGCCCCTGGACGGCGACCGGGTGGCGCTGCAGTTGCTGCCGAAGACCGGTATTGATCTGCTCGCTTCGGTCAATCAGCTGATTGCCGAGCAGGCGTTGCCGGTGGAACAGGTGCATCAGCTGCGGGGGCGGCTGGAACAGCTCTTTCGACAGTTAACCCAGCTCAATTCCGCTCAGGCCGTTAATGCGGGAGGTCAGTCATGAACAACCTTGGGGTTATTTTTAAACGCGAACTGGCGAGCTATTTTTTGACGCCGCTGGCGTATATTTTCATCGTTATCTTTCTGTTTTTAAACGGTATTTTTACCTTCTATCTGGGGCAGTTTTTCGAGCGTGGTCAGGCTGACCTGCAACCGTTTTTCGAATTCCACCCCTACCTTTACCTGATTCTGATTCCGCCGGTGGCCATGCGGCTGTGGGCCGAAGAGCGCAAAAGCGGCAGCATCGAGCTGTTGATGACGCTGCCGGTTAGTCTCAGCGAGGTGGTGCTGGGTAAATTCCTGGCGGCCTGGTGTTTTACCGCCGTGGCGCTGCTGGGCACTTTCCCGGTCTGGCTGACGGTGAGCTACCTGGGGGAGCCGGACCACGGCATTATTGTGGCCGGTTATCTGGGCAGCCTGCTGATGGCGGGCGCTTATCTGGCAATTGGCAGTTGTATGTCTGCCCTGACCAAAAATCAGGTGGTTGCCTTTGTGCTTAGCGTGGTGGTCTGTTTCCTGTTTATTGTCAGTGGCTTTCCAATCGTGCTGGATTTTTTCAGCGCCTGGGCGCCGGCGTTAATCGTCAACACGGTGGCCAGTCTCAGTTTTCTGACGCACTTTGATGCCATTGTTCAGGGGGTGATAGACCTCAAGGACATTATCTATTTTGCTTCGCTGATCGGTTTCTGGCTGTTTGCCAACGCCGTCATAGTCGAACTGAAAAAAGCCTGAGTCGGAGCAGACAATGAATCGAAACCTGGTCTCTTTTAGCAGTCTGGCTGTCGCCCTTGTGCTGCTGTTTGCGGTAAACATTTTGAGCGGATTGCTGTTTGGAAATGCGCGAGTGGACATGACCGAGCAGCAGCTCTACACCCTCACCCCGGGCTCTCGGGCTATTCTCGATAACCTCGAAGACGAGATTACCCTCAACTTCTATTTTTCCGATAGCCAGCTGCGCGATGTGCCTACTATCAAGGCATATGCCGTGCGGGTTGAAGAGTTGCTTAACGAGTATGTCAGCTGTCTCTTATACACATCTCCGAGCCCACGAGACCTCTCTACATCTC
>CAJXVN010000337.1 GCA_913060775.1 uncultured Gammaproteobacteria bacterium | reverse complement strand
GTGGGCTCGGAGATGTGTATAAGAGACAGGTACTGGGGGTGGCCCTGTTGAATGTTAAGCAGCAGAACAGTTTTTTTGAATCCCTGCTATTTGGCTTTGGTGCGTCAGCTGGATTTGCGCTGGTGCTGGTGCTTTTTTCGGCCATGCGTGAGCGGCTGGAAGTGGCCGAGGTGCCGTTACCTTTTCAGGGCAATGCGATTGCCCTGGTGACGGCGGGGATCATGAGCCTGGCATTTATGGGTTTTACCGGGCTGGTGCGCTAAGGGATGGTGGCGGTCGTTATTCTTGTGGCGCTCGCCATGGTTATCGGTGGCGTACTGGGTCTTGCCGCCGTTCGTTTTCGGGTGGAGAGTGATCCCCTTGCGGACAAAATCGACAAGGTGTTGCCGCAGACCCAGTGCGGACAGTGCGGTTTCCCCGGGTGTCGACCTTACGCCACGGCAATTTCTGCTGGTGAGGCGGATATTAATCAGTGCCCGCCGGGTGGCCAGGCGACGATTGATGAGCTTGCAGAGCTGCTGGGGGTCGAGAGTAAGCCGTTAAATCCCGAAAACGGGGCCGAGAGTGAGCGACCCACCGTTGCCTGGATTGACGAAGCCATCTGCATCGGGTGCACCAAGTGTATTCAGGCCTGCCCGGTAGATGCCATCGTCGGTGCCAATAAGTTAATGCATACGGTTATTGCTGACGAATGCACCGGCTGTGATCTCTGTGTTGAGCCTTGCCCGGTCGACTGTATTTATATGCTTCCGGTGGATGAGTTGGCCGGCGGCTGGCAGTGGCCGCAACCCCAGGCTGACACTCGATCGACCAATAACGCAGCGGTTGAAACGACGGGAGACGGTCAGTGACTGCCCTGCATGGATTTCGTGGCGGTATCGCTGGATTACCGAGTAACAAGGAGGGTTCCACCTCCCAACCAATCCAGCCGCTGGTTATTCCGCCGCGCCTCTATTTGCCGATTGATCCGGGTGTTGAGTTGTTAATAAAACCGGGTAAAAGGGTGCTGGCCGGCGAGGTACTGACTGACTCAAATGCCACGAAGACGGCTGTCTGGCATGCACCGGTCGCCAGTCGTTTCGTTGAAATAGTTGATCACCCGGCTGCTCATCCTTCGGGTCGTTCCGATCCATCAATGGTGCTGGAGCCGGACGGTAGTGCCGACCAGGTTGAGTTCTCGGAAACCGGCTGGACTGATCTGTCAGTAGAGCGACTCATCGCAATCGTGGAATCTGCTGGAATTACTGGGATGGGTGGTGCCGGATTTCCCACCTGGTTAAAGCTTGGCGTCGCTGAATCGGGACGACTCTCCACGCTCATTATTAACGGTGTGGAGTGCGAGCCAGAGATCAGCTGCGACGATATGCTGATTCGTGAACAGGCTGATCGGGTGGTGGTAGCAACGGCTAAGCTTGCAGCCCTGTTGCAGGTGGAGACTGCCTACATAGCGGTGGAGGATGACAGTCCGCAGGCAATGGCTGCGCTGAGGGCAGCGAAGGCCGGTCACTGCACCGAGGGAGTGTCTGTCGGTGGGGTGGAGCTGGTGGAGCTACCCACTCGTTATCCTTCTGGTAGCGAAAAGCAGCTCATTGAAAACCTGCTCGGCAAAAAGGTTCCCAAAAATGGATTACCGGCGGATCTGGGGGTGCTCTGTTTGAATGTCGCTACCCTTTGTGCCATTGAAGACGCCGTGATGAAGGGTCAGCCGTTAACAACGCGGGTCGTGACGGTTAGCGGGGAGGCAGTGGCTCGCCCGCAGAATCGGTGGGCGCTTTTTGGTACTCCGGTAGCTGACCTCATTGAAAGCTGTGGAGGGCTTGCCGCTGAAGCGGAGAACCTGGTGATGGGCGGACCAATGATGGGTTTTGCCTTAGCGTCGCCGCAAACGCCAGTCATAAAAACCACTAATTGCATCCTCGCCCAGAACCCGCCGCCGCTGGATAAGCGCCAACCCTTAATGCCCTGTATTCGGTGTGGGGATTGTGTTGATGTTTGTCCCGCGGGTTTACTGCCTCAGCAGCTCTACTGGTTTGCCAAATCTGGCGAGCACGACAAAGCGCAGCGACACAATTTATTTGATTGCATTGAGTGCGGTGCCTGCGCCTACGTCTGCCCAAGCCAGTTGCCGCTGGTTCACCACTACCGCGCCGCAAAAAGTGAAATTCGGGGTCAGCAGGCACAGCGGATAAAGGCGGATATCGCCCGCGAACGGATGCTGGCCAGAGATGAACGGTTAGCCCGTCGAGAACAGGAGGCGGCCGAACGCCGACTGCTGAAACGCGGGGGACGTAAAGCCGGGACAGCTGATCCGGAGGCGAAAAAAGCGGTGGCCGGAGAAACCCGGCCAGCAATGTCGGATGAGGTTGCCGCTGCCATGGACCGGGCCAAACAG
>CAJXVN010000336.1 GCA_913060775.1 uncultured Gammaproteobacteria bacterium | reverse complement strand
GCGGTAGATGGCGAACTGATGGCAGTGATTGCGGTGGCCGATCCGATTAAGGCGGATTCGGCTAGCGCCATCCGTCGACTCAAACAGGCGGGTATAGCGGTGGTGATGGTGACCGGCGACAACCCGGTTACCGCCGCCGCTGTCGCGGCCGAGGTGGGGGTGGATGAATTTATCGCTGAGGTATCGCCGGAGCAGAAATCAGAAAAGGTCGTCGAGCTACAGACCCGTGGCGAACGGGTGGGCATGACCGGCGATGGGATTAACGATGCACCGGCGCTGGCCCAGGCAGACGTTGGCTTTGCCATTGGTACCGGAACGGATGTTGCCATCGAGAGTGCCGACGTGACCCTGATGCGAGGCTCCCTGCACGGTCTGGCGGATGCTGTCGCGGTCAGTCAGGCCACGCTGCGCAATATCAAGCAGAACCTGTTCGGCGCGTTTGTTTACAACGCGGCGGGCGTGCCCATTGCCGCCGGTATTCTTTATCCGATTTCTGGCGTGTTACTCAATCCGGTAATTGCTGGTGCCGCCATGGCGTTTTCGTCGGTGACCGTGGTGAGTAATGCCAACCGGTTGCGGTTATTCAAGGTGGGGCAGTCGCAGTGATCGGATTAATTAATCTGGTGGGGCTGGTGCTGATCGGCCTGATCGTCTGGTGGTTCTGGCTTTATCGACCGGCGGCTACGGCAGTTCAGTCGGCGGAGGGCGGGGAGGAGCTGACGATTCGGGTGGAGAGCGGTGTCTACCTGCCATCACGGATTCAGCTGCCGGCGGAGGAGCCGGCCACGCTCCGGTTTTTGCGTAAAGATTCGACTCCCTGTGCGGAAATGGTGCTTTTTGACGAGCTAGAGATCGCCCAGGAGTTGGCGCTCGACCGGACCACCGATGTGCACCTGCCGCCGTTGCCGGCCGGTCGTTACCCGTTCACCTGTCAGATGAAAATGTACCGGGGCGAATTAGAGGTGGTTGAAAAAGCCTGACCGCTGGCAGAGTGGTGCTCGCAGTAACCAATAACACCGCTAATGAGTGATTTTTAACTCCATCATCACCCACTCCTGATCCGCTGACGCGTCCATTTTCGGATCAATAACCACTGCGCGTTGTTCGGCCAGTTTGCCGTCGGCGATAAAGGCCTGTTTCAACGCCGCAGCCCGTTTGCTGGCTAGCGCCAGTAGTTGCTGGTCGCTAATGGGGAGACTGGCGAGCAGGCGGTTACGCAGGTCGGTGATGTAGGCGGACTCATCGAACACCTTTTTTCCGTCCGGGTTATCGGCAGGGGGTGCCTCGTGTTGGTCGCGAACCGCTGCCAGGTCGATTTCAGCAAAGGTCGCTTCAAACAATTTTTCCAGTGCTTTGCGATTGCGATCCAGTCCCGCTGTTTGCGTCTCTGCTTTGCCCGTCACATTAACCAGGGCTGTTTGCAGCGCCGCCAGGGCCAATGCAGGGTGGTCGATCTCGGCGTTGGCTCTGCCACTGATTTCCACCACCAGGTTGGGGCGCTGTTGCAGGGCTTCCTGCAACTGGGCGACTTTTTCCAGTTCCGGCGGTGTCAATGCTGCCAGGCCTGGTCGAAACTGAAACTGGCCGAGCTCGTCGGAGTCGAGGCCGATCAGGTTGGCGAGGAGCCGAAACGGGGAGGTGGCCACCCTGGTGATTAACTGGGCAAAGGTTTTCCAGATAACCGGACCGATCTTGAACTCCGGGTCTTTTAGATCACCGGTGATGGGCAATTTGACATCGATCACGCCCTTGCTGTTTTTCAGCAGGGCCACCGCTAGCCCCAGCGGCAGGCTGGTAGCAGTGGGGTTGTCGATTTTATCGCCCAGCTGCAGATCGCTTAGAACGATATCGTTTTTGGCGTTTAGTTTGCCTTGCTTGATGGTGTACTGCAGGTCCAGATCGAGTTTCCCTTTGTCAATCTTCCGCCCCGCAAACTCAGCGCTATAGGGTGAGACCCGCGCCAGCTCCAGATTTAAGAATTCCAGCGAAACATCCGTGGCGTGAGTCGGTTCGAACAGGCTGGCTGCACCGGTAATCTGGGCGGAGCCGTACTGATTGACCTGGCCCTGCAGCTTCAAAACCGCCGGTTCCTGATTAAGGTTGCTAAATTCGGTGACAGCGCCGTTAAGCTTGTTGACGACGGTGGTGAAGGGCAATGGAAGTGACAGGTCGGAGAAATCCAGACTGCCGTCACTGATGGATGCCGCGCCCACGTTGATGGTCATGGCGGTCGTTGGTTGATCACTGGCGGTGGATGTTGTTTGTGGCTCAGGGGGTGCCGCCGGGTCGGATGCCACTATCAGTTCAGCCAGGTTGCTCCGGCCCTGTTCATCAATCGCAATTCTGGCAAAGGGCTGTTGCAGATTGATGCTGCCAATGGCTGTCTCTTATACACATCTCCGAGCCCACGAGACC
>CAJXVN010000335.1 GCA_913060775.1 uncultured Gammaproteobacteria bacterium | reverse complement strand
CAGAGGGCACCGTCCCGTTGATAGAGATGACCGGCGTGTTGCAGCTGATCGATCGCCCGTTTAACGGCACCGCTTTTGACCAGACTACTTTCTTCAAACCAGTGGTCGTAATGGACCCCGAACTGAGCCAGGTCGTCGCGAATGTCCGCGACGATGGTTTCTTTTCCCAGTGCGTGAACGATGGCGTAATTGTCTTGCAGGAGTGTTTTGGCGCGGCTTATCAGGCCATCGATATGGGCCTCCTTGTCGCCCTCGGTTTCTCCATCTTCAGTGGTTTTCTGGTCGGTCGGCAGTTCACTCAATACCGCCTCAGCGGAGTGGTGTAGTAGCGACCCCTGCTGTTGTCGCAGGGTCTCACCAAGGTCGCGGATGTAGTCACCCTTATAACCGGCTGAGGGGAAGCTGATCTCGATTCCGCCAGCCTCCAGATAGCGCAGCCAGATGCTGGTGGCAAGGATATCCATTTGCCGACCAGCGTCGTTCACATAATATTCCTGAGCTACCTTGTAGCCGGCGAACTGCAACAGGGCTGCAAGGGTTGATCCGTAGGCGGCTCCCCGGCCGTGACCCACATGGAGCGGCCCCGTGGGGTTGGCCGAGACATATTCGAGTAGGACGCTCTGGCCAGCGCCGAGATCCGAACGACCCCAGGCCGACCCGGCGGCAAGTACGTCGGCGACGACGCTATTTAGGCTTTCCAGTTTTAGAAAAAAATTGATGAACCCGGGGCCCGCGATTTCTACCTTGTCGATCACTTCATCAGCTGGCAGCGCTGCAATCAGCTGGGTAGCCAGGTCACGTGGGCTGGTTCGCGCCGATTTGGCCAGAGTGAGTGACAGGTTGGTTGCGAAATCGCCATGACCTTCGTCCCGGCTGCGTTCCACTGTAATGGTGCTGGAATCAATCGGATCCGGTAACACGCCATCGGTGTGCAGGGTGGTTGCGGCGGTGGCAAGCAGTTGGGTAATACGGTTTTTCAACGAGGTTCTCAGGAATTAGAGGAGAGGAGGCAGGGCAGCAATCAAGCGCGTGCAGATTTTAGCCTGCCGGGCGTTGGGTTAGAAGGGCAGACTAAGGGATCTAACCGGGTTTACCGTCGGGCCGAGCGGTTACGAGTATTGGCGTGTAAACCAGTAAGAATAATCCGAATGCGGACACCCAGAGAAACTGCGCAATGACCATGGCAGTGGCATATAGGTGCATCGTCAGCAAGGGTGCAAATACCCTTACGATGGTCCCGGCCAGCAACAGGCCTATCATCGCCGATACCCATTTCGGCGGCTGGTAAACATCTCGACCGGTATGTCCCAGTGCGACCCGGGCCATGAGTCCCAGGGTAGCCAGCCCCGCGCCGCCAACGGCAAACGCATGGGTAGCCACCATACCGGGCAGGTCAAGTAACTGTGCGGCAAAAGCCACAAAACCAATCACAATAAATAGATAGGCGGCATAGATCACCCACAACAATGACCGTGTCGCAATCTCTCGGTGGCGCCAACGCCAGAGTCGGTAACCGTGCAGCAGGGCGAGCAGCAGGGCTATGATTTCAACCAGGCCGGTTGTTTGCGGCAAGATTACCCAGGCCGGTGCCATGAAGATAAACAGAGTCATCAACAGGGTCATCGCCACACTGGTTCGGGTAATGTCGGGTAGCTCAACTTTGCCGGCGGTGGCCATGCGCGTAAATGCCGGTAACAGGCGGCCAATCATCACCAGGATAAAGGCTATCAGCGTATAGAGGCCGGTCATCAGTGGCTGGCGCAGGCTGATATGACTCGGTACCCAGGCGGGCCTTAAATCGGTGATCAGCAGGTAAAACAGCTGATTAGTGATTAGCAATAGCAGTAGCAGGCTGATCAAGCCGAACTGGGTGGTCTGGCGAGCTCGGATTAAGGGGACGCAGAGACTCAATAGCAGGGCCAGGGAAAAGGCCAGATCAGCGCCCATCGCCACCAGCAGATAACCGCCCCAGAAGGCTGCCCGTGCGATTAACCAGAGTCCAGCCAGCCCTGCCAGAGGTAGCCCCTGAAGGGTTTGAAGCCCGGTCCAGTTGCGCACCGAGGTGAGTAAAAACCCGGCGATAACCGCTAGCCCATAGCCATAAATCATTTCGTGGCCGTGCCAGTACATCGCGGGCAGGGCCAGCGGTAACCTCGCTAGCTCCGAATAGGTCACTCCCCAGCCAATCATTACGATGACCGCAAACAGGCCAGCGGCAAGAAAGAAGGGGCGAAAACCAAGATAAAAGAGCGGCATATTTATCTAAGCAAATCGCGTCAACTGGCGGCCCAGTCTTCCTCGATCAGTTGAGCGCCACGCCAGGCCAGGGCCATCGTAGCGGCGTTGGTATGGGCAGAGACCAGGGTTGGCATGACGGAGCAATCAATTACCCGTAATCCTTTAATGCCTGTCTCTTATACACATCTGACGCTGCCGACGAAGAGGATAGTG
>CAJXVN010000334.1 GCA_913060775.1 uncultured Gammaproteobacteria bacterium | reverse complement strand
GAGATGTAGAGAGGTCTCGTGGGCTCGGAGATGTGTATAAGAGACAGGGCCAACGTCAACGGCACTTTTAATGTGCTGGAGGCGGCGCGACTACTGGACGTGCCCCAGGTGATTTTTGCCAGCAGTATCGGCACTTATGGGGCGGATGTTGACGGGGATCAGTTCGATGACCTGACCATGCAACGCCCGCTGTCGTTTTACGGTTCTGCCAAGCTATTTGGCGAAAACATGGGCAATTTTTACCGTCAGCGCTATGGCCTCGATTTTCGCGGCATCCGTTTCCCTGGGGTGGCGGGTGCTGGGGTGCGCACACCCGGTGCGGCTCAGTTTCACTCGTGGATGGTTGAGGAGAGTGCCAAGGGTAAAGCCTATTCCGTCGGCGTCGCCGAGCAGACTCAGGTGCCGATCGTCTATGTAAAAGATGCGGCAAAAGGGGTGCTGACGCTGGCCGCAGCACCGGCTGAGAATTTGCGTATGTTTAATTATCTGATCAATGGGGTGCCGCCGACCCCCACCGCGGGTGAGCTGGCTGAACTGGTCAGGGCGCGCGTCCCGGGTACCGATATTAGTTTTCACCCGGATCCGGTTCGTCAGGAGATGCTGGAGAAAATGATTAAACCGATTGATGATCGTTTTGCCCGTCAGGAATGGGGCTGGGCGCCGCAATACGATGCTGCCGCCATTATTGACGATATGCTTCTGGAGTTAGAAAACCATCCCGAGCGTTATCCCTGAGCCGGCCCAGCAGTGGTGCGATGGGCAAATTGCCGCAGCCTGGTAGCCGGTTGGCTTTCCCGGGGCGGTTGTTAGTGCCCGTTTATAATCCCTTCGGTATGCCGATCCAGCAAAAATACGTGGCACGGATTTTCGTTAACCCATCCAGATTAGCCCAGTTACTGCTGGGCGGGGTTCTATGGGCGCTCACTTCCCTGATCGTAACGGCCGCTCCGTCGCTGGCAGAGCAGCGTGAGGATTTCCTGGCGGCCGAGCGTGCCTTTTCCCAGGGCCGGTTAACCGAATACCGCGCCATCGCTGCCCGGCTTACCGATTACCCTCTCTACCCCTACCTGCGTTACAACCGGCTACGGCGTAATATCTCGGTGGCCAGGGCGACTGAAGTTGAGCAGTTTCTGCAGGAATACGCTGACCTGCCGATCGCGCCGTTACTGCGTAATCATTGGCTAACTGAACTGGCGCGGACCCGAGCCTGGCCGCGTTATGCACGGGTTTATCAGCCCACCGGGTCAGTCATTCTGCAATGCCATTATTATCGGTCGTTGCTGGAAACGGAGGGTGGCGAAACCGCCTGGCGGGGCGCCCGTGATCTCTGGCTGCACGGTAAATCCCGGCCAAAGGCGTGTGACCCGCTTTTTTCAGCGTGGCAAAACAGTGGTGATTTTTCGACCGAAATGGTTTGGCAGCGGGTGCAATTAGCGCTTGCTGCCAATCAAACCCGTCTAGCAGGTTACCTGGCGAGGATGCTACCGCCGGCAGAGCGGGCCATCGCCGAGCAGATGGTTGCGGTTCACCGCAACCCTGAAAAAGTGCTCGGCTGCGATTTGTGGAACCGGCCCGAACTGGCCGGCGTGGCAGCGCACGGTGTGCGGCGTCTGGCTCGCGAAAACGCCGGGCTGGCCCTGTCTGTCTGGCAGTCTCGGGCAGTGCCGGCGGAACTTGATCCACAGGAACGGGCATCAACCGTGAATCGCCTTGCGTTGGAACTATCTCTGACCGGTGATGTTAACGCTGAATCTTTTCTGGATACCGTGCCGGTAGCGTTGCTCGACGAAACGGCCAGCGAATGGCGTATGCGCTGGGCATTGAGTACCGGTAGATGGGAGCGGTTGCTTGAATGGTATGACCAGCTTGATGAACTACCCCGCGAATCGACTCGCTGGCGTTACTGGCGAGCACGGGCGTTGCAGGCAGTGGGTGATGAGACGACCGCGGAAACTATTTTCTCCGAGCTTGCAACCGAACGGGACTACTACGGCTTTTTAGCGGCGGATCAAGCCGGGTTGCCTTATCAGTTCAATCACCAGCCGCTAGCCGTCGATGCGGCCGAGTTGCAGGCGTTAATTGACTCACCGGCGATTCGCCGAGTGGTTGAGTTGCGCCATTTCAACCGTGAAACGGCTGCTCGACGGGAGTGGTGGGCGACGCTGCGGGATGCCAGTAAGGAGCGGCGCATGGCGGCGGCCAGGCTAGCGCAGCAATGGGGCTGGAATCCACTGGGTGTGCTCACGGTAGCCTCGACCCGCTCCTGGAATGACCTGAAGTTACGGTTTCCGGTGGATTATGAAGAGCTAATTAGCGAGCAGGCAGCGGTGCAGCAGGTGCCGGAGGAGTTGATCTACGGATTAATACGACGTGAAAGTATTTTTGATGTCAATGCGCGGTCACGGGTTGGCGCGCGGGGGCTGATGCAGCTGATGCCGGCCACCGCGAAACG
>CAJXVN010000333.1 GCA_913060775.1 uncultured Gammaproteobacteria bacterium | reverse complement strand
CTATCCTCTTCGTCGGCAGCGTCAGATGTGTATAAGAGACAGCTATTACACGGGCACCCCCAGCCCGCTGAAAGAGCCAGAAAACACCGACATGGTGATCTTCCGGGAAAACTCCGAAGACATCTACGCCGGCATCGAATTTGAAGAAGGCAGCGCCGAAGTCAAAAAGGTTATCGACTTTTTGCAAAATGACATGGGCGTGACCAAAATTCGTTTCCCCGGGACCTCTGGCATCGGTATCAAACCCGTTTCCGCCGAAGGTACCAAGCGTCTGGTGCGTGCCGCCATCCGCTACGCCATCGACAACGATCGTGATTCAGTGACCCTGGTACACAAGGGCAACATCATGAAATTCACCGAAGGCGCTTTTAAGGACTGGGGCTACGAACTGGCCAAAGAAGAGTTTGGTGCGGTAGAAATTGACGGTGGCCCATGGTGTAGCTTTAAAAGCCCAAAGTCCGGCAAAGAGATTATCGTCAAAGACGTAATCGCCGACGCCATGCTCCAGCAAATTCTGCTAAGGCCCAAAGAGTACGACGTCATTGCAACACTGAACCTTAACGGCGATTACATCTCCGATGCTCTGGCCGCTCAGGTTGGTGGTATCGGTATTGCTCCGGGTGCCAATCTGTCCGACACCATTGGGCTGTTCGAAGCCACCCACGGTACCGCCCCAAAATATGCGGGCAAAAACATGTCCAACCCCGGCTCGCTAATTCTCTCCGCCGAGATGATGCTGCGTCACCTGGGCTGGACCGAAGCCGCTGACCTGATTGTGAAAGGCCTTGGCGGTGCCATCAATGCCAAAACCGTTACCTACGATTTTGACCGGCTGATGGAAGGTGCAACCAAACTGGGCAGCGCTGAATTCGGCGATGCGATTATCGACAACATGTAATCACGACTGCCAGTTGCTCAACCAGAAACGCCCCGCTCTGTCGGGGCGTTTCTTATTCTGCTCTCCTCAAAACCGGCTATATCCGGCTAATATAATCCTCAAACTTCTGCCCCGGTTCCGTCAGTGGCTCCAGGTGATGCTCAAAGGTTATTTCACCGGGGTAACGCAGAGAATTTGCTAACTGCCGACGCAGCTCTACCTGCTGGCTCTCTGACAATGCCTGTTCCAGCTGATAATGGACCAGCAGCTGCTGGGGTGAGTGCTGCACAAGTTGCAGCTGCTTAATGGGCGCCACCGCCAACCACAGTTCCGCAGGAAAGCTGGGCCAGTGCCGGCTGCCGTCCGCCAGGGTAATCATGTTTCGACTCCGACCCATAATCTCGGTGATTACCGGTAAGCCGCGACCACAGGGGCACGGCTCGCCGACTCGGGCAAAATCACCAATCCGGTAACGAATCAGTGGCATGGCAAAGTTATGCAGACTGGTCACCACCACTTCGCCCCACTGGCCTGGCTCGCAGGCGTCACCGCTGGTATCCAGAACTTCCACAATCAACTGCTCGGCCATAACGTGGTAATTCGTGGTTTCATCCGGGCATTGCAGCGCGAGATAGCCGACCTCTTCTGCACTGTAAATATCCCTCAGCGGGGCCTGCCACGCCTGTTCACACAGCGCCGACAAATCTGCCGGTAGTTTTTCGCCAAAACTGATGACACCCCGCAGGTTGTCAATTTTTGCCCCCGTTGACAGGGATTGCCGAGCCAGCGCCTGCAAATTGCTGGCATGACTGATCAGGTAACTGGGCTGTTCAGCGACGAGCCAGTCGAGCTGATCGGTAATCGGCGTGGCAATATCCAGCGTCACAGCCGGTCCGGTGTGATAGGCGCAGGCAATGGCCCTGCCCCAATCCGGTAATCTTTCCCGGCTAACTTTGGTCCGTATCGCCGCAAATTTGGTCGTAAAATCCCGGCCATGCCAGAGATGGTCGCGCAGGTTACAGGCGCCCCAGAAAAAGTTATTGATCTCACTCTCATAACCGGTCAATGGCGTACCCGTGCTACCGGAGGTGGCCAGGCTAAGCCGCTGTCCGTGGGCCGGCGGAATTTCGGTCGCCGTCAGGGCTGGCAGGTTGTTCTGCAAATCGCCACGACCCAACATCGGCAGCTGACGAAAAGCCTGTTCATCAATCGGATTTTGTTGGTTACCGAGTTCGGCAACGGCTGACTGTCTCCCGTACCAGTCAGTCTGTAGGGCTGCGTGAGCCAGCAGGGTTTTCAGTTGCTGAAATTGCTGATCACGGATCTGCTCTGCCGACCACCACTGGGATTGCTGCAGTTGAAACTGCAGCGCCAGCATGGAGGCTCCCACCGGCTCAGGCAGTGCCGGCCATTCAACTCCGGGGACAGCTGAACGCAGCCTGTCGCTACCCCACGGCTGACCCTTAGTCACGCTTGAATGCAGCGACGCCGTTAATCTGTTTAGACAGGGCTGGATTGTCAATGCTAAAAGCCAGACCGACCTCGGTACCACCTGTCTCTTATACACATCTCCGAGCCCACGAGACCTCTCTACATCTCGT
>CAJXVN010000332.1 GCA_913060775.1 uncultured Gammaproteobacteria bacterium | reverse complement strand
AGATGTAGAGAGGTCTCGTGGGCTCGGAGATGTGTATAAGAGACAGGTACTAGATCACTAATCCCGGTGCTATAAAAATAAGTGTCCGGAAAAAAATTACCCTCCGCTGCCTGTCCGGGTGATCCCAGCTCACGCATTATTTCCGCGGGTCCGAGGCCTTCTGTGGTCAGCACGAGCCCTGGAGCCCGATAAACTTTATCCAGTAACTGGCCGAAAGTTTCCCCTTCAATGATGGTGACCTGTTGCCGCACCATATCGCCGTTCGTCAAGGCAGCGAGTGTCTCTGCAACGGTTTGCCCGGGTAACAGTTGATAATCACCGGCCAGGATACGATCGCCGCCACCCTGGAGCCGGGCAAACCAGCGCAACTGATAGGCGTTTTCAAGCAGGCCTTTCCCTTCAAGGCGTCTGGCAACACGGGTCAAGCTGTCGCCTTTTTGCACCACAAAGCCCTGCGGTGTATCGACCAGCAGCTCGGTGTCGCCCAACCAGGTCTCGACCCGACTAAACATTAAAGCGCTAACGGACAGTCCGAGGACCATCACCAGAAGGGTGAGTCTAGGGCGCAACCTGCAGCTCCTCAGTTGAAGGGGAGGGAGCCCCCGGAGCCATCACCCCGATTGCTCAAACCGGGCAGACGATCAGCAGCGTTTAAAAACCAGTGTTGCGTTGGTTCCGCCAAACCCAAAAGAGTTGCTCATGACCACATCCAGATCCATGTCCCGCGCAGTGTGGGGCACGAAATCAAGATCACAGCCCGCCTCGGGGTTATCCAGATTGATAGTGGGCGGCACCACCTGATGTTTGATAGCGAGACTCGCATAGACCGCCTCGATACCGCCGGCCGCACCCAGCAAATGGCCGGTCATTGATTTAGTGGAGCTTACGGCGAGTTTGCTGGCATGGTCGGCAAAGGTCCGCTTGATCGCTTTGACTTCTACCAGGTCACCAGCAGGCGTCGAGGTTCCGTGGGCATTGATATAGTCCACGTCGTCCGGGTTCAGGCCAGCATTTTTTAATGCCAACTTCATGCAACGATGCGCGCCGTCACCGTTCGGTTCCGGATTGGTCATGTGATAGGCGTCACCACTGAGGCCATAGCCCACCAGCTCCGCATAAATATTCGCGCCCCTCGCCTTAGCGCGCTCGTATTCTTCAAGCACCATAACGCCAGCGCCATCACTGAGGACAAAGCCATCACGGTCACGATCCCAGGGCCGACTGGCCCGCTGCGGATCGTCATTGCGGGTCGATAAGGCTCTGGCCGCCGCAAAGCCTCCCAGTCCAGTGGCGCTGGTGGCCTTTTCTGCTCCGCCTGCAATCATCACGTCGGCATCGCCATACTCAATCAACCGTGCGGCATCGCCAATACTATGAGTAGCGGAGGCGCAGGCTGATACCAGCGCAATATTCGGGCCCTGAAATCCCCAGACCACCGAAACGTTGCCGGAAACCATATTGATGATATTACTCGGCACAAAAAACGGTGATATTTTCCGAGGCCCGGATTTCAAAAAGGCTGCATGTCCGGTTTCAATACCCGGCAATCCACCGATTCCGGAACCGATCGCGACGCCAATTCGATCAGCATCCGGTTCACTATCGGTCAGTCCCGCATCGCGTATTGCCTGGGAGGCAGCGGCGAAACCGTAGTGGATAAAAGTGTCCATTTTGCGAGCATCTTTGGCGCTCATGTATTCGGTGACATCAAAATCTTTCACCGAACCACCAAATCGAACACTAAAGTTGCTCACATCGAACTCAGTAAGCGGTGCGATACCACTTACTCCGGCAGTAACGTTTTGCCAGTTCTGATCGACACCAACACCCACCGGTGAAACAGCCCCGAGGCCGGTGATTACCACTCTGCGTTTATTACTCACCAAAGGTCACCCACCGTTGCCGTGAATTAATCAGTGCGACAGTTAGCCGGCATCAACGCTTTGAATGTAGTCAACGGCTTCCTGAACGGTGGTGATTTTCTCAGCCGCATCGTCAGCAATTTCGCAATCAAACTCTTCTTCAAGCGCCATTACTAACTCAACAGTATCCAGCGAATCTGCACCGAGATCATCGACGAATGAGGCGTCTTTCGTCACTTCACTGTCGCTAACACCCAGCTGCTCTACAACAATTTTCTGAACTCGTTCTTCGATACTGCTCATGATCTGGTTTTCTCCGTTGGTTTAAAAATAAATACTAAAACTGGTTTCTATAAATTTTCTGGTATCAACTTACTTAAGCGTCGGTATACGCGATTCATTGGCGAAACTTCGACCGGTACTTTGTACCACTATCAACTCAAATACATTCCACCGTTCACGTGGATGGTCTGGCCAGTAATATAGCCAGCTGCCGGCGACGCCAGATAGCCGACGAGACTCGCAATGTCCTCCGCCTGACCAAGACGGCCCAGTGGTATTTCCTTGGCGAGATTCTCCCGCTGTTCTTCACCGAGCCCACGAGACCTCTCTACATCTCGT
>CAJXVN010000331.1 GCA_913060775.1 uncultured Gammaproteobacteria bacterium | reverse complement strand
GACAGGCACTGGAGAATGCCACGGCCATCCAGCCCAACGCCACGAAAATGGACGCAGCAAATAATCTTTTGAATAATTTTTCGCCGAAAAGCTTCACCACCGGGGCGCGTAGTGGACTGCCAGAGATAATCCAGTGCATGCCCAGGAAAAACAGGCAGGAAGCGATTAAAGAATCCATGATTTCGTTCTCCAGATAATTTGTTCGCCGCAGGTTTTAGCACAGGCAGGCCCGGGCCGGACCAAAATTAACAAATGGATGCCTTAGTCTGGTTGAACTTGCCATGGGGGATTAAACTTGGCCGCAATCCGCCTCATTCACCTACCGAAGGGATTTCTATTATGGCTACTGACATCTGGTATACCCGCTGCCCCGTGCCGACTGCGTCGGGAATTGCGTTTCGGCGCAACATGTTCGATGAAGAATTCGATGGTTCTGATTTCAAGGTGCGCAATATTAAAGAGCTGGGCCGCGAAAAAGCGGACAGCCATTTTGATCACTCACTGCCTAATTCCTATCGCGAAGGCGGCTCGATCCCACCCCTGTGGGCAAAACACGGCGGCGCTGACACGGTGATGATCGGACTCACCTTTGTCTCCGACTCCATCTGTTTTTACGTTCGTCCGGATTCGGATATCCGCAGTTTTGCCGACCTAAAAGGCAAGCGCGTCGCCATGGGTGTGCGGCCCTACATCATGATCGATTTCATGAAAATCAACGCCCACAAAGCCTGGGATTGCGGTTTGAGAGCCCACGGCATGTCGCTTGATGACGTTGAACTGGTGGAGCTGGAAATCAACGACGACATGCACGCCAACATAAACCCTGACTATAAACCGGGTGAAAAACCGCCGGCCAGCAACATGTTCGGTGTTGAAATGGCTGCCCTGGAAAGTGGAGAAGTAGACGCGATCTGGGCCAAAGGCTGTCAAACCCGCCAGTTAGAGCGCGAAGAGAGTGACAAGGTGCGTTTGATCGGTGATCTGTTGCACGATACCGATAACATGGAGTTACGGGTTAATGCTAATCCTCGCATTATTACCGTTAGCGGAAACATGGCGCGGGAGAATCCCGAGGCGGTGGTCCGTTATTTACAGGTGTTGATCCGCGCCTCCAGCTGGGCGGCCGCTAACCCCGATGAGTGTTCCGAGACCATGGCCACGGAACTAGGGGTGTCCGTCGACGATATAAACGGCTCTTTCGTGGCTAATTATCAGGACAAGCTCTGGCCAAACCTGGCCGATGAGACCCTTCACCTGCTAGCGACCCAGCAGGATTTTATGGTTCAACAGGGTTATCTGCCGGGGCCAGTAGATCTGCAGGCCTGGGGAGATTCAAGTTTCCTCAAACAGGCTTATGAGCGGGAAAACCTGCCCTGGGTGGCTTGATTCCGCCAGCATGACAAGCGGTTAATTACGGCGACTATTGGCCAGGCGCGACCTGGCCAATAGTCTGCTTTTGCCAGAATGGTCCATCTGCTTTGTGTTTAGCGGATGTTTCGCGGCTTTTTCGTGAGTCTGATAAACCCTTGAGCAGGAATCACCTGACGCCGCGGCTGTTATCACCCGCCGGCTCGTCGGAATTAGGGTCCCAGCCAAATGCCGCCATTCGCCAGCTATCGCGATAGTCGTAGTCCGTTTTCAGGGCAAGATTGAGGCGGTTGTAGGAGGCGAAATCACTGACCAGGTGGATGAGCTGCACCACCCCTTTGTCCGTGAGTCCAAGGCCGCGCAGGCTATCAATATCTTCGTCGGTCACGGCTTTCGGGTCGCTGTTTGCTTTCAAGGCCACTTCCAGAATCGTTTTTAGCCGACCGTCAGCGATGACATCGAGGCCCTGTTCGGCCAGCGCTTCCACATACTCTTCAGCCGTTTCCAGCCCATAATTCAAGATGGTGCAGAAAGCCGCTGTGCAGTAGGGACAGCCGTTAGCGCGAGAGACCAGGATGCCAATGTGCTGAATTTCCGGCAGCGTCAGTTCGCCCATTTGCCAGAGGACCCGGGTGGAGCCGAGCTTGGCTTTTAGGTATTCGGGGAAATTTAGTTCAAGATAAAAATGGTTCGGAACGTCCCCTTCCATGTCGGTGATCCAGGAAAAAATCTCCTTGATCAGCGGGTCGTCCACGCTGTCCGGTTTACTAATGTTGACTCGTGCCATCTTTAATAATCCTCCGGTTAATTTCTGGCCTGAAATCGTGCAACGATAAATTACAGGGAAAGAGCGACATCCAGACCCTGGCGGATTGCCCTGACTGCATTGAGTTTATCGGCATTCTCTGCGCCCCCAACGGTATGGCAGGCAATGCCCAGAGCGTTTAGTTCGTTGACCAGTGAATTGCGAGGTTCCTGTCCGGCGCAGTTGATCACGTGATCAACCTCCAGTAATCGTTGCTGTCCATCGATACGAATGGTTAGCCCCTGATCATCGATTTGCAGGTATTCAACTTCTGAAAGGAATTGCACACCTGTCTCTTATACACATCTGACGCTGCC
>CAJXVN010000330.1 GCA_913060775.1 uncultured Gammaproteobacteria bacterium | reverse complement strand
GATCTACACTATCCTCTTCGTCGGCAGCGTCAGATGTGTATAAGAGACAGCATGGTAGATATGCCGAATGTGTTTGCGGATCTGGAAGCGAGCATGGACGCGGCCCCTAATGTCGCCTTTTTGCCCATCGATTTTCTCGCGCCCATGGCTTATGACATAGTGGGTGACCGGATTAAAGGCGTCTGGTCCACCGGCTGCTCCATGGGGCCGGAACCGATTATTGCGATGACTAACGCACTGGCCGCGGGTGATAGTGAAGCGCTGCACAAAATTGGCCATGCGATGCACGCCCTGCCAAACGCAATCCCCAGTTTCAAAGAATTCCCGAAATTCAACGTGCAGGTCGAAAAGACCCGTACCAATGCTGCCGGCTACATTAATGCCGGGCCGGTTCGCGCGCCCTACCAGTACATGCCGGATGACTGGCGTGAGTTGGTCGTAACATCCGGTCGCGCCTGGGCAGAGTTTTGCAAAACTTTTCCACCGGCTCCATCAAGGGGATAAGTTACCAGTCAGGGATTCGGAAAAAGCCGGCGTAAGCCGGCTTTTTTTTGGCCACAGCAGGGCGCCAACTGGCACGCTACCGCTTACCGTTGCCGGTTAATTTTCCAGGCAGCAAACTAGTAGCCACTGCCAGTTCCACCGCGAGACGTTCTACTCAATTCTCTGATCACTATTCAAGAACTGAAATAGTGCTGATCTAACCCGTTTTTTAAAGGGTCGCGTGCAAGCGAGTCAATCTTGTGGCTCAATTAAGCTCACGCAGACGAAAGCCGGTGGCGTTGCAATCAGTGGATCTGATTGCCGGCATTAGTGTCACCGTAAGCGGTTGATCTGCGGACCAACTGACCAGGAGGTGGTGCATGCAGGAGCGTGTTGCGCAGTTTGAGGTTGATCACGTTGGCTTTCTCGACGCGTCCGGACAGGTTCTGGAAGATCTGCCGGAGGACATCGCAGACCTTGAGGTAATTAAACAGGGTTATCGGTCGATGGTGCTTACCCGCCTGTTTGATGCCCGCGCGATTAATTTGCAACGCACCGGTCAGCTGGGCACCTTCCCTTCATCCCTGGGACAGGAAGCGGTAACCATCGGTTTTAGCCTCGCGATGCAGCCCAACGATCGGCTGGTGCCGAGTTATCGAGAACACGGTGCCCTGCTCTGCCGGGGGGTCACCCTTTGTGAGTTATTGCTCTACTGGGGTGGCGACGAACGCGGCAGTGATTATCAACAGGCCCGTAAAGATTTTCCGCTGGCCGTGCCCATTGCAACCCAGTGCCTGCACGCCGCCGGGGTGGCAACCGCAATTAAATTACGCAGCGAACCGCAGGCAGTGGTGACGGTTTGTGGCGATGGAGCCACCTCCAAGGGAGACTTTGCTGAGGCGCTGAATGTCGCCGGGGTCTGGCAATTGCCCATTCTATTTGTGGTAACCAATAACCAGTGGGCCATATCGGTGCCACGAGAATCTCAGAGCCATGCCCAAACCCTGGCCCAGAAAGCCATTGCCGCCGGTATTGATTGCCTGCAGGTCGATGGCAACGACCTGCTGGCGGTGGAGTACGCCAGCCGTAAGGCGCTGGAGCGTGCCCGGGCGGGAGGTGGTCCATTTCTGATCGAAGCTATCACTTATCGCATGGGCGATCACACTACCGCCGATGACGCCCGCCGGTACCGCGATGACGACGAGGTCTCCAGTCACTGGCAGGGCGATCCGGTGGCCAGAATACGCAGTTATCTGGTGGAGCAGGGTGGCTGGACCAAAGACCAGGAAGAGGCCCTGCAGGCCGATTGTCAGGTCGAACTGGAACGGGCGGTAGCGGATTACCTGGCCGTTACACCACAACCGGCTTCTGCCATGTTTGATTACCTTTATGCTGAGCTTCCGCAAGCTTATGAGGGTCAGCGTCAGCAGGTTATTGATCGAGCTGCAGAGGGGAAGACCGATGAGTGAACGGACGCTGGTTGAGGCGGTAGCGCTGGCGCTTCAGCATGCCATGGAAGATAACCCGGACGTCGTCGTGCTTGGAGAGGACGTGGCGGTTAACGGTGGTGTGTTTCGCGCAACGAATGGATTGCACGAGCAGTTCGGCGGTGAGCGGGTAATGGATACGCCGCTGGCCGAGAACATGATTGCCGGACTGGCGATTGGCATGGCTGCCGAGGGGCTAAGGCCGGTGGCAGAGTTTCAGTTTATGGGGTTTATTTATCCGGCAATGGAGCAAATTGTTGGCCACGCGGCCCGGCTGCGAAACCGTACCCGTGGGCGTCTGGCCTGTCCGCTGGTGTTGCGGGCGCCGTTCGGGGCCGGTATTCATGCGCCGGAACACCACTCCGAAAGCACCGAAGCGCTGTTTGCCCATATCCCCGGGGTGCGGGTGGTGATTCCGTCATCACCGGCCCGCGCTTATGGCTTGTTGCTGGCGGCCATTGTTGATCCCGATCCAGTGCTATTTCTGGAGCCTAAACGCATCTACCGGTTGGTGAAAGACTGTCTCTTATACACATCTGACGCTGCCGACGAAGAGGATAGTGTAGATC
>CAJXVN010000329.1 GCA_913060775.1 uncultured Gammaproteobacteria bacterium | reverse complement strand
GATCTACACTATCCTCTTCGTCGGCAGCGTCAGATGTGTATAAGAGACAGAGCGTATTGTTTATGAACGACTGAAAACTCAGTACGGCGAACTGGTGACTCAGCCATTGCTGGTGCCGCTAATCATCAACCTGACCGATGCGGAAATTCGGCTGCTGGAGCAGTATCAGCAGCTGTTACAGGACCTGGGGCTTGAGCTAACCCAAAGTGGGCCGCAGCAGATTGCAGTCAGGGCAGTGCCGGCCCTGCTTAATCGCGATAACGCTGAGCAGTTGGTCCGTGACCTACTCGATGAGCTCGCTCAACACGGTAGCGCCGATCAGATTCAACTGCAGATCGATGCCTGCCTCTCCTCCATGGCCTGCCACGGCTCCGTACGCAGTGGCCGGCAACTAACGCTAGCCGAAATGGATGGCCTGCTGCGGGATATGGAGCAGACCGAGCGCAGCGGACAATGTAACCACGGCCGACCAACCTGGACCGAGCTTTCCGTGCAGGATCTCGACCGGCTGTTCATGCGGGGACGCTAACGGTGGCCCGCCGACCTTTTCAGAGACCCGAACAATGACCGTGAGCGTGACGCTGCTGGTGGCGGTTAAAGAACCGCTGCCCGAGCAGTCCCAGCCTGGGTTGCCCGCCGCGGAGGTACCGGATGATCTTCCCCGGTCTGAACCCTGGCTGGCCGCCGGCTGGCCGCCGCTGTCTCCGCTGGCATCCCAGCCGATCGCAGAATCTCGAAGTGGCTACGAGTTGCTGTGGCGGTTAATTGCCGGCCCTGCTGTTAAAGCGGATGACAAGCCCCCTCATGTGGCTGAGCTCACCGGCGCTCTGGACGGCCTGCCGGCCAATCGCCACCGCTGGCGGGCCGACCCGGTTCATCTGCTGCCCGATCGTGATCAGCTGGTGGTTATTCCCGGAAAGCTGGCTAACCTCTCTCAGGCGGAGGCCGAACGCATTGTTGAGTTGCTTAACGACTATTTTCAGGACGACTTCACCCTGGAAATCGGCACCACTCATCGTTGGTACTTAACGCCTAGCCAGCCATTGGCGATTAAAACCCATTCCCTGGATGCGGCTGCCGGCGGTTCCGCACGTGTCTACCAGGCCCAGGGAGACGATGCGATGGCACTCCAGCGCTGGTTGAATGAAATTCAGATGGCGCTCCACGCCGCCACTGACAATGGCCTCGGTGAGGCGCAGCAGCAAACCGCAGAGCTTTCACTGGTCAATAGCCTCTGGGTTTGGGGTCAGGAGGTGATTGGCGACGATGAGGCAAGCGACCCGACAGCCCGTTTGAACACTCAGGAATCTGTGGTGCCGCCGGTGGACCAGGTGCTGGCCGACGCCGCCTGGGCGACGGCGTTGGCCGACCATTATCAGGTGGCGGTCAGACCACTGCCCAGGCCCACCGAGTTGGCAGACCTGTTGCCGGCTAGCGGCCATGTACTGGTGGATCTCGCTCAGGTGGACGGCAGTTACCAGCCCGGTGACGCTCAGGTACAGGCCTGGTGTGAGCAGCTTGGACCGCTTATGGGTAAACAGATTGACCAGGTTTCTATCTACGCCATCGACCGTGATGGCTGGCAGTTGCGACAGTGGCGGCGGAGAGATTTTCATTTTCTGCGCCGCTGGTGGGCCAAACTGAGGCAGTCTCGAAACGCTGATCAACCATGATTATTCGTCGCTCGTTTGACCCGCAGTTAGCCGCCGATCTGGGTAAGCAACTCGGTAGCGGGCTACTGGGGCGTATTTATGCTGCCCGCAGGGTCTCCGACACTGAGTTAAAAACCCCGCTGTCTGCTCTGGCTCGCCCCAGCTCGATGCACGGCATGGCCACTGCCGTGGCGCTATTGATCGCCGCGTTGCATCAGCAACATCGGATCATTATCGTTGCAGACTTTGATGTTGATGGGGCAACCAGTTGTGCGCTTTTAATCAGGGGCCTAAGGGCGCTGGGGTTTACCCAGGTGGAGTACCTGGTACCCAATCGGTTCGATGACGGCTATGGCCTCACACCCAGTATCGCTGAGCAGGTCGCCGAGCGGGGGTGTGACCTGCTAATCACCGTCGACAACGGCATCACCAGCAATCGCGGCGTTGAGCGCGCCCACGAGCTCAACATGCAGGTGTTGATTACCGACCACCACCTGCCACCGCCCGAGCTACCCGCGGCGGATGCCATTATTGATCCCAACCTGAATGAATGCGATTTTCCCAGTAAAGCGCTGGCGGGCGTCGGAGTGGCCTTTTATCTACTGCTGGCATTACGGGCAGAGCTACGTCAACAGGGATGGTTTGAAACCAGCCAAATTGCCGAGCCAAACATGGCTCAGTGGATAGACCTGGTTGCCCTGGGTACGGTCGCCGATGTCGCCCAGCTCGATTACAACAACCGTATTCTGGTCGCCCAGGGATTGCAGCGCATGCGCAGTGGCCAGGCTCAGGCTGGGGTACAGGCGCTATTGCAGGTTGGCGGTCGCGACCCAAAAAGTGCGGTCGCTGCTGACCTGGGCTTTGCCGTTGGGCCAAGACTTAACGCCGCCGGTCG
>CAJXVN010000328.1 GCA_913060775.1 uncultured Gammaproteobacteria bacterium | reverse complement strand
GTGCCAATATTGGCATTGTCTCTTCCTATAACGAGATGTTGAGTGCCCACCAGCCGTTGGGCGCTTATCCAGAGATTATTCAACAGGCAGCCGCCGAGATTGGTTGCACCGCTCAGTTTGCCGGCGGAGTGCCGGCCATGTGCGATGGGGTGACCCAGGGCCAGCCGGGCATGGAGTTGAGTCTTTTCAGCCGGGATCAGATCGCGCTTTCCACGGTGATTGCCCTGTCCCACAACCTGTTTGATGCGGCCCTCATGTTGGGGGTGTGCGACAAAATTGTTCCCGGGTTATTAATCGGCGCTCTGCGTTTTGGGCATCTACCGGTGGCGTTTGTGCCCGCCGGGCCGATGCCCTCAGGGTTATCCAACAGCGAGAAAGTGCGCATTCGCCAGGAATACGCCGCCGGCAAACTGGATCGGGAAGCACTGCTGGAAGCGGAGGCCCGTTCCTACCATAGCCCGGGCACCTGTACCTTTTATGGCACGGCCAATTCCAACCAGATGTTGATGGAATTTATGGGTCTGCACCTGCCCGGCTCCTCGTTTATTAATCCGCGTGACCCCCTGCGTGATGCCCTGACCCGGGCCACTACCCGGCAGGTGGCGGCCAACTCCCGGTTGGGAGAAAGCTATCGTCCGCTGGCCTCGATTATTAGCGAAAAAGCGATTATCAACGGCATCGTCGGTCTGCTAGCCACGGGTGGCTCGACCAATCTATGTATTCACCTGGTGGCGATCGCCGCTGCCGCCGGCATCAAAATTAACTGGCAGGATTTTGCCGACCTGTCTGAAATTGTGCCGACCCTGGCCCGGGTCTACCCCAATGGCAACGCGGACGTTAACCATTTTCATGCGGCGGGTGGGCTGCCTTTTCTAATTAGCCAGTTATTACAGGGCGAACTATTGCACGCGGATGTAGAAACCCTGGTCGGCAAGGGGCTGGATGCCTATGCCCGGCAGCCGGTACTGCGCGAGGAAGAGCTCAGCTGGGAAGAATGTAATAGCCAGCCCGGGGACCGGGATATTGTGCGCAGCATCGCCGAACCATTTTCCGCCGATGGTGGATTGCGAATACTGACCGGCAACCTGGGCATCAGCGTCATCAAGATTTCAGCGCTGCCAGCGGGCCGTTACCGAATCGAAGCGCCAGCACGGGTGTTCCATGATCAGCAGGGGGTGATGGACGCCTTCAAACGGGGTGAGCTGGAGCGGGACTGCATTGTCGTGGTTCGGTTTCAGGGACCCAAGGCCAACGGCATGCCGGAACTGCATCAATTGATGCCGCCGCTGGGGGTTCTGCAGGATAAGGGCTTTCGAGTGGCGTTGATTACCGATGGTCGTATGTCCGGGGCCTCGGGCAAAGTGCCGGCCGCTATTCACCTCTCTCCCGAGGCGGCACAGGGGGGAGCCATCAGCAAACTCCGAGACGGAGACATGCTGCGCCTGGATGCTCGGACTGGAAGCCTGGAAGCGCTAATCGACGATAGCGTCTGGCAAAAACGGATACCGGTGACCTACGACCCGGAAATTAACCGGTTCAATAACCGTGGATTGGGCCGGGAGCTATTTCAATTCATGCGGGACGGGGCCAATGGGGCGGAACAGGGTGCCACGATTTTTGATTTTGACTGAACGGGTGACTAATGGTTAATGTGGACAGAATGGGTGAGTTGCTGAAACAGGCCTACCCGGTAATGCCGGTGCTGGTGGTGGAGGATCCTGACCACGGAATCCCATTGGCCACGGCGCTGGTCAGTGGTGGATTGCCGGTGCTGGAAGTGACCCTGCGCACCGACCGTGCCTTTGAGGTCATCGAGAAAATGTTACAGGTGCCCGGTGCTATCGTGGGTGCCGGCACCGTCACCAGTCCGGATCAACTTTCGCGCCTGGGGCAGATGGGGGCTCATTTTGCGGTGAGTCCCGGGTCCACGCCGGCCATGCTCGCTGCCGGCAAGGCCAGTTCAATTCCGCTTTTGCCCGCCGTTGCCACCGCGTCAGAAATCATGCTCGGTCTCGAATACGGTTACAGCTGTTTCAAACTGTTTCCCGCCGCGGTGGCGGGAGGAGTCGCGGCTCTAAAGGCCTTTGCCGGACCATTTTCAGCCATTCGGTTCTGTCCCACCGGCGGGATCGACCAGAACAACGGGGCGGACTACCTGGCGCTGGACAACGTCACCTGTGTGGGCGGTTCCTGGGTGGCACCGAAACGACTGATTGCGTCGCAGGACTGGGCGGCCATTGAGCAGTTGGCAGAAGAGGCCCGGATGTTGATAGCGAAGCCCTGAATCTACCGAGCCCAATCCTCGATAGCTCAACAATTCATCCGGTTCGATGAGAACGGCCGAGAAAGAAGAAGCGGCCCATTACCAGCGGGCCCGGTTGCCCCTGACATCAACATGAACGAATGGTCCGTGTGCTGAGTTGGAGCCGTAAACGCCGAGTCCGCCAATGCGACTACCAAACAGCCCCCGTCTGGACATATCGCTGATGAAATTTGCCAGCCACTGCGCATCGGCTGTCTCTTATACACATCTCCGAGCCCACGAGACCTCTCTACATCTCGT
>CAJXVN010000327.1 GCA_913060775.1 uncultured Gammaproteobacteria bacterium | reverse complement strand
GAATTTCGGTGCGGATGGCCCCCATGCCGTCAAGGTCCACGGGCCCATCACCCTGGCAACCTTCGAGGTGCCGCCGAACATATTTCGCGACGCGCTGGTGGATAGTCCGGCGGTGAGCATGGGTAATGGCCACAACGGCATACTGACTCAGATCCCTGAGGCCCTTAAAAATGACGTGCCTCCTTATTTTGGCTTTAACCCGGACCTGATTGAAGTCTATGAAAAACACCTTAACCCCGGGCAAAACGAACTAAACCGTCACCTGCTTGCGGGGGTGCAAACCATGTTTCCCAACTTCTCATCCGTGCAGGGTGCAGCAACTTTCGAGAAGGGAACCATGCCAGTGAATTTTCTGGCCATTCGAGTCTGGCAACCTGTTTCAGCCACCCAGACGGAAATCTGGAACTGGTTTCTGGTTGAAAAAGAGGCATCGGCTGAATGGAAAAAAGCATCGATGCTAGCCGGCGTAAGAACCTTTACCGCAGGGGGCACTTTTGATCAGGACGATGCGGAAGCCTGGGTGGGCATCGCCAAGGGCATCGAGGGCAACATTGCCCGCCAGGGTGATGTGAACTTCCAGATGGCTCTGGCCTATCGTGACCGGGTAATTCCGGACTTTGTTGGCCCGGGAAAAGCCTACCCCTCTAACTATGGCGAAATAACCGAATTCGATATTTTGCTGGAGTGGCAAAAATACATGAAGGCATAGCCCTTTAATATCAGCCAGTTACCTGCCAACACACGACCCAAGGACCCTAGCAATGACCAACCGCGTGAGCGAGACCGAGTACCGAGAACTCGCCGACTTTCTTTACTACGAAGCAGAATTACTGAGTGACCATAACTATCCTGCCTGGGAACAATTACTGGCAGAAGACCTCCACTATGTCATCCCGGTGCCACAATTTTTAGAGCAGACCGGCTCGCGTGAAACCGGCATCGGTAACGGCTATTTTGACGATGATATTCACAGCATGAGAATCCGTTTGCAGTTGCTGAGCAACCCGCAAACCACCACCTCCGAATTTATCCGATCGCTGCTTAATCACGTTGTCACTAACGTCCGCGTAAGCAAAGCCAGTGACAATGAATACCAGTGCCACAGTTGCATTACCGTTCACCGGACACGGTTTAACAAAAAAGACCCGACCATTATCTCGGGTCGCCGAACCGACCTGATTCGTCGCACTGATGATGGCTTTAAGCTGGTCAAACGAGAAGTCAAACTGACACAATCAATATTGATGTCATCCAATATCAGCTATTTCTTTTAGGAAAGACACCGCCCATCAATTCCGGGGTTGCAATCGCCCCGTCAATACGAAAAACGGCCAAACCAGGTTCGCCTGAAAGAACGGGCTAATTTTTGGTACGGCCGGGGCGCTGACCCCATCAGCCGTCTTTTAGCTACGGCGTAGATTTGTAGGGCCAATCCCTCTTAGAATAGGCGGATTCATGTGCGCGGCCAGATTCGGGAACCTTCGGTTCCCAGGCTACTTCGGACTTTCTCAGTGAATAGCCTCTGACCAGCGCCTGCGAGCTCAAGTAGCCGTCATCCCAACACACGGAATATTGCGTCCATGACTGACCACACCAGTAATAAAGAACTCGCCGACTGGGTCGCCGAGGTAGCTGCTCTGACCGAACCCGATCAAATTCACTGGTGTGACGGCTCACAGCAGGAGTATGACCAGTTAACTGCCGCCATGGTCGATGACGGCACCCTGCTACCGCTCAACCCGACGACCCACCCAAACAGCTTTCTCCACCGCTCTGACCCCTCCGACGTTGCCCGAACCGAACACCTGACTTACGTCTGCACTACCGACCCTGAGGTGAGCGGGCCGAATAATCAATGGATGTCACCCGCCGACGGCCACGCAAAAGTGGATGACCTTTTTGCTGGGGCCATGAAAGGCCGCACACTTTACGTGGTGCCCTACTGCATGGGTCCGCTGGAGTCTCCCTTCTCGCGTTGCGGCGTTGAAATTACCGATAGCCCCTATGTGGCCGCCAGCATGCGCATCATGACCCGCATGGGCAGTGCCGCATTACAGCGGATTGAGAAAGGTGGGCCCTTTGTTAAGGGCCTGCACTCCATCGGCGACTTAAGCCCTGAGCGTCGCTTTATCATGCATTTCCCTGAAGAGCTGATGATTAAGAGCATCGGCTCCGGTTACGGCGGCAACGCCCTGCTGGGAAAAAAATGTCACGCTCTGCGCATTGCCAGCTATCAGGCCCAGACCGAAGGCTGGATGGCCGAGCATATGCTAATCGTCGGCATCGAGAACCCGCAGGGTGAAATTCATTACGTCGCCGCGGCTTTTCCATCAGCCTGCGGCAAAACCAACATGGCCATGCTCATTCCACCCGCCGAATACGAAGGCTATAAAGTCTGGACAGTCGGCGATGACATTGCCTGGTTGCACCCGGGAGAGGATGGTCGACTCTGGGCGATCAATCCGGAAGCCGGTTTTTTTGGCGTCGCCCCGGGCACTGGCGTCGAAACCAACCCCAACGCCACCCATATGCTTGATCGAGACTGCATCTTTACCAATGTCTGTCTCTTATACACATCTGACGCTGCCGAC
>CAJXVN010000326.1 GCA_913060775.1 uncultured Gammaproteobacteria bacterium | reverse complement strand
ACGAGATGTAGAGAGGTCTCGTGGGCTCGGAGATGTGTATAAGAGACAGGAACTACCCCCTGAGTGCAGACGAGCGGCAGCGAATAAAGGCCAGCTATGGTGAGTTGCGTCAACGCCAGGCAATGTCCCCATCCGCCATTGCCTTCGAAATTAATCCAGACTCAGCACTTGAGGTCGACCTTGACGCGCGAACCGAAGAGTATGAGCGGCGCTGGCAAATGGGCGGTCTGAGTTTTGTCGGTGCGTTTGGAGACCTGCTGGTTAATGGCGACGCCAACGACACCGCTGCTGAATTTATCCGCGGCAAAATCAGGTCCGTGGTTAAAAACCCGCGAATAGCCGAAATTCTCTCACCGATGCAGACCTTCGGCTGTAAACGGGTCTGTGCTGATAGCGGTTACTACGACACCTTTAACCGCGACAACGTGAGTCTGGTCGACCTTATCGAGGAGCCGATTCAGGGTTTCATGGCACAGGGTGTTGTTACTGCGAAACAGGTGATTGAGGCCGATGCAATTATCTTCGCCACCGGCTTTGATGCCGTTACCGGGGCCCTGGCCAGAATCGATATTCGTGGTCGAGAGGGGCTGGCATTAACCGATAAATGGGCGGAGGGCCCGCGAGCACTACTCGGGTTAAATCCGGCGGGCTTTCCAAACCTGTTTACCGTTACCGGCCCGGGTAGTCCGTCGGTACTCACCAACATGCTGCCCTCAATTGAACAGCACGTGGAGTGGATTAGCGACTGCATTACTTATCTGGCTGCGCAGGGCCACGACACCATTGAGGCAACCGCCTCGGCGGAGCAGGCCTGGGTCGCTAAAGTGAATGCGCTGGCAGAGAAAACCCTCTATCCCACCTGCAACTCCTGGTACCTGGGCGCCAACGTTCCGGGTAAACCGAGAGTTTTTATGCCCTATATCGGGTTTCCTGCTTACGTACAGAAATGTGCGGAGATCGCAGCCGAAGGGTATGTGGGGTTTGAGTTGGGATAGTTGCCGAGAGGTGTGACTCGGGTGGCCCTGAAATAATCGCAAGCCTTTTGAAACCGACGCCAGGCTAACCTGAAGGTGATCAGCCCTTAAGAGGGCTTTGATTCACCGCTACTCGATACGTTGTTAATAATCTGAGGGACAAACCTTTCAGAAAATCCCGCCACGAATGACCAGAATATTAATTTAGCGAGATCGGCACCCTGTGCTGGGTAGGTTTCGGTTAAAAAAGCTGCAATATTTTCGGTGGTGGGTGGCACATCAAATCGGGGAATATAAAAAGCGGGAAACAGATGCCCCTGAATTAATCCTGCCAATAGAAGTACGTAGAGCACTAACGCAAAAATTCCTCCATAGATGGGAATCACCAGAATGGTGGCCCAGGATTCGGCTAACAAACCGAGTTCCTCCAACTCCACCGAGCTCAGGCGCTGCTGGATGCTCACAAATCCCCCAATAATTCCGCACTCCAGAACTAACCACGAAATCATCAACCGATCATTGAAGAAGAAGGTCATCCCGAACACAAGCGAGGTGGCCAGCAGGGATAAAGCAGCAAATATAAAGAGTCTCCTGGATACGATGAGGAGCATTTTTGGTCGGCTGTTTTCCATTTCAGAACCCTGTTGTCATTAACGGCTACGCGTCAGCTGTCGAGATCATAAGATTCGTAATACAGCGTAAGGAGAGTCTGCGGCAGAACGGCACGCGGGTTTAAAGCGAGTTCGCCGAAGTATTAGTGTTGGTGCGATTTTAAATACTCGCCACCGATCCACCATCGGCGCGCAGGTTGGTGCCGGTAATAAAACTGGCCTGTTCAGATGCCAGGAACACCACGGCGGCACCCACTTCTTCTGGCTCGCCGGGGCGGCCAAGGACAATATTGGGGCGTAGATCTCGCATCAGCGCCTGTTCGGCTTCGAGCAGTGAGGAGTTGTCCTGTTCGGCGCGCTGTTTTATGAAGTTATCGACATCGTCGTTGCGGGTCATGGCGGGGGAGACGGTGTTGACCATGATGCCGTCGCCGGCGAGCGCCTTGGACATGGATTTGGTGAAGGTTATCAGCGCCGCTTTAACCGCGTTGTAGTGAGGCATGAAGGGATCGGGCTGGATGCCGGATTCGGATGCGATGTTGATGATTCTGCCCCAGCCGTTGGGTTTCATGATGGGCAAGGCCGCGCGGGTAACGCGCACGGCGGACATGACGTTAAGCTCCCAGATGTTTTGCCAGTCGTCGTCATTTAGTTCTTCAAAGGGTAGCAGTTGATCCACGCCGCCAACGCAGTTGACCAGCACGTCGATGCCACCCATGGCTGCCTGGCTGGCCATGATGAAGTGCTCGACCTCCGCGGCTTTGGTCATGTCCGCCTGAATAGCGGTTACCTGAGCACCTTTCTGTTCGCACTCCTGGCGGACACTTTCCAGCGGGTTGATGGTGCGGCCACAGATGGCCAGCTGGCTGCCCTCGTCAGCAAAGCAATGGGCGATGCCGCGACCAATACCGGCAGTGGCACCCGTGATGACGACGCGTTTGTTTTTTAGTCCGGTTTCCATCGATGACAACTCCTGTGGCTGTCTCTTATACACATCTGACGCTGCCGACGAAGAGGATAG
>CAJXVN010000325.1 GCA_913060775.1 uncultured Gammaproteobacteria bacterium | reverse complement strand
ATCTACACTATCCTCTTCGTCGGCAGCGTCAGATGTGTATAAGAGACAGGTATCAAGGGTTCCTCCACTTGCCAGGTGATCATGGAAAACGCCCAGATTCCGCGGGAAAACGTCCTTGGCCAAATTGGCCGTGGCCACGTCATCGCTTTTAATATTCTTAATAACGGTCGCTACAAACTGGGTGGTACCGCGTTGGGCAGCGCCAAGTTCGCCTTTGATGCGGCCCTTGACTACGCCCAGCAACGCAAACAGTTCGGCACACAAATTGCCGATTTCGGCATGATTAAGCGCAAGACCGGCCAGATGGTGGCGGATATATTTGCCGTAGAAAGTGCGGTTTATCGGGCGGTGGGAGATATGGATGCCGATAGCCAGAGCCAGGGTAACGATGCGGCCGCCAAGTTAGCATCGATGCAGAACTTCGCGATGGAGTGCTCGATTCTGAAGATCGCCGGTTCTGAGTTGCTGGCAGGCGTGTCCGATGAGTCGTTACAGATGTTTGGGGGCTATGGTTTTCTGGAAGAGTATCCGGCGGCCAAATACGTTCGCGATGCCCGCATTTCGAGGATATACGAAGGTACTAACGAGATTAACCGCATCGTCATGCCGCGGACCTTGCTAAAGAAAATATCCAGCGGTGAAATTGAGCTGACGGTTGCCGATGGCGATAACCCCATTACTCAGATGAAAAACAGCTTCGCGACCTGCTTTAATGCCGCCCGCCAGCATTACGGCGACAGTAAAGGGTTTGATGCTAACCAGGAAGTGATGGCTAATCTGGCGGATATGATGATTGCCATCTACGTAGCAGAGTCGGCAACCCTGCGACTGGGACAGATGGACAGTGCCAAACAGGTGCACCGGGATTCGGTGGCGCTGGTGACCCTGCAGTCCGTAGCCCGAGTTAACCAGCTGGGTGGCGAACTGGCCGATCATCTTCAGGTTGAGGTACCAGTGGCATCGGCCACGGGTGATCTGCTGGCATTGCGCCAGGCCATTGCCGATGCGGTGAATGAAGAAGGCCGTTACGCCCTCTGATTTTTATTTTCATATTGACCTACTGGATAGCGCATGGAATACAGCCTGATTAAATTTGCCGTCACCGACCGCGTTGGAGTGCTCACTTTCAACCAGCCGGAAAGCATGAACGCCATTAGTTCCGAGTTGATGATTGACGAAATTCTGGACGTGCTCGGTTCTATTCCACGGCGAGCCGATATTTCGGTGCTCATTATTACGGGAGCGGGAAAGGCGTTTTCGTCCGGTGGCAATATCAAGGATATGGCTAAAAAAGAGGGTATCTTTGGGGGCTCGCCACTGGATGTGCAACAGAACTATCGCACTGGAATCCAGCGGATACCGTTAGCCCTGTACGACCTGGAAGTACCGGTAATCGCGGCGGTGAATGGCCCTGCTATCGGCGCCGGGTTCGATGTCAGCATGATGTGTGATATCCGTATCGCTTCTACCAAAGCGCGCTTTGGTGAAACCTTCGTCAATCTCGGGATTATTCCGGGAGATGGTGGCGCCTGGTTTTTGCCTAAAGCTCTGGGGCATCAGCGCGCGGCCGAATTGACCTTTACCGGGCGTATTGTTGACGCCCCCGAGGCGCTGGATATCGGTATCGTGCTCGAGGTAGTTGAGCCGGAAGCCTTGATGGATCGGGCGCAGGAACTGGCCAGTCAGATCGCTGCCAAGCCGCCGCAGGCCCTGCGCATTGCCAAACGGCTACTGCGCGCGGGTCAGTCGGTACCGCTGCCGCAGTTTCTCGATATGTGTGCCACTCTGCAGGCCGGGTGCCACTTTAGTGCCGACCATGAAGAGGCCCTGACCGCTTTTTTTGAGAAGCGACCCGGCCAGTACAGCGGGCAATAGTTAATTAATGGGTATTGCCGAAATACTGCTGCTGATGGTGATCGCGGCGCCACCGATAATCCTGGCGATCACGGTCCACGAAGCTGCCCACGCCTATGCGGCCGACGCGCTGGGTGATTCCACCGCACGCGAGCTTGGACGGGTGTCGTTAAATCCCTTTCGCCACATTGACCCCGTCGGCACGGTGCTGCTGCCCTTGATGATGCTGGTGACGACCGGGTTTCTGTTTGGCTGGGCAAAACCGGTGCCGGTGCAGTTTGGTCGCCTTCGTCATCCGCAGCGGGATATGGCGATCGTTGGCGGAGCGGGTCCGGCCAGCAACCTGGTAATGGCGCTGTTTTGGGGGTTTCTGCTGAAACTGTCCTTGCCCTTTGGTGATGCTGACTTGTCGATGGTGGTGCTCCAGCAGATGGCGGGTGTCGGTGTTTCGATCAATATTGTGTTGATGATTCTTAATATGTTGCCGGTACCGCCGCTGGATGGCAGTCGAGTGGTAGTCGGATTTCTTACGCCTGTTAACGCCGCTAAATACCTGCAGCTGGAACGCCACTCCATGCTGATCATGATTGGCCTGGTGGTGCTTATGTTCACCGGCGTGCTCGGCGCTGTGTTAATCCCTTTAGTTGAATCGGCAAAACTTGCCCTGTTTACCCTGTTAGGAGTCCCCTTTTGAATACACTGCCCGCAGAGAGCAACCGGGTTCTGTCCGGTATGCGACCGACTGGTCGCCTGCATCCTGTCTCTTATACACATCTGACGCTGCCGACGAAGAGGATAGTGTAGAT
>CAJXVN010000324.1 GCA_913060775.1 uncultured Gammaproteobacteria bacterium | reverse complement strand
GAGATGTAGAGAGGTCTCGTGGGCTCGGAGATGTGTATAAGAGACAGTGATTACGGTTACCGTTAATCAGGAGTCCGTCAGCCTCCCCGAACCCTGTAGCGTCGCTGACTACCTGGTAGAAAAAGGGATCGCCGGCAAACGCCTGGCGGTGGAACTTAATCAGGAAATCGTGCCGCGTAGCGATCACCCCAACCAGATGCTCGCAGAGGGTGATCGACTGGAAATCATCCACGCTATCGGCGGCGGGTAACCCCCAGGTGGAACATCCATCAATCGGTTCAGGACGAATTAACGGGCAGCTTTTTCATCGGGATCGAACTGCTTGACTGAGCAGAACGGAAGCCTGTTGATTCATCCAGTCAATTTTTGCCTTTAGTCTTTACCGTTTACGGACCCTAATCATGACTCCTATCGCTCCACTCGAAATTGCTGGCAAATCCTACAACTCACGCCTGCTGGTCGGCACCGGCAAATATAAGGACCTCAACGAAACCCGCGAGGCCATCGTCACCAGCGGCGCGGAAATTGTCACCGTAGCCATCCGCCGGGTGAACATAGGACAGAACCCGGGCGAACCCAGTTTGCTCGACGTGGTGCCGCCAGAAGAGTTCACCATTCTGCCCAACACTGCCTTTTGCTACACCGCAGAAGAAGCCGTACGCACCCTTAAACTGGCCCGCGAACTGCTCGACGGCCACAAGCTGGTCAAGCTTGAGGTGTTGGGCGATGAGAAAACCCTGTTTCCGAATATTGTCGAAACCCTGAAGGCCGCTGAGACACTGATTGCGGACGACTTCGACGTGATGGTCTACACCTCCGACGACCCCATACTGGCCAAACGCTTTGAAGAGATGGGTTGTGTGGCGGTCATGCCGCTGGCCGGACCCATCGGCTCGGGACTGGGAATATGCAACCCGTACAACATCCGCATGATTCTGGAAAACGCCGAAGTCCCCATCCTGGTGGACGCTGGTGTGGGCACTGCCAGCGATGCCAGCCTGGCCATGGAACTTGGCTGTGCAGGCGTACTCATGAACACCGCCATCGCCGGTGCCAAAGATCCGATTCTGATGGCAAGCGCAATGAAAAAAGCCGTCGAAGCGGGACGTGAGGCTTTTCTGGCCGGCCGCATTCCTCGCAAACTTTACGCCAGCGCGTCATCGCCGATTGATGGCATTATCAGTTGACCTTAAGCTCAGCCGAAATGACGCAGTCAGCACCCGCACAGAGCGACGCCTCCACGGCGGCTACCGCCCCGGCCACCCGCCGACCAATCCGCAGTTTTGTCATCCGCTCCGGGCGAATGACCACTGCCCAGCAAAAAGCCCTGGATCTGCACTGGTCGGCCTACGGCATAGAGGTCGACGATTCCCTGCTCGACCATGAACAGCTGTTTGGACGCTTAGCCGACACCTACCTGGAGATCGGTTTCGGGATGGGTCAGTCGCTGGTAGAAATGGCCCGCACGCGCGACACCGATAATTTTATTGGCGCCGATGTTTGTGAACCCGGTGTTGGCGCGGTGATTGGTGGCGCCGAGCGCATCGGGCTGCAAAACCTGCGCATTTATCAGGGCGATGCGGTGGAGTTCATGCGCCATCGTATCCCGGTCGAATCCCTGAGCGGGGTTTACCTGTTTTTCCCCGATCCCTGGCCAAAACGCCGCCACCATAAACGCCGACTCATCCAGCCCGAATTTGTTGAAATGATCAGCTCGCGGCTAAAACCCGGTGGACACCTACACGTGGCCACCGACTGGCAAGATTACGCCGAACATATCAGCAAAACCCTGCAGGCCTCGCCTACGTTGACCAACTGCGCGCCATCAGGGGCTTACAGCCCCCGACCCGACTACCGCTCTCTCACCAAATACGAAGCCCGCGGCCAGCGCCTTGGTCACGGTGTCTGGGACATTATTTACCAGAAAGATTAGTTCGCTGGGGCCACCCTTCGAGACGTTCAGGTCGAACGGTTAATTTTGTCATCTGATAATGGAGACATCCGTTATGTTGGCCCCGGTTAAAGTTCCATTGGAAGGCCCTTCGACAAGCTCAGGGCGAACGGTAATTTAATCTCCGTTCGTGGTGAGCCTGCGCTTTTCCGTTCGTGGTGAGCCTGTCGAACCACCGCTTTAGCCGAACCAACCCTTCGACAAGCTCAGGGCGAACGGTAATTTAATCTCCGGTCATGGAAAGCTGGTGCTTTTCCGTTCGTGGTGAGCCTGCGCTTTTCCGTTCGTGGTGAGCCTGTCGAACCACGTTTTCGTCACCGACAAGGTCCCCCTGGGAGGGACGCAGAACCGGTGACTGAGTAACGATGCTCTATTTTCTCCAAGAAGGTTTTCTTGCAGTTCCGCCGGATTTAGCCAGTCTGGAAACTTCATCCCAGTCACCACAGATCATGGCTTCTTTCTTTTTCCTGCTCCAACCTTTAATTTGCCGTTCAGAACTCAGGGCTTCTTCACGAGTAGGAAACGACTGGGTAAACACGTTTTCAAGTGGTCGGCGTTTAAAGGTATAGCAGCCCGGATTCGCCCCAGTAACATGCTCATCCATGCGTTTTTCAAGGTCGTCGGTGTGGCCGGTGTAGTAACTACCATCAGCACAACGAAGAACGTAAACCCAAAACACCATCGCCTCTGTCTCTTATACACATCTCCGAGCCCACGAGACCTCTCTACATCTCGT
>CAJXVN010000323.1 GCA_913060775.1 uncultured Gammaproteobacteria bacterium | reverse complement strand
CAACCAGTGGCTCAGACAGTACAATCACATCCGTCCACATCAGGCCCTGAACATGCGCCCGCCTGTTCCAGAAACTCTAATCAGAAATAGCCCAGAACTTGGGGGCTAGACAGATTGGCCTCATATCAATTAAGCGGTATTGTTAAGGTGGGTGGAGGTTTTATGACGGTGCCGGACTGAAGAGCCAGCAGCTGTGAAAGAAGTGTGAGAGTCCTCTTGGTGGGTAGATCATTACGAGCAACGGAAAACCAATTACCCCGGTATTTCACCACTATATCCGAATTAGAGGGCTTTTCTGAGGACACATTTATATTGAAGTAATTTTTAGTCATCCGATTCCAGTCGAAGGCGCTGCCATCCGCGTTGATAGTTTTCGCTACCCAACCAAGTTTCTCATGTTCCGCTGGTACTCTAACGCTGTGGGAAAGAAAATAAAATATACCCAGCATCGATCTCATCTTGACGTTTATGATCGCGTCTTCAACTTTTATATCGCCAGAATTCAAAACGAATTCATTTATTCCGGGAGCTAAGTCAAGAATTCTTGAAATATTTTTTCCGACAGGAGTATTTAAAGCATCGGCTTCGAAACGAATAGTTGGAAGAGATTTATTATCAACAACAGAGTAGCCTATTTGAACCTTTTGTCCCAATTGATCGAGGGAAAAGAGTAATTCGTCGAATTGCTCGAATTGGGGTGCTGTTTGGGGTAAAGGACGCGAAGCGTTGGGCGCATTCAAAACCTCGTTTATGCGTGTTAGGCTCAATTTTAAAATAACATTTTTAGGGGCACCCGAAGAGCCTAAAAAAGCAAGAATAGATGCGTTTAATGGAGTGAGAAGTTCGCGGATATACTCATCTCCCTGTAGCGGTGAATAACTGATGACCGGATTGTCGGTGACGGTAAATGAAGGGGCGATAGTTTTGGCTAATGTGTTAACTCCATCAGCGATACCATTAGTCGTTTTAGTGCTTGATAGAGATGTGGAGGCACTAAAAGATAGCTGTGATGTAATGCTATTGACCGACATGAATGATGGAGTATCAACATACTTCATGCGAACTAAGTTTAGAAGTATTTCTTCGCTATTTGTTTTCTGTAACACATCATTGTAATTTCTTCTGTCACTCTTTACGCTATTTGGGCCAATGTACGAGCAACTCTGAACGATTGGCATTACTAATACGAGTGATATGCCTAAATACCTGTGAAGCGACTGCTTCATTTGTTTTTCCTTGTGTTATGCAAGCACTGGTCCATTATAGAAAAAATTTATGTCACAATGATTGGGCTACCCACTATCTGATGATAGCGGCTTTCTAATAGTGCCAAATCGCCTTTGGTACCCTTTAAAACCGAACGGATCTTTCTGGAAATTTGGTATTTAAACATTAAATTTTTCAAAAACTGCAGTTACTGGAGTGCACCTTTAACAATCCCCCTCCACTATTCTCCTGTCTAACCCCCAAGTTCTGAGCCATTACTAATTAGAGTTTCTGGCACTGACGGTCGCATGCTGAGGGCCTGATGGGGGCGGGTGTGGTTGTACTGCCTGAATCACTGGTTGATGACGATCTGGACCTGCTTTGTTTGTGTTGAACCATTCGGCGTTGAGCACTTCGTAGCGCAGGGTTCCGTTGAAGCGTTCATTATATCCGTTTTCCCAAGGTGACCCAAGATAGATCCGTATGGGTTTGATGCCGACCCTAACCAGCCAGTCCTGCATTGCTTCGGCCACGTGCTGATGATGGGCCAGGCTGGTCATCAGTCCAAGGACGACACGCTGCGGTCTACGAAGCTCTATGCAAACGAGGTCTATCCGCGTTTGCGTGAACTGGCCGCTGCCTGTAAGTCGATTTTGTGAGGTAACAGATGACGAATGTATAATCGCATTTCGTCGAGGTAGACGGGATCAACACCCATTACCTCGAAGCAGGTAACAAAAGCGCGCCTACCGTCGCCCTGCTGCATTCGGGCGAATTCGGCGGTTGTGCCGAAATCAGCTGGGAATTCAACATCCCGGCGCTGGCCGAACACTTTCACGTCATCGCCCCGGACTGGCTTGGCTTCGGTCGCACCGACAAAGTCTACGATTTCGCCGATCAGCGCAGCCGTGTATACGCTCATATGTCGCATTTCTACGAGGTCATCGGCATCACGGAGGCCGACTTTATCGGCAATTTGATGGGTGGATCGATCCTCGCACGGATTATCAGCGACCCGCCGATGAGCCTGCCGATACGATCCGCGATCTTGTGCTCTGGTGGCGGTTTCACACCGCTGTCGGAAGAACGCGAGACCCTGCTGGCCTACGACACTACGGCTGAATCCATGCGCGCGGTTCTCCATGCTATGCTGGGCGATCCCAAATGGGGCGACGATGAAGCTTACGTCGCAAAACGCCAGGAGATCGCACGACTGCCGGGCGCGTTCGAATGCGCCTGCGCGCTGTTCGTCATCACGGCGGCAAAAAAGCCCGCGGGTCAGGGCTCTGGCATTCCGGATGAAGCGGTCTATGAAAACGTGGAGGTGCCGGTGCTGATCGTGGCGGGCGCCAACGATCCACTGCGCGAGCCGGCTATTCGACCAGCGTTGCTGAACGGATCCCCGATAACGAGCACCACCTGTACGAGAATTGTGGACATTGCCCCAATATCGAGCTGTCTCTTATACACATCTCCGAGCCCACGAG
>CAJXVN010000322.1 GCA_913060775.1 uncultured Gammaproteobacteria bacterium | reverse complement strand
CCTCTGGTGGGCAATGATCCGCGCCATGCCTTTGAACTGGCGGTGATCTTTCCCAACTATCTGGTTCACATTCTGGAGGGTATGTATTTCACTCACCAGTTCACGCCGATTGATGTTGATCACACGCTCTGGGAGGGCGTGCAGTACTTCGCGCCACCGCAAAATGCCGGCGAGCGCTTTAGCCATGAATATGGTCAGGTGCTGCAGCGTAATGCCTGGCTGGAAGATACTGCCACGATGGAAGATACCCACGAAGCGCTTAAATCAGGTGCTAAGCAGGAGCTTCATTTGCAGGATGGTGAAATTCTGATCCGCCACCTGTTGCAGGCAGTGGACGACATCATCAACGCCTGAACCGATTATTTGAGTATCGGAAGTTTTAAGGGGGGCCACGAATATGACCAAGAACGTAGATTACTATGCGGCGTTACTCGAACCCTGGTTTGAGCGTTGGAATTTGATGACCCAGAGTGAGCGCGAAATTCAGCGTCGCCAGAGCAATGCGTACCAGATGCAGGGCTTTTACGACGCTATGTTGCCGCAGATGGAGGGCCTGATTGAGGTGCTCAATGAGTACCCACTCAATGACATGCCTGAGCAGGCCCGTAGCCTGATGAATTTGACGCTGTCATTGGCAGAGATTGCCCCCCATGTGGAATTTTATGAGGGGGCTGCCGGGGTGCCATTTGCATTTGAAGAAGAAAGGTTCATCGCCGAACGTGCTGACAGCACTCAACTCTAATTACGGTCCGGGGAGTGGCGGTGGCAACTATTGAGCAGAAGGTCCAGCGACTGCTGGATATAGAAGAAGTCAAAAACATGATCGCCACCTATGCCAGGGGGGCAGATCGCAACAATGACCCAGAAATTATGGGACCCCTGTTTAGCCCCGATGCGGTTTGGGAGTGCGAAGGCTTTGGTCGCCATGAGGGTCGCGCGGAGATCGCTCGCGCGTTGGGCGAGACCGGGCAAAATGACATCACCTGGACTCTGCACTATATGATCTCGCCCACCGTGCATATCAATGATGACGCTACCACTGGCACCGCCCACTATTACCTGTGGGAGCTGGCCAATATGCGCGGCGAGAGTGGGAATATCGAAGCCTGCTGGGCTGGCGGTACTTACGACGTTGAGCTGATCAAACTTGAAGAGCGCTGGTATTTTCACTATATGCGGTTGAATCTGAAATTGGTCACGCCTTACGACAAGGGCTGGAAAGACGGGCCGATTCAGAGTTTCTAAAACCGAGCTGGTTTTTTTAGAGTGATTTAAAACGGGGAGTTACGGGTGAGTGAAATAAAGTTTGGTATTTATTGTGAAATGCAGACGGCTCCGGATAAAAACCACGCTGAACTGACCTGGGAAGTTTTCCGGCTTATCGAGCAGGCCGACCAGCTGGGGTATGACGTTTATGCGGTGATCGAACACCATGCCTTCCAGACTTTTGGCATCTCAGCTAATCCTTTAGCCATGTTCAGCGCCGCCGCTCAGCGCACCAAAAACATCCGTTTTCGCACCATGTGCAACACCTTGCCGCTACACAACCCGGTGGTGCTGGCGGGGGAGATAGCCGAGGCGGATATTCTTACCGGTGGCAGGCTTGATGTTGGCGTCGGCAGGGGGCACGCCTGGCTCTATCCTAAACTCGGTATTCCCATGGCTGAGAGTGGCGGTCGCTTCCGTGATGGTCTGGAGGTGCTGCCGAGGGCATGGACTGAAGAGAGCTTCTCTTTTGATGGTGAGTTCTATCACTTAAAAGATGTATCGGTGGCCCCAAAGCCTCTACAGCAGCCCCATCCACCGATTTTCATGACCGGTACCAGTGGTCAGGGCTTTAAGGATGCGGCGAGAAAAGGCTGGAATATCTGCTGCGGCGGTCCCGCCCCTTTGGAGGTATTTCTCGAAAGTATCGGTATCTACCGCGAGGCCTGCAAAGAGCACAACACTCAACCCTACCTAACCTACGTGCGCGCAGTGTTTTTGGCTGATGACGAAGCCACCGCCCACAAAGAGGCGAAAGAGGCGATTCTCAATTTTTATGATTTCAACGTCCGTCCCCATGACTCATTGCAGAACAACGATGCCCTGGCGCAGGAAATGATCGATGCCGGGTATGGTTTTTACGCTAGCGATATGCTCCAGCAGATGAAGCAGTTCTCGTATGACGATCTGATTGATCAGGACATGGTCTACGTGGGAACACCGGCCCAGGTTACCCGCAAGCTGCAAGACCTATACAGCCAAATCGAGTTTGATGAGTTCGACATTGTCAGCCACTACGGCGATATCGATATGCACAAGGCCTACCGCAATCAGGAAATGTTCGCCAGGCAGGTGATGCCTGCCTTTCGTTGATGGCTCGGTTGCCCTGATCTACGTGAATGACCTGTCACCTGAACAGCGAACACTAAGCTGAATATCGATGACCTAACCCTGGCGCAGTTGGTGGCCGCACTGGCTAGTGGCGAACTCACTGCTGTGCAGGCCACCGAACATTACCTGTCGTGCATTGAGCAGATCGACCGCAATGGCCCAGCGCTGAATGCCGTGCGTGAGATTAACCCCGCTGCGTTGCAGATCGCTCAGGAGAAGGACGCACTGTTTCTGGCCGGGGATGAAGTAGGACCACTCCACGGCGTGCCGATACTGTTAAAGGCTGTCTCTTATACACATCTGACGCTGCCGACGAAGAGGATA
>CAJXVN010000321.1 GCA_913060775.1 uncultured Gammaproteobacteria bacterium | reverse complement strand
AGAGGTCTCGTGGGCTCGGAGATGTGTATAAGAGACAGCTGCCGGTGTATCCGAAAGCTGGCTGTCACACCATTTCGGAGATCGGGTCGGCGTGCCCATTCGCCGCTATGTGCTCTGGCGCCGATTGCGCCTGGCCATTGAGGCGGCCTTGGGTGGCGCCTCGCTGACAGACGCCGCGCATGCCGCCGGTTTCTCGGATTCGGCCCACCTGACCCGAACATTCCGCGATACCTTTGGAGTCGCCCCCTCGTTCTTGTTCGGAGACCGTCAGGCAATCCGAGCCCACTTTATAAGCTAACCCAAAACTTCTGCCGACTGGTGAAATTTTCGGGCTAGCACATGACATTGCAAATCGAGGCAAGGCGCGGTTGCAGGGCTGGTGAACGGTACATATCAGCTCGAGTAACACGCTCTTGATATCGCGCGGGCGCGTTTTGGCAATGCTACCTGTTTTCACCGGAGCTGCCTTCGAGTCGCGGCTCGTGCCGCCACGCCCCGACGGCATCGCGCAGTACCTGGTAGGCGGTGTACAGGAACACGGCAGCCACGGCGCAGGCGACGACGATATCCGGCCAGAAGGAATCGAGCGCGATGACCAGTCCCCCGGCGACTATGACCCCCAGGTTGCCGATCACATCGTTGCGTGAGCACAGCCAGACCGAGCGCATATTCACATCTTCGCCCCGGTGCTTCATCAGCAGGGCGAGACAGATCAGGTTGCCGATCAGAGCCACGCCGGCGACCGCCATCATCGCCGGGCCGATGGGCTGCGGTTCCCCCATCAGGCTGGCGACGATGGAGGCCACAATGCCGATGCCGAAGGCCAGCTGAATCAGTCCCTTCGCGAACGCGGCGCCGGCCCTCCAGCGTAGGCTGCGGGCGACAACAAACAGGCTTATGACGTACACCAACGTATCGCCGAGATTGTCGGCGGAGTCTGCGATCAGCGCCTTGGAGTCCACCAATATCCCGGCCGTCAGTTCCCCGGCGAACATCAGGGCATTGATCCACAGAACGGCGTACAGGGTTTTTCGCCGCTCGCCAGCCGCCAGGTTATTCGCGGTTTCGTCGTCACAGCAGCCGCTGCTCATCGTTTTACCTCCTGATCATCCTTGTGGCGGCTTACGAGCGTGGAGGATAACGCTGAAGTCCGCAGTGATTTCAGTCAAGAAGCTTGAGCCAGGTTGAGTTAGCCTGGATGGTCAAGTCCAGTCAATCGCGAATAGCGAAAATGGAAGCTGACGATTCAGGTGTGCCGATTGATACGTTGATAAGATCCTTGCTTGCATTGCTAACCATACTCTCTGATCAAGCGCCGGGGTACCCAGCGCAGATATATCACCATGCCGAACAATTCGATCAGGGACTGGAAAACAATAACGACAGCGGCGGCCCGCCAGGCGTCCGGTAGAGAAAGTGCCAGCGGCAGCATGACGAAGGAATTGCGGGTACCAAGACTGAACGTCAGCGTGCGGCCAACCGGTGGCGCAAGACGGAATATCCGGCTGAGAAGTTTGCCGACGACAGCAGCTGCCGCCAGGTACAGGATGAAGACCACCAGCACCGGCCACAACAGGGTGCCTTTTGCGACCACGAGGCTAACCTGCGATCCGGCAATCAGGAAGACCACCAGTGCCACCAACGGTACGGGCAGCCAACCGAGCTGATCGACAAGGTTCAGGGTCGGCTGGTGTCTTTCAGCCAATCGCTCGGTCAACCATGCCAGAATCAGGGGCACGATAATCAATCCAAAAAAAACGGGCAGCAAATAGCTGCCGACGGCCAGCTCGATAGCCAGATCACCCATAAACAGCCAGATATACACGGGTAGTAGAACGAACTGGAAGATCAAAAGCACGGGTGCGGCCGCAATGGCTCGGGCACCATTCCCACCGCCCAGATAGGTAAAGCTGATAAACCAGTCCGTACACGGCACCAGCAGAACCAGCAGCACACCGAGGCGGATGGCGGGATCATCCGGTAGCAGTAGCACCAGGGCGCCAACGATCAGCGGCACCAGAATAAAGTTGCCCGTGAGTAGCGCGATCAGAAAACGGCGGTCGCGAAACGCCGGCGCCAGATGTGTCAGCGGCACCTGCGTGAAGGTGGTATACAGGAGCACACCCAGAACGGGCCACAACAACACCTCTCAATGCCCGGTCAGTCCCGGTGAATCCAGCCGATGGTCATGCCAGCCAGGATGCAGGCAAGATAGAGCCAGACCTGCTGCTTCTCAAGTTTTTCGCGCATTGCGCTCCAATCGTGTTGTTAAGGGTTTGCGCCGCAGTTGTTTTACGGCTTTGCCTGTACAGTGTGCTGCCATCAGCGCTCCGTTAATCACGATCAAGATTATCACAAGCCCAATGACCAGGCCGGGGTGGGGTGATGGCGTCGGGGCGACCAGCAAATCCGCCAGGATGAAGACCTGGTTGGCGGAGACATCGTTTCGGTATCGTTCCCGCCCACGTTGCCGCTAGGTTCAACTCTATTCCTCATGGTTGGTGACAGCTTTGCCTATGGAAATCTTTCTTGTGGAAGCCGTAATCGAGAGATCACGGACTTCCCCTGACGTTGAATCGTGCCTGTAGCGTATCCGGTGGCAAACAGCGTCCCTCGTCGTGGCAGGCCTGCACACGAACCGCGACGTTCAGGGGTTGGTCAGGGATATTGCCAGGCAACGCGGCCCGTAGGCTCGTGCCGTCGTCATAAAC
>CAJXVN010000320.1 GCA_913060775.1 uncultured Gammaproteobacteria bacterium | reverse complement strand
AGATGTAGAGAGGTCTCGTGGGCTCGGAGATGTGTATAAGAGACAGCTTCAACATCGGCATTGCCCTGCACCAGCGGCATAACCTTGGCCACACCCGGCAGGCTGCGCAGGGATTCGCCATCGGCAATGCTCAGTGGTCTCACCGAGTTGATCACGCCGGTGGGTGGGCCGCGAGTGGTGCGTTTGCCCGGTGCGATGGCGATCAGGTTGGTGCCGAACTGTGTGAACTCTGCGGTGATGTAATCGTGCAGGCCCGTGCCGATGGCGGTGAGCAGGGTGACCGTGAGAATGCCGATAGCAATGCCAATGCCACTGAGGATGCTGCGGGTACGGTGACCGACAATGGAAGTGCGTGTGAAGTTAATAAAATCGAAGGCGCGCATCGGTTATATCAGTACAGCGGTTTTCGCGTGGGTAATGCCAGAGTAATCTGCTAAATATCGGACGCGGCACAATTTACGATGACAATGAACAGCGCCATTATTATTGTCCATTTGCTCGTGGCATTTTCTAAAGTCCAGTTAGAAGCTTAGTTATGATCTGTAACTGGGAATGGTTGATTTGGCACTACCCTTAAATAACCTGTCTTCCCGTAAATAAGGGTCACTTCATTATTCGGTTCAATTTTTTCTTCTATGTTTTCAATGGTTTGCACCACGGCAAATTTTTCACCATTTTCGTTTTGCAATATATATTCTGCACCAAGGTTAGAGCCTCTGAGTTCGTCAAGATACTGGCCAGTTATAGCCCCACCAATTAAAGCCACTATAGTTATAGCAACGCCGCCAGGGTTGTCGGCTTCACTAATTCCATACGCTGCAGCACCGGCTATGGTTGCCCCAACCGGTGCACCCCAACCTGGCGAGTTGGTTTTTTGTAATCCCCTGATTTCAACTATGCGCGACGATATTATTCGCCCATATTCGACCTCCATTACTTCCCCTACTTCGCTTGGAAAATAGGTTTTTTGAGACTTGATCGTACACCCGAATAGTAAAGAAGGTAGAAGAATGAAAAAAATTGATTTATTCATATGAAACGACCCAAGTAGAACATTTGATTTTAATTTTTTCTTTTATTAAGAATTTACTTCCTCAATTTTTTACCGTTTTGCCAAATTCTCTCTTAGTCGAGTAGATGAAGAGAATTTTTCCCCAAGGCGTCTAAGCAATCTTTTCATGCCGTCTTCAGCAGCCTGTCCGATTACTTGTGCGCCGCCACTGCATGTCCCGCCACCAGCACCAGTCTCTTCGCCTTCCGCACTAACAGTTGTTCCAATTATTTTTCCTGTTTGTAAAAATACTGATAATGAAGCTTCGTAGCTTACCTCCGCTTCTGCGGTCATCGTCCAAAATCCAGAAATAAAAACCAAATCAACATCCAAATCTTCTCCGCTAATAATTATTTGTCCATCAAACCCAGATTCTGCAAGTTTATGCGCGGGAATTGGCGAGTTAACTTTTTCTATTGAGTCGACTAAATTGGAAAACGTTTTTAGAGCGGACTTTTCAAAGGCATTGGTAGAATCAATTGGGAAAGTGTGAGCGGAGCAACCATAAGATGATGGTTTGACGCCATTATCTTTAAATCGTTCTGCGTCGACCCAAAACGCCCACTTGCCAGGTACATCTTCCTCATAAGAGGAATAAACATTATACGCAGGGGACATAGTTACGGGGGCCTGGTAAGCGCATCCGGTTATTAAGCTAGCGGCTAAAATGACAATGAAAAAAGGTTTCATGTTTACCTCTGAGGGCAGGTGGGGAGGGTCCCTTTCCGCGTTAATTTGCGTGTGATCTTAAACGTAGTTAGGGCAAATGCGAATAAACTTTGCACATATAACGTTTGAATTGTGAATATTTGAGGCCTATCTTCCTGCTACCAAATTAGTTTTATTTACTGCCCATTAGCGCCAGTACCGGGTCGAGCTGTGCGGCGCGGCGGGCGGGTAACCACCCAAACAGTAGTCCACTGACCAGGGCGATGATCACGCCGCCAAAAATCGCCCAGACCGGCGCGTAGGCAGGCACGGCGGGGTAGAGCTCGCGGATAACCCAGCTACCACCGAGGCCAAACCCGAGGCCGACAATGGCCCCACTGATGGACAGCAGAAAGGCTTCGGTAAGGAAGAGTTTTAATATCTGATTGCTCGGTGCGCCGAGGGCTTTCAGCAGCCCCACTTCGGCGGTACGTTGAGAGACGGAGACCAGCATGACGTTCATGATTAACACCCCGGCCACGATCAGGCTGATGGCGGCGATGCCGCCGAGGGCCAGGGTGAGGGCAGAAAATATTCGATTAAAAGTTTTTAACAACGAGTCCTGGGTGAGAACGGTAATGTCGTCATCACCGTCGTGGCGCTGGGCAATGGCCTTGTGTAAACGGTCTTTGAATGCCTCAACATCGATGCCGACGCGCTGGCTGATGAGAATTCTGAAAATTGCCTGGGTATCGAACAGCTGCTGGGCGGTGGCCACTGGCACCACCACAATTTCGTTCCAGTCCAGGTCAAACGAGTTGCCCTGTTCGGCGAGTACTCCAACGACGCGAAACCGACGGTCTTCTATGCGAATCCACTCGCCGACGGCGGATTGATTGCCAAACAGTTCCTGCTTCAGGGTATGGCCGAGCACGGCGGTGGCGATTGCCCGACGAGGGTCGGGGGTGGCAATGAACTTGCCCTGACTCACCTCCAGCGTGCGGATCCTGTCTCTTAT
>CAJXVN010000319.1 GCA_913060775.1 uncultured Gammaproteobacteria bacterium | reverse complement strand
CGAGATGTAGAGAGGTCTCGTGGGCTCGGAGATGTGTATAAGAGACAGCTGCCAATACCAATCTCGCACGCCAGTACTGGCACTGCCCGTTCTCTCTGGGCATCGGTCAGGGCATCGCCGTGGCAAACAATCGCCGCTGCGGCGCCGTCGCTGACCGGTGCGCACATCGGCAGGGTGAGCGGCCAGCTGATGGTTCTGGCAGCCATCACCTCATCGACGGTCATCGCCTGTCGGTATTGCGAGAGTGGATTGTTGACGGAGTGGGTGTGGTTTTTCGCCGCGACCATCGCCAGGTGTTCCTGGGTGGTGCCGAAATGGTTCATGTGCAGGCGGGTAAGAAAGGCGTAAATATCCATAAATAGACTGCGCTGGCCGTCAATCGGCTGGTCGGATTCCGGGGTTTCCACCATCGCCTGTAAACGCCGATAATTTTCGTCCGCGGTGCTCACGTCCCAGGCGGTATCGAACAGGGAGAACATCTTCTGGCGGTCTTCGATAACCATTTTCTCGGCACCGACCGCCAGTGCGACCGGGGTCTGACCGGCGGCGACTGCCTGGCAGGCTAGCTGGAGGGCACTGCTGGCGCTGGCACAGGCGTTTTCGACGTTGATGACCGGAATACTTTGCAGGCCCATGTCGCGCAGGGCAACCTGGCCACGGACTAGTTGCTGACCCTCTAACAGGCCCTGACCGGTATTCGCAAAAAAAGCGGCGCCGAGTTTTTCCAGTGTCAGGCCGGCGTCGGTAAGGGCGGCGGTTACCGCGGTTGCCGTGAGGTTTTTTACGGTCTGCTGGGGTTGTTTGCCAAAGGGGGTCATGCCGACGCCAATGATGTAAATATCTTTCACGGGTTACTCCTGCCTGAAGCGGGCAATTAGGGAATAAGAACTATAAATTGGGTGAAAACAGCCAGCAGGCTGCGTTTCGAACTCGTTTCCACCAGGATCGGCGAAGAAAAGCGGAGTCTACCCGTCGGGATCGGTGGAGGACCTGTTCAATGTGATCGGTCATCTGCCGGGTAAATTCCGTGTCAAAGCTTTCGACGACGAGTTCGAAATTGAGTCTCAGGCTGCGCGCGTCGATATTGGCTGAGCCGAACTGCACGTAGCTGTCGTCAATGACCAGTAATTTGGTGTGGGCGAAGGGTGGCGGTTGAAAATAGATATTGATGCCAGCGTCAATCAACGCCGGCAGTCGATGCAGACTGGCCCAGTGCACCATCGAGTGGTCGCTCTTGGCCGGCAGGATTACGGTTACATCAACCCCGCTGAGGGCGGCTGCTCGGAGCATTGCGTCCAGCTCGCGCGGCGGTAAAAAATAGGGGGTCACGATGCGGACCGAATGATGGGCCCTGGCGATGGCGGCCAGCATTACTGCTAACAATTTTTCCTGGGTCTGTTCGGGTCCATCCGGAATGGCTCGGCAGAAGGTATTGCCTTTAGTGGTTTGGTCGGGGACCGCCGGAGCCCATTGCTCGCCGGTGACATAGCGCCAGTCATCCATTGCTACCTGGGTCAGTTGCTCAAGTATCGGGCCGTGCAGTTTTACCGCCAGGTCCTGAATCTGTAATGGTTTGTTCGGGCGATGGGTGTGCTGGGGGCGAATATTGATACCGCCAACAAAGCCGATGGTCCCATCCACCAGCAGTAATTTTCGATGGTTGCGCAGGTTAATGGCCAACTGGGGTGGCAAGAGTCGGGGCGGCAGAAAAGTTCGTGTGTTGACACCCCGCTTACGCAGTCGCCGCCGGGTTTTTCCGCCGTCGTACCATTCACCGATGCCGTCGATGATGACGCGCACCTCAACTCCCCGTTGCTGGGCGGCAGCGAGTTGGTCGATGAACTCTCCACCGACTCCCCGGTAGTCAAAAATGTAACTGCTCAGGTAGATCCAGTTGCTGGCCCGTTCAATGGCTGCCAGCATCTCCGGGAAAGCCTGATCGCCATTAAACAGGGGTTGCAGCTGGCAATCAGCCACGAGTGGTAGCGCGGTGACCCGGCGAGTGGTGCGTATTAACGAGTCATAATCCAGCGCGCTGGAGATGATGGCGTCGGGTGGTGGTGGCACCGGTCGGGTTAACAAAAGTTCGCCAGCGGCGCGCCGCTGGGCCCGGCGGTTAATGCGATTAATGCCAAAAATCAGATAAAGCACCACGCCGCCAAGGGGAAACAGTAGACAGATCACAATCCAGAGCGCTGCGCTGCGCGGGTCGGGTTTGTTGAGCATGGCATGGATGCAGGTGACCACTGCCAGAATTAATACCAGCGCGACCAGCGCCGCTTGAATGACAGCAATGTCTAGAGACATGATGGCTCCAGACTAAATTCGGCGGTGAGTGGCAGGTGGTCGGAGAGTCCGGTCCAGGGTTTGCCGTGCAGCCGATGGCAATCAATCTCGGTAATCCCGCGTGCGTAGATCCGGTCCACCGCTAGCAGTGGTCGCCAGACCGGGTAGGTGTGGGCGGGTTTGCCGTGTTGTGCGGCATAAACGTCTACCAGACCCAGCTCCCCGCAGAGGTACTCGTTGGCCTGTTTGCGCCAGTCATTAAAATCGCCGGCTATGATCAGGGCTTCATGGTCCGGCACATGGCTGCGGATTCGCTCTACCAGCCGCTGTAGCTGGCTACGTCGCTCGCCTTCGAATAGCCCCAGATGCACGCAGATTAAATGCAGTGGAATACCGGGGGCTGGTTCGATACTGTCTCTTATACACATCTCCGAGCCCACGAGACCTCTCTACATCTCGTA
>CAJXVN010000318.1 GCA_913060775.1 uncultured Gammaproteobacteria bacterium | reverse complement strand
GGGCATTGATCGACGAGTTGCAGTTAATCAGGCGCACGCGGGCAGAAAAAATCGCGAGCAAACTCGCTAAAAAGGGGGTTAAAGATCCGCTGGAAAATGCCTCCACACTGGCCAAGGATGGCTTGATTAGCCGGGCTCACTTTGCCCGTTGCCTGATCAGTCAGGGGTTTGCAAAAAACTTTGAAGAGGCCTTTCGCTATTATCTGGGGCCGGGTAAGCCCGCATTTGTTTCTACCGCCTGGGTGGCGCTGGAGCCGTCATTACAGCAGTTGCACGCTGCAGGCGGGGTAGCCGTCATTGCCCATCCCCGACGCTATCGATTGAGCCATAGCTGGATGCGACGGTTACTCGGTGATTTCAAGCAACTTGGGGGAGCGGCTGTCGAGGTGGTTACCGGCAATGGATCGAGTGCCGATATTGAGTCCATGAGCCAGTTAGCAACGCGATTCGAACTCCTGGCTTCGGCGGGATCAGATTTCCATGATCCGAATAACTCATGGGTTGAGCTTGGGCGCCTGGCGCCAGTACCCGGTTCGTTAACGCCGATATGGAACCGCTTTAGCGGCGCTCCGTAATGGGCCAGCGGTCCCGCAGCAGAACTGAGGCGAGGGTCTGACCGGTCGCGTCTGCTAGTGGTCTGGCTCGCTCAATCGTTATACACTGTGTCCTTCAGGTGCAGAAGGACAGCGGACAGTAAGATTCGCGCGCAATAAACCGGTTTGACACGAAGAACAATAACAACTTGCCGGTCTTGAAGCTATTCATCCGATCTCCGTAATCAACACTGTTACTGACGGTGAGTTGAAACTAACAGGCAGGAAGGCCCCAGAGCCGACACTGGTTGGTTTCTACTATCCTAAAACCATCGACTGACCGGTTGGTCAGTCGGCAACCAGGCTAGAGTCTAATAAATTGCAAAAAAAACTGACGCTGATTCTCCCACTTGTTTTCGCTCTGGTAAGTGCCTGTAGCGACGATGCTGACCAGGGTCCAGCTGGTCCGAGGCCGGTTTTGATCACCATGACGGAGGCGGTTTCTGGAACCATCGAGGACCTCGAGACCACCGTTGGCCGGATTGAAAGTAAGGCCGAACCGCTGGTAGCGGCCGAGATTGATGGCCGCGTCACGCACATTGATGCAGAAATCGGCGATAGCGTTGCCATGGGCGACCTGCTGGCGCGTATTGACCCTGAAGATTATCGACTCTCCCTGCAGTCCACCGAATCCGACGTGGCTCGATTGAACGCCATGATTGAACAGCAGCAGCGGCTGGTGAATCGCTATCTGAAACTGCGGGAAGATGAGTTTTTTGCGGAAAACACCCTCGATGCCGCGTCGTCCGAACTGGCGGTGCTTAAAAAGCAGAAAGCCGCGGCGATGACCCGCATGACCCAGGCTAAGCGTAATCTGGTTCGCGCAGACGTGACGGCGCCGCTTGCTGGCAAGATAAGCGAGCGACTGGTGAACGAAGGCGATTACGTGAAGCGAGGTAATCCGCTGTTCAGAATTTCAACCGCGGATTATCTGCGGGTCGTGTTGCCCTACCCAGAAGCCCTGGCTGACCGACTAAAACCCGGGCAGCTGGTGCGTCTGGAAAGTGCCACCGCGTCTGGTACGCGCGTGGAAGTGCCCGTGGGGGAAATCCGGCCGACGATCGGCAACTTCAACCACGCCGTCGACATTATTATTGATTTGCCTAATCCCGGTAACTGGCGGGCGGGTGGCACCATCAACGGTGAATTGGTGATGCGCAAAATTGATGATGCCGTGTTGATACCGGAAACCAGTGTGGTGCTGCGGCCCGCCGGACATGTGGTTTATGTACTTAATGAATCGTTAGACAGCGTCGAAGAGCGCCTAGTGGAAACCGGCGTATTGTCCGAGGACCTGCTGGAGATTCGAAGTGGATTAAAACCCGGTGAGCGGGTAGCCGTGGACGGTGCCGGCTTTTTAACGGATGGTGCTGTGGTTAGCGTGCAGCAGAGGTAAGCGAAGATGAATCTACCCGAATTAGCGATTCGACGCCATGTACTGACTTACATGGTCAACGGACTGATAGTGCTGTTTGGCATCATCGCCTTTTTTGAACTTGGCGTTGCGCGGATGCCCAACGTAGACATTCCGCTGATTACCATCACCACGGTGCAGCCCGGCGGCAACCCGACGGTTATCGATAGCAGTATCACTAACATTATCGAACGAAAAGTTAACAGCATACCGGGTATCGACTTTGTGAAATCAGCCTCCACACCGAGCGTCTCTTCGGTGCAGCTGAATTTTCATTTGAGCAAAGATATTGATGTCGCCTTTAACGAGGTGCAGACCAAGGTCAACCAGATACTTACTGAATTGCCGGCGGATGCTGACCCACCAGTAATCGCTAAGGTAGAAACTGACGCTCAGGCGGTGATCTGGCTTCACCTGCAGGGTAACCGGACCATCCAGCAGTTGAACATGTACGGTCAGAATGTGCTCCGTCGTCAGCTGGAAAAGATCGATGGCGTGGGCGACATTTTCATCGGTGGTTTACGCGAACGCACCCTGCGGGTCGAGCTGCAGCCGGATCGGCTGATTGCCATGGGCATGACCGTCGAAGATGTGATCAACGCCTTCCGCAACGAACACATTCTTCTACCCGGTGGTTTTTTAACGTCGGCTGTGTCGGAACGATTGCTCAAGCTTGACCTCGAGTACCACAGTGCCCGTGAGCTGGGTGAAATCGTTATTGGTTATGTTGATAGCCTGTCTCTTATACACATCTGACGCTGCCGACGAAGAGGATAG
>CAJXVN010000317.1 GCA_913060775.1 uncultured Gammaproteobacteria bacterium | reverse complement strand
GAGATGTAGAGAGGTCTCGTGGGCTCGGAGATGTGTATAAGAGACAGGTGCTGGGACGCAAACGGGTGCTGGAGGCGATTGAAGCGGTCCAGCGTGGCGAGCCAGCGCCGGCTCAGACGGACGATCTAGTTGACGTGGAGGCGCTGTTTGAAGTCAGGGAATCCGCGTCTTCAACCGCCAAACAGTGAGTCAGTCCGAGCGGACGTAAAACGGCGGCTGTTGATGTTGGTTTAAATACGTAAAGGTAAAACAAAAAACCCGCCAAACGGCGGGTCTTTTTAGGAAATTAACGATTAGACCCTTTTACGCTTACCTAATCCTGCTCCGATAAGTCCCAGCCCCAGCAGCGCAAGCGTAGATGGCTCGGATACCGCCGCAGAAACTCCATCTAGCGCGATAAGTTGCATATCAAAATAGGTGGCTCCGCCGTGATCTTCGGCCATCACGGAAATAGTGTTTAAACCGACATTAAACAGTGAACCATCAATGAGCTGCGTGTATTCCCAAATGCTAGTAAACCCGCCTGCCGATTCTGCAAAAACTTTAGTTCCGTTGATGAACACGATGGCGCCATTGTCGACAGCAAGATTGAGTGTCACGTCTCCAATGATTGATCCAGACAGCGTGGCCGTCGTTTGAAGGGTAAGGTCGGTGTTTGCCGCCCAGGTGGTATTGGGTGCCGGCACTCCGCTACTTGAATTACCGAATGCTGCTTGACCAGTGTTTGCGCCAGTGTAATTGTCGGTGAAATCACTGAAGCCTAGGCTTGTAAAGCCAGAGAAGAGGTCCACCGTTGTCGTGTTGTAATTCCAGGTATCTTGTTGCGTCACTATCTCAACTGGCATTGCCTGAGCCAGGCCACTGACGATTAGCATGGCGGCGGCTGCAGTGCTGGTAAAGATGGTTTTCATATTCATCACTCCACTCTTCGGTTCGTTTGATCTGGATACAGCAATTTTCATTCCATGATTAAAAACAACATAAAAACAATAGGTTACCAGTGGTCGATGGCCTTTAATCTGTAAAATAACCTGACATTTAGATCGGTTTTGTAAAGAATGGTGACATTTGCCATCTTGCGCTGACATCATCAGAGGGGGAACATTCTCGGTGATAAGAGTGAGGTTGCTCACCAGCAACTGCTTGCTTTAACCCGTTAGAAGCACTTGACCACCTGCCTGAGTTGTTCGGTCGGGCGGCGGAAATTAATCAGCAGATAAGTGATCGAGGTCAGTCCGAAACGCGCGTCCGCGCAGGGCCGTAATAGTAAAATCGCAGTTTATTGTTAAATGGACGAGGGAGTCCCGCAATGCCCAGAAAGTTAATTGATATCACCCTGTTTGTTTCCTTTTTAGCGATGTCGACGTCGGGGATGATGATGTTTGTGATTGAGAAACCCTCTTTCAGCATCCAGATGCACCCGGTGCATAAACTGTTCGGACTGGTGATGATTGCGGCGGTAATCGGTCATCTGGCCTACAACTACAAAATGCTATTTCACTACCTGAAGACAACCGCTGTTGCCGTGTTCGGCGGCGTGCTTGTGGTGTTGCTGGTGGTGCTTTATGGGGTGGCGCTGAATAACCAGCTGCCCGCCGAAATCGCCGAACCGATGGATGCATTGGCAGCGCAGGCTGAAGCGGCGGAGTAACTACTCCGAGAGGGGCCGGGCGCCGCCGCCGGCTGGCGGGTAAATCGCTAGCCGGTTTGGGGCAGCGCCCATAGTCCTGTAGTGCTCCTGCGGTTGTTTTACCTGGTTCAATCCGGTGTCTGTGCGCGGATAAACTCCCCCAGTTTAGCGATGGCCTGAGGGCCTTCGGGTACCAGGGGGGCGAACATTTGCCAGACATGGGGCATACCGTCCCAAACTTCCAGGGTTGCGGTGCCGCCGCTAGCGGTGATTTTATCGACCACGCGGCGCGAGTCGTCGATCAGTATTTCGCCGCTGCCAACCTGCACCAGCATTGGCGGCAATCCACTGAGGTCTCCCAGGCAGGGCGACAGGCGCGGATCGGCACGGTCCACGTCGCTGTCGGCACCGATGTATTTTTCGGCCATAAATTCGAGCGCAGCGGGTGTCAGCATGGGGTCCGGTTTGGCATTGCTGACCAGGCTTGCGCCGCTGGCGGTCAGGTCACTCCAGGGTGACAGGCAGATCGCTGCGGCGGGCAACGGATCCTGCGCATCGCGCAAGGCAATCAGGGTTGCCAGGGCCAGGCCGCCACCGGCGGAGTCTCCGCCAATGGTGATGGATTCCGGGGGAATACCCTCGGCAATCAGTGCGCGGTAACAGGCCATGGCGTCTTCCAGTGCCGCCGGAAACAGGTGTTCGGGCGCGAGCCGATAATCAGCCGCAAATACATTGGCCTGGGCCGCCACAGCCAGCCGGCCCGAAAGATCGCGATAGGCTTCGGCGGAACCGAGAATATAGCCGCCACCGTGGAAGTAGAGCAGCGTGCGCTGGCCGTCGTAAGCATCAAGATGACTCCATTCACCAGCAACGCCACCGAGCTCTCCCGCCTGACAGGTGACGCCCGGTTGAGGTTTGTGAAGGCGAGCCATCATGCCGACGAATTGCTGGCGATGTTTTTCAAGGGGCACGGCACCCGGTGTTTGCCGCTTGACCACCACCCGCAGCAAGGTGGTGAAGAAATAGCTGCGCAGACTTCTCATGGGTTCCTCTCCCTGATTATTGTTTCGTGGGCTGTATGGTGCCGCAAAGCAGCACCGAGCGGTTGGAAATAGTCGTCGCAGCGTCGGTGGTGGCCATGCAGGTGCGTCCTGTCTCTTATACACATCTGA
>CAJXVN010000316.1 GCA_913060775.1 uncultured Gammaproteobacteria bacterium | reverse complement strand
CCTCTTCGTCGGCAGCGTCAGATGTGTATAAGAGACAGCTGCATCGTCGATCGCAAATATTACGCAACGAGACTCCGCGCTGAGCTAAATGATTCGGTTCAAAAACCGGCGGATCGCTGCAACTGCTGGAAAATCAGTATCGGGGAGATCGGCCCGCTAGAGCGGCTGCCGGGGAGCGCCTGATAAATTGATCCGGAACACCTGGCTCTCGGCTTTACGAAATCGCCAGTCTTTGAACGTAACTGGCTACCCGCGCGCCGAGTAATTCCCCCGCTTTCAACTCGGACGCAGCGGGGGCAACCGCGGGGTCCTCATCCAGCTCGGCACGGCCAGTGGCACCGTAATAATGACCGGTGGCGTTGACACCTTCGTCGTTATTGAACGGGTTACTGCCCAATCCCACCCAGATCATGCCGTGCTGCATGGCAAAAGTGGTCATGGTACTGAGCGTATTAAATTTGTCGCCAGCGGTCGCGCCGGAGACCGTAAACCCGGCCGCGATTTTACCCTTCCAGGTTTCCGGTATATAGCGTGTTACCGAGGCCTCCATAAAGGCCTTGAGTTTACTGGAAACCGATCCCATAAAAGTTGGCGAACCCATGATGATGGCGTCGGACTTATCAAGCACCGTCATCACTTCGTCATTACTCCAGCGACTACCGGAAAAATCATCGTCACTAATCTTAAACAGGTGTGTCGTTACCCCCTGGCGCGACTCACAGCCGCGTAACACGGCCTCCGCCATGCGCTGATTATGGCCGTTCTCCGAGCTATAAATAATTGAAATCTGCACTCACTCCCCCTTCTGTTACGCCGGTCGCGCGACTACCCTGCCGAGGTTAGCGCACCCTGTTCGGCTGAAATCCCGAAGCCCTAGGAATACCCATCCGGATTGTTACTTTGCCAGCGCCAGGCGTCACTGCACATATCGTCAATGTTCAAACTGGCGTGCCAGTTCAATTCCTTTGCGGCCAGGGCGGGTGCCGCATAACAGGCAGCGATATCCCCAGCCCTACGGCCAACAATTTTGTAGGGCACTTGACGACCGCTGGCCTGCTCGAAGGCCTCCACTGCCTGAATCACGCTATAGCCATTGCCGGTACCGAGGTTGTATGTGGAAACACCCTCGCTACCAGGCTGGTCGAGTTTTTCCAGCGCCTTTAAATGGCCATTGGCCAGGTCTACCACGTGGATGTAGTCGCGCACGCCGGTTCCGTCCACGGTGTCGTAATCGCCGCCAAATACGGAGAGTTGTTCTAGCTTGCCCACCGCCACCTGAGAGATGTAAGGCATCAAATTATTGGGAATACCGTTGGGATCTTCACCAATCTGTCCGCTGGGATGGGCGCCGACGGGATTGAAATAACGCAGCAGCACGATCGACCAGGGACTTAACTCGTTGGTTGCCTGATCGGCCACCGAAAAATCCCGCAGCATCTCTTCAATGTGCAGTTTGGATCGACCGTAGGGGTTAGTGGCGGAAAGAGGGAAATCTTCGGTGATCGGCACGCTGGCCGGATCACCGTAAACCGTGGCCGACGAACTGAAGACGATTTTCTTCACGCCATGGGCGGCCATGGCTTCGCACAGGGTTAACGTGCCAGCCACGTTATTCTGGTAGTAATGCAGCGGCTGCTGTACCGATTCGCCCACCGCTTTAAGCCCGGCAAAGTGAATCACACTGTCGATGGAATGGTTCGCGAACAGATCATCCAGCAGTGGCCGATCGCGAATGTCGCCTTCAACAAACTGCAGGGTTTTACCGGTAATCTGCTGAACCCGCCGCAGGGCCTCCGGGGAGCTATTACTGAGGTTATCCAGCACCACCAGCTCGTGACCGGCGTCCAGCAACTGCACACAGGTGTGGGAGCCGATGTAACCGGCACCGCCGGTGACCAGTACCTTACTGTTCGACATGTTGTTTCCTGCCCTTTAACGAAAGAGGATATCTATCGGCTAACCGCAGCAGAACCTAACTTTCGGGTCGCATATGCGGGAACAGAATGACGTCGCGAATTGATGCCGAATCGGTGAGCAGCATCACCAGCCGGTCAATACCGATGCCTTCACCCGCGGTGGGCGGCAGGCCGTGTTCAAGGGCGCGGATGTAGTCGCTGTCGTAGTACATCGCTTCCTGATCACCCGAATCCTTGCGCTCAACCTGGGCACGAAACCGTTCGGCCTGGTCCTCGGCATCGTTAAGCTCGGAGAAACCATTGGCAATCTCGCGGCCGCCGATAATCAGCTCGAACCGGTCAGTCACCGCCGGGTTGTCATCATTGCGGCGGGCCAGCGGCGACACTTCGGTAGGAAACGCGGTAATAAAGGTCGGCTGGCGTAATTGATGTTCGGCCGTTGCTTCGTATATTTCGAGCAGCACCTTGCCCGGACCATCGCCCGGTTGCACCTTGGCGCCCACCTGTTCCGCCAGCTCCGCCAGCAACTGCGGATCACGCAACTGTTCAACCGTGGTACCGGGGTTGTACTCCAGCACTGCCTCTTCGACCGTGTAGCGTTTAAACGGTGCGCTGAAATTGATTTCCTCGTCCTGATAGGTGAGGGTCTCATCGCCGGTGATGCGCTTAACCATGCCGCTGAGCAGCGTCTCGGTTTTCGCCATCAGGTCGTGGTAATCGGCATAGGCCTCGTAAAATTCGAGCATAGTGAACTCGGGGTTGTGCCGGCTACTGAGTCCCTCGTTACGAAAACTGCGGTTAACCTCAAACACCCGCTCCATGCCGCCTACCACCAGGCGTTTTAAATAAAGCTCCGGCGCAATGCGCAAAAACCTGTCTCTTATACACATCTGACGCTGCCGACGAAGAGG
>CAJXVN010000315.1 GCA_913060775.1 uncultured Gammaproteobacteria bacterium | reverse complement strand
ACGAGATGTAGAGAGGTCTCGTGGGCTCGGAGATGTGTATAAGAGACAGTCAATATCGTTGGCTGCCATTAACTTCTGGTTACCAAACAACAGGGGTTTATCGGCCACTGTTCCGGTCACGCCCTGACCAGCGATTGCCGCGAACTCGATAACCGGGGACAGCGCCACCTCCCTCTCGCGGGCCGATTCGAGTATTGCCAGTGCCAGCGGATGCTCAGACCCGGCCTCCAAACTGGCCACCAGGCTCAGCAACTCCTCTTCGACCAGCGATCCGGCCAGATGAATATCGGTGACTCGCGGTGCCCCCTCGGTAATGGTGCCGGTCTTATCGAGAATCATCGTGGTTAATCCAGCAGCCTTCTGCAGCGCATCGCCGCTACGGATTAACACCCCAGCCTCCGCCGCTTTGCCAATGCCGACCATGATCGACATGGGAGTTGCCAGACCCAGCGCGCAGGGACAGGCAATAATCAGCACCGTCATGGCCGATACCAGTGCATAAGCGACGGTCGGTTGCGGGCCGATATTGAACCAGATAAGCGCGCTAACAACGGCGATAATCATCATTGCCGGTACAAACCAGGCAGATATCTGATCCGCCAGCCGACCGATGGCAGGTTTGCTGTTCTGCGCCTGCCGCACTAGCTGAATAATGCGCGCCAGCGCGGTATCACTGCCGACCCGGGTGGCACGAAACAGCAAGGTACCGGTTTTGTTAATGGTGCCGCCGGTAACCGGATCACCACTGCTTTTCGGCACCGCCATTGGCTCACCGGTGAGCATCGACTCATCCACCGCGCTCTCGCCGGTTTCCACCTCGCCATCCACCGGAATTTTTTCACCGGGCCGCACTCTCACCTGATCATTGATCAGCAGTTGTTCCAGGGGCAGGTCGATCTCGGCACCATCGCGCACCACCCGGGCTGTTTTGGGTTGTAATCCGATTAAACGCTGAATTGCGGCAGAGGTTCGACCCCGTGCTTTCACTTCCAGCGCCTGCCCCAGGCTGATCAAACCAATAATCATTGCCGTCGCCTCAAAATAGAGGTGCCGGGCAGCGGCTGGCAGCAGCTCAGGCACGGCAACCACCAGCATCGAATAGAGCCAGGCGCTGCCAGTACCGAGCGCAATCAGGGTATCCATCGTGGCGTGATGATTAATCAGGGATTTCCAGGCGTTGATGTAGAACGACCGCCCCGGGAAAACCATAACCCCCAGGCAGAGCAGGCCCACCACCAGCCAGACCAGCTGATCCATCCGGCTGGTCACCATCATCGACCCACCCGCAACACCGTAACCCATTAACGGCACGCCGAGCGCCAACGCCCAGAACATATTGCGGATAAGGCGCCGGTAATGGCGCTCATCATCCTGCTGCTTCTGCGCCAGGGTCTCCTGGTCACTCGAACTGGCCGGCACTGTCGCGCCGTAACCAGCACCCTCGATCGCCTTAACCAGCGAGTCAGCAGGCGCATTACCGCTGACCATCACCGACCGCTCAACCAGGTTCATGGTCGCATTATTGACGCCGGGCACCTGCTTTAGGGCGGTTTCAATCCGATTAACACAACTGGCACAGCTGGCCCCTTCAATCAGTAACTGCTGATCGACCTGCTGCGGAAGTTCAGACTCGCTAACCTTATTCATTGCTTAAAGACCTTGATCATCCCGATCATTTATCCGAGAACTGGAACTATTGAAAATCATTGTATTTGCCGCTGCGCCAGATGGAAATCAACAGCCAGAGCCCGCCCATAAAAGCGCCCAGAAAACCCATAAACCCAAACAGCGGCAATCCCAGCACCGTGGGACCCCCGTCAACCGTCATCACGATTGACGAGGCAATCAACAGCGCGGCGGTAACCACCCCCACCGTCAGACGGCTGGCCGCCCGGTCAAGCTGGTGCCCAAACTGGATCAGCCGGGTAATATCGACGTGAACATTAAACTGACCCCGCCGCGCAGCCCGTAATAGCTGGCGCAGGTCCTGTGGCAATCCGGTGGCAATGTCGAGCACCCCGGCTACCGCCCCCCAGCCGCGTTTGGCGAGGGCCTCTGGCGTATAACGAGCCATCATCGCCCTGCGCAGAAATGGGGCGGATTCAGCCACCATATCGAATTCAGGATCAAGCTGGCGACCCATGCCCTCCAGGGTGATGAAGGCTTTGATTAACAGGGCCAGATCTGGCGGCAAACTAAGGGAGTGATCCCGCAACAGGGTAGTCAAATCCGCGAGCATCTCGCTCAATTGCAGATCCTTCAGCGGCACCCCGTGATATTGATCAACAAAGGCAGCAATCTCGGTGGTCAGGGCATCGACATCCACCTGGGTGTCGCCGGCCCAGTCCAGCAGCACTTCTACTACCTGTGCAGAGTCCTGCTCTGCCAGCCCGTGCAACAGATTAACCACCTGATAACGCCGGTGATCCGGTAACCGACCGACCATGCCAAAGTCGATAAACGCCAGTCGGTTATCGGTCAAATAGAAGATATTGCCCGGATGCGGATCGGCATGAAAAAAACCGTCCTCCATCATCATTTTTAGTACCGCTCGGGCACCCCGCCGGGCCAGCACCTTGCGGTCCAGGCCGGACGTATCAACCCGGGTCAGGTCGCGTCCGGGAACACCATCGATATAGGCCTGGACGTTAACCCGCTCACCGACCCATTCCCAGTAAACCTCCGGCACCACAATGTCATCGTGATCGGCAAAATTCCGGGCAATGCGTTCGGCATTTCGACACTCCGATGCCAGGTCCATCTCTGCCCGCATCGACAGCGTCTGTCTCTTATACACATCTCCGAGCCCACGAGACCTCTCTACATCTCG
>CAJXVN010000314.1 GCA_913060775.1 uncultured Gammaproteobacteria bacterium | reverse complement strand
GGCCTCGCCTTCGTCCCGCAAGACGTCGGCTTCTGCGGTTATCACCATTGCGGGTGGCAGACCGGAAAGATCCGGCGCGCAGAGGGGTGAAATGTGGGGATCTGCCGGGTCCTGACCCGGTGACAGGTAGTGGTCCCGGAACCAGGTCATGGCGGCAAATGTCAGGCCATAATTTTCGGCAAATAACTGATGGGATGGGCGGTTGAGGTTGGCGATATCGACCACCGGGTAAATTAACAGCTGTAAAGCAATTTTTGGCCCCCCCTGATTACGAGCCATGAGCGCGGTCACTGCGGCCAAATTGCCCCCGGCACTGTCGCCGCCGACGGCGATACGTTCGCTGTCAGCGCCGATTTGGGTGCCATTTTCCGCAACCCATAGCAGAGCGGCCCAGGCGTCATCAACGGCGGCCGGGTACTTATGTTCCGGGGCAAGTCGATAATCGACCGAGACCACCATGCACTGGCCTTCGTCCGCCAGTGAGCGGCAGGCATCGTCGTGGGTGTCGAGGTCGCAGATCACCCAGCCACCGCCGTGGTAGAACACCAGTACCGGCAGCAGATCTTCATTTCCAGTGACTGGCCGGTATATCCGTACCGGAATATCGCTGCCATCTCCGGGGATGAGTCTGTCTTCCACGCTGGCCATCTCGACCGGTGGCGCAGCGGTCATTTTTGACTGGGCACTGAATGCCTGGCGCAATGCTGCGGGTTCAAACTGCTCCATGGGTGGTGCACCGGCAGCGGCCTGCATTTGCAGGAGCATGGCTACTTCGGGATTGAGAGTGATTTCGCTGTTGGAATCGGTCATGGATTACCTCCGGCAAGGTGGTTAAACGATGAAGCTGAGATTGTTGATGTAGTCATCGTTATCAATTAATAGCACTTTTTTCTGCGTAATCAGCAGCTTGTTATCTTTTTCAATCAGCGTGTGGAGGTTCTTGCCCGCGAAAATATTTTGCCGGTGATGACGGGATTCGGCGAGGATGAAGTTGGAACTTACCTCGATCTCACCAGTTTCCTGGGGATTGATGACGATATTAGACAGGACCCGGCGCAGGCGCGAGCGCGGTGTCTGTGAATGAGCAGAGGGGCTTTGTAGCCGCGCGATGCGGTTTTCCAGTGAGGTTCGATCATCATAGATGAGTGACACCTGACGACTCGGGTCGGTGTCTTCAGTATTGCAGGGTACCCAGTAGAGCAGCGGGTCGCTCCAGCAGGCGAGCCATTCGTCGAACCGATGTTCGTCCATCAGGTCCGCTTCGAGGTAGATGAAACGGGTTACGCGGTCGGTGAGGTTATCCATAACAGAGATCCAGGTGAGTAAATTGCTGGCGAGGAGCGAGTCAGGCTATCGTCGGGACATTAGTTTCACCCAGGCTTGAAGCTGTCCCCGCTGAGTCACCTCATCAGACACCAGCCCCACCAGGTCACCGTTTTCATCTCGGTACTGGCGGTCGAGTCCTCGGCTCAGTAACAGCCAGGGATTGACGTTGTTCTGTAGCCCTATCTGGTTGCGTTCAAATAACTCGGCATCGTCCGGCGCGCCGGCACCTGCCGGGCCATAAAAGGATTCGTGGTGACGTAATCGGGTGGCGTTAATCTCTTCAGGAACCCCTTTGAGCAGAGTGGGGAACATCAGTACCTCGGTTTCGTTGGCGCTGATAGGCCGAATAATTCGGATCTGAATATTAATCAGCTGCATATTCGGGTAGATCCCGGTATGGGGATCCCCCGCCCAGATTAGCTGGCGTTTAGCCCCTTCTTTACCGTGGCCTTTTTCCATCGCAGCCAGATATTCCGTGCCACCCGGTTTGCTGAGTAAACCTTCCAGGTAGGTGTCGTAATGTTGTTCACGCCCCGGGAAAAAATCGAGCATGACATGACCGTTGCCCATGTCGCGGGTCAGGTTGCCCGAGTCGTCCGCAAAAGGGTCGCCGCGGTGGGTATCGCCCAGGTTCTCACCACCCTCGCGATTCCACATGTCGAGCACCGATTTATGGGTGAAGTGGGGGTGGTACCCATCCATGCCCACGAACTTCCAGTTGCCGTAATATTTGGTGCGATGAACCCCGGCCAGTACGTCAATTTCACCCAGGGGAGAAGCGTCGAGGAAGGGGTCAATGTATTGTTTGGCGGAACCCAGATAATCATCAAAGTCGATGCCAGGATCAGCGAGGCTAACAAAATGAAATCCTCGATAATCGGTTGACCAGGGCGCTTCAGTCAGGCCTAACTCTTCTTCATTAAAACCTTCGCCGTATCCGTTTTCCTTTGGCACGTCCAGCAGTTTTCCGTCGGTGGCATATACCCAGCCGTGGTACCAGCAGCGAAAAAATTTGGTATTGCCCTCTTCTGCTTCGCAAACGGCCATACCGCGATGGCGGCAACGATTCATTAATGCCCGTACCTGGCCGTCTTCACCGCGAACCATGATTACTGACTGGCGGCCAATCTGGCGTACCTGATAATCGCCGGGGTTAGGCACCTCGCTGTGGTGCCCCAGGTACATCCAGTAGCCGTGGAAAATACGCTCCATTTCGAGCTCAAAAATTTCATCACTGGTGTAGATGGCACCATGGACTCGGTCTTCGGTGACCAGTTCATCAGGATTCAAAAGTGGTGGCTGCGGATTAATGGGGTCCATGATTCCTCCTCTCCATTGGTAATGATTTATCGGCTCACTTCACTCGGTCGTGGGTCAATTCAACATGGGTGCGAAGTTCCAGTCCGGGTGATCATTCTATAGGCAAGACTGGAGACAGGGCACGTCAATTTCTGTTTGGGTACCAGCTGTCTCTTATACACATCTCCGAGCCCACGAGACCTCTCTACATCTCG
>CAJXVN010000313.1 GCA_913060775.1 uncultured Gammaproteobacteria bacterium | reverse complement strand
ACTATCCTCTTCGTCGGCAGCGTCAGATGTGTATAAGAGACAGAGGTGGGATTTGCCCGATCCCTGTTCGCCGTGGATAAACAGTGGCTGGTCTGCAGGCAGGGCTGTTAACTGGCTGATTCGATGGTGTAATTCAATGGCTTCGGGCGCAGCGGCGATAAAATTACTCAGCCGAAAATCGACGCGTAACTGAATGTCCAGATTGAGTTGCGGGTACATGCTGTTTATTGATTGAGGCGGTAGTGTGCCAGTGGGTTACTGGCCCCTGTGTTAGCAGATTCGCTGCCCATGTAGATGCTGTCGGACGTCGTCTGGTCGAGGGGATCGACCACCCGTGGCAGCAAGGTGTCGCCGTGCTGGATGAGTCGGTTAAGTTCTGACCAGTCGCCGCTGTGCTGGATGGTAAACATGGCCCGTCCGCGGTTAAAGCGGGTTGGAACCACGCTAACAACACCCTGCAACTGGGCCAGGTAATCCCAGGCCCGCTGGTACTGGTCGGCGTTATTGATCTGGGAGACCTCTATTTCGTTGTGGGCATTGGTGGCCAGGGGCTGGTGTTTGTATTGTTCAAACAGAGGGGCGTTTATCGCCACCAGACTTTGCTCTAATAATTCTTTAAGAGCGGCGGGCTGGTCCGATTGCCAGTGGTGGTGATTGCCGTTGATCGATAGCAGCCACTCGGCATTCCAGACGGGGTCAGTTGTCTGATCATTCGCCGGCCCGGCAAGTTGCCCGAGGATAAATACCTTGCTCTGGTAGCGTTCTGTCGCCTGTTCCAGCACCTGTGTATCCCTGAGCCAGAGGTGGCTGGTGGTGACGTCACGCTGTTCCTGTAGATCCATCAGCGGAAGCACCAGGTCAATCCCCGCTTCTCGAGCGGCGGTTATCAGAGGCTGTGCGAGCAACGAGTGGTTGTTGTCGATGATCTGTCGGGTCCCGGAGCGCTGGTGGACTATCCAGGCGACGACAGTTGGGCGGGAGCGGCCCCAGTAGGCGACGCCATTCTGCTCGAGTAGCCGAGTAACTGCTGTTGGGTTGAATTCGGTCACCAGGAAACTTTTATCGGTCTGGTCCTGAGGGTCACTGGATGGGCGCTGTTGGTACTGAAACTGTCGCAGGTACCGACGAGATTGCCGGAGGGCAGTTTGCGCCCATGCTTCCTGAGTAATGGCTGGATTAGCGGTCAGGCGATTTAGGATTTGCCCGAATGCCAGCGGTATTGCGCGCTGGAGTTCGTCCGGATTTTGACTGCTAACGGCAACTTCGGCCCGGTAGAGCAGGTTCTCCTGAGCATGGACAGCGTTACTAAATGACAGGTACCCAAGGAATCCCAGAAAGCCAATGCAGACCATCAGATTTCTGGGGCGGAGAGTGGGTCGGGTAGTGCCGGCTGAGTTCATCGGCGCATTCTAATCGACTGCCGAAGTTGGCAGGTGAAACCTGGTTTAAAAAAATCAGCCGGAATTACTTGCTGCTGAAGCAATGTAGGACGGAAAAGAGGGGTTAAGCGATGGTTTTTTATAGGTCATTTTAGAAAAGCCAGGGCCGTTTTACTTCGGCAAACCGTCCCCGCTGCCCGGGTTGGTCCAAGTTACAATATCGCCCTTAATGGAAATGGGGAGGCCCGGCGGCGCTCCTCCCCGAACCGGCAATAGCCGGTAAATTAGATTCCGCAACGGACTGAACGATAACCGTTAAGCGGTTGCCTGACTAAAATGATCACCCACTTCAAACCAAGGAACCGATAGCAACATGACCAGCCATGAAACCGAGGGGCTAACTTACCGAGATGCCGGCGTGGACATTGATGCCGGTAACCGCCTGGTCGAGCAGATTAAGCCATTAGTACGTTCGACGGCGCGACCAGAGCTGCTCGGTGGTATTGGTGGTTTTGGTGCGATGATTGAAATTCCAGCCGGTTACAGCCAGCCAGTGCTGGTGGCTGGTGCCGACGGTGTTGGTACCAAGTTGAAACTGGCAATTGAGATGGCGGTTCACGATAGCGTCGGTATTGATCTGGTAGCAATGTGCGTTAACGATATTCTGGTTCAGGGCGCAGAGCCGCTTTTTTTCCTGGATTATCTGGCGGTGGACCGCCTGGATGCTGACATGGCGACCGAAGTGATTGCCGGTATTGCTGAAGGCTGCCGCCAGAGTGGCGCGGCACTGGCCGGCGGTGAAACCGCTGAAATGCCGGGAATGTATGGTCTGGGTGACTACGACCTGGCGGGGTTTTGTGTGGGCGTGGTTGAGAAGGCAGATATTATCGATGGCTCCAGGATTTCCGCAGGTGATCGGGTGATCGGACTGGCGTCCAGTGGCCTGCATTCAAACGGCTTTTCGTTAGTCAGAAAAGTGCTGGAGCGCACGGATCATCGACTTGATCAGCAATTTGAGCAGCGCACCGAAACGTTGGGTGAATTACTGTTAGCGCCCACTAAAATCTATGTTCGCTCCTTGCTACCCCTGTTGAGAGCTGGGCGTATTAATGGCCTTAGCCATATCACCGGGGGTGGGCTGATAGAGAACATTCCCCGCGTATTGCCGTCGGGTCTGGGGGTTGAGCTTGAGCGCAGTCAGTGGCCGGAGTCGCCACTGTATAGCTGGCTGCAGTCGGCTGGCGCCATTCGCGATGAAGAAATGTACCGTACCTTTAATTGTGGGATTGGCATGGTGGCAATCGTTGCGCCAGATCAGGCTGCTGGGGTCATTGATGCGCTTCAGGAGGCAGGTGAGCAGGCATGGGATATTGGTTCCGTGGTGGTCGATAACGATGCTGCGGTGCTTATTCGTTGAGTCGGCTGGTCGTGTTGTTATCCGGCCGCGGAAGTAATTTCTGTGCGCTGGCCGATGCCTGTCTCTTATACACATCTGACGCTGCCGACGAAGAGGATAGTGTAGATC
>CAJXVN010000312.1 GCA_913060775.1 uncultured Gammaproteobacteria bacterium | reverse complement strand
TCGGCAGCGTCAGATGTGTATAAGAGACAGTGCCAGTGCTGGTCGTTCGTCGATCTCCGGACGTGCCTGCACCGATAAAATTGCCGGTTACGGTAAACGCAAAGCAGGCATCTGCTTTGACGTGGTGGCGCAGAAATCCCGCGGTCCCCTGATGGTTGTCATCCCGTCAGAACAGCCCTACGCAATGAGCAAATACGAAATTTCTCTCCAGGATTTTGACCTCTTCTGTACCGAAAGTGGCAAATGCACGGCTTCCGGTGGCGATCCACGAATGCCCGTCGCCGATGTTTCCTTCGATCTGGCCGTGGAGTATGCCAACTGGCTTTCTGAACAGACTGGCAAAACCTATCGCCTGCCCTCCGACGAAGAGTGGGTCTACGCGGCAACTGGCGATGGCAATCTTGGGAAGGATTTTAACTGCCTGTTAAAACTGGGCGGCAATGTCATTAAAGGCGCGAGCCTGTTGCCCATCAACTCCGGAAAAGCAAATAACTGGGGATTACACAATCCGGTCGGGAATGTGCAGGAACTCACCGCTGAGGGCACTGCCCGTGGTGGTGCCTATAAAGACACCATGTCCAACTGCGATATCTCGCTGAAACGCGACCACTCTGGCAGTGGAGACGGTATCACCGGGTTCCGGGTGCTTCAGGAATTGAAAGGGTAATCGTAATGGCGCTTCCTAAGAGCCCGATTCGACAACTGGCCTGGGATTACTACCTTGGACGGGTGGAACCCCACGAAGAATACCTGCGTCGACGCCGCCTGCTCGTTGAGGCCGTGGTCAGTGACAGTCCGGCACCGGTTTTTGATGACGACACCGATTATGCTACTCACATCGACCTGGACGACGATATATCGGGAGAGACGTTAGTTCCAGACACTAACAGTGCTCCGCCTCCACAGGCTACGGAATCCGTTACTCCCTCTAAACCTGGGACACGGCCCGCGTCACTGGTTATCATTGTCCTCATTATTGCGGCAGTCGGCGCAGTCGCTGGCATAGCCCTCTTCAGCAATGACCCCGCCCCCACCGAGTTGCAGGACTCGGCCAGCGCACCGGTTAAAACGGCCCTGGCCCCCGAAGCCTTAAAGCAGGCAATCCAGAACCTTGAAAAGGATGGCTGGTCCGAATCAGCCGCGCTGGAGTTTCTGACTGCCTGGAACTCAATATCGACCGATCAGAAAAAATCGTTGCGGGAACTACCGATATTATCCGCCGTCACTGAAATGGTCGCCCGCCGTTCCAACGAACTGGAAACCATGGCCAGCGCAGGTGTGGCGCCGTCTCCCGAAGAACAGGCCAACATAGAGGCACTCCTCTCGACGCTTTCATTGCCGCCGCCCCGGTGGCCTGACCCGCCAGCCCCGATTTCTGTCGTAGCGACACCCTCTGCGCTGCCGCAATCGATACCCGAACGTCTATCGCAATCGGTGGTACTACCCGACTCTGACGAAGCCCCGGCACCGACCACTGACCGTCAACCAATTGAGCAGACAAAAGCGGTGATTGTGGCAGCGGCTATAGCGGATACCGACGTTGCAGTTGTGCAGCAATCGACGCCAGTCGCCACCCCGGAAGAGGTCGTAACTCCCCCTCCAGTAGAGACTGCCCAGGCACCCCCTCCACCCAAACCGGTTCCAGCGCGGCCCGCCTCTATCGTTTTATCCGAACGCAGCGGCTGTTCTGTCAGCATCGTAAAAAACCGGGTACGCACGTGTCGGGATTATCTAAGCAGCAAGATTCGCGCACCGAAAATGGCGGTGATACCGGCCGGCACCTTTGTCATGGGCGACGCCGACCGAGCAGAAGAGTCTCCCTCCCTCGAAGTGACCATTCCGGGCCCTATCGGGATTTCGACCCACGAGATTTCGCACAGGGAATTCAGTTTGTACTGCAAAAACAGTGCGGCTACCTGTCCGGCCAATCCACATAACGACCCCCAGATGCCGGTAGTCGGCATCACCTGGCAACAGGCGACGGACTACGCCGCCTGGTTAAGCGAACGAACCGGTAAACATTACCGACTGCCGAGCGAAGCTGAATGGGAGTACTCGGCACGCGCCGGAACTACCACAGCCTTTCCGTTCGGTGACAATTTAATGGTCACTCAGGCCCGTTTCTCAACCCGTAATCGTGCGGCCACGACACCACTTGCGAATACCTATCAGGCCATCAATCCCAACGACTTCGACCTCTACCATATGGTCGGAAACGTTCGTGAATGGGTCGCCGATACCTGGCAGGACAACCACGACTCAACCACCGCCTCCGGACTCCCTCGTACCGGTTCCGGTCCAAAAGTGGTTCGTGGCGGCTCCTACGCCGACACCATTGAGTTTTTGCGCTCATCTGCTCGACAGCCATTAGATGGCAACGCAGCCGACCAACAGACCGGATTTCGAGTAGTATTAGATTTTTCGGTTAGCAACCCCTAACACCACTACCTATTAACTCGACAAGGATGCGCCACCCTGAAAGGGTGTCGTAAATCGCACCCATGGAAAATCTGTTCAAATCACTCATTGCTGAACTGGGCGAAGACCCGGAGCGCGAAGGATTGCTCGACACGCCAAAACGAGCCGCCAAGGCCGCAGCCTTCCTCACCCGTGGTTACCAGCAAAACATCAGTGAACTGGTCAACGGCGCCATCTTCGAAGCGGACACCGACGAGATGGTTATCGTAAAAGATATCGAGCTCTACTCGATGTGCGAACACCATCTACTGCCCTTTATCGGTAAATGCCATGTCGCCTATATTCCCGACGGCAAAGTCCTGGGCCTGTCAAAAATAGCGCGGATCGTTGACATGTATGCCCGCCGATTACAGATTCAGGAAAACCTGACCAAAGAAATTGCCTGTCTCTTATACACATCTCCGAGCCCACGAGACCTCTCTACATCTCGT
>CAJXVN010000311.1 GCA_913060775.1 uncultured Gammaproteobacteria bacterium | reverse complement strand
AGAGGTCTCGTGGGCTCGGAGATGTGTATAAGAGACAGGCCGTGGCCGGTGGTCATGAACAGGTAGGGCAAACCGATAAACCCGCCGCAGTTGCCCTCAAAACCCCAGGTTTTCAGGGCGATATGGCCCTGGTCATGACACATGGCCAGCACCACGTCGTATTTGCCCTCGATACACTGGCGAAACACGCTGTCTGGTGAGATGGGGCCAATGGCATTAATACCGAGTGCCTGCGCCTGTTCAACGCCGGGGGTAATGGCGTTATCTTCCTGCGGGCCGTGGGCGTGGGGGTTGAGGCCGGCCACCCCAATTCTCGGCGCGGGTATGCCCCAACCAACTAGAGTCGAGTGGGTGGTTTGCAGCGCCCGTAGTACCAGATCGGTGTTCAACCCGGCGCAGACATCCTGTAGCAGTACGTGGTCAAAAATATGAATAATGCGTAGCGGCCCGGAATAAACCGCGAGGAACCGTGACCCAATTTCTTCATCCATGAGCGTGTCCAGCGCATCGCCCGCGGCCATGGACTCGGAATTGACCGGCGCCATTACCACGCCGTCGACGGTGCCTTCGGTGGCCAGTTGCTGGGCTTTTTCTATCCAGCGGCCAACGGCGGCACCACAGGCGGCCTTTTCCACACCGTATTCGATCTCTTCCGCCGCCAGCAGGCCATCATCGAGCAGGTAAATTTCCTTGCCTGCATCGGGGAGTTCAGTGGCGTCGGCAATATCGCGGATGGGCAGGGATACGTTGGCCACCTGCATGCCCTGTTGCATGGCAGCGCTGGAGCCGATCAGTACTATCCTTGCCCGTTTTTGCGGTTCGCCGGTAGCGAGTGCCGCCGCAAGTATTTCCGGACCGATTCCACAGGGGTCACCAATGGGTACCGCTATAACCGGTTTGGTCATTGTTATCTCCTCCTGAGTTTTCAGGGCGGTCGAAATTGCCGATCGGCCTGATTAGCGGGTGGTTGCTTTATTCTGACGCCAGAGCAAATCCATCTGACCGCTTGGGTTGTTTGAAAATGTACCCCGAATTCACGCTAAGTCGTTATAGTTGGCGCGGCTTTATTTTCCTTGAATTGTAACCATGGAAGGACGGATGTCCCTGACTCAGGTAGTGGCGTTACCCGCCGTGTTGCTGGCCTCGGCATCGCCGCGACGGGCGGAATTGCTGGCCCAGATAAACGTTGAATTTGAACAGTTTTCGGTCAATGTACCGGAAGAGCGCGATCCGATTGAAATGCCAGAGGAGTACGTTCGGCGGTTGGCTCTAGCCAAGGCTAAAGCCGGTCGGGCACTGCATGCGCAGGACACTCGCCCGGTGATTGGCGCCGATACCATCGTTGTCTATGACGACATGGTGTTTGAAAAACCCCGAGACCAGATACATGCGAGCGCCATGCTTCGGCGGCTTTCCGGGGTGACTCATCAGGTGCTGACAGCGGTGGCGGTGGCCACTGCTACCAATGAGAATGTCTCGATCAGTCGTACCGACGTCACCTTTCGACCAATCAATGACGCCGAAATCAATGCTTACTGGGAGAGCGGCGAACCTCAGGACAAGGCGGGTGGATATGCCATTCAGGGACAGGCTGCCCTGTTTGTTAACAAGATTAATGGTAGCTATTCCGGGGTGATGGGCTTGCCGCTATTTGAGACCGCGCAACTGCTGCAATCGCTTGTCGGCGGGAATGACTGATGACTACCCAGGCCACCAATCGTATAAACCTCACCGACTGGATTGATAACGCCGGGTTTGGCGGTTATCAGACTCTAGTGGTGTTGCTCTGTTTTCTGGTAACCATGTTTGATGGTTTTGACACTCAGGCCATCGCCTTTACCGGGCCGGCCGTGGCTGCCAGTTACGGGGTGGATTCCACGGGCATTACGCCCATCGTCACCGCCGGCGTGATCGGCATGGCCCTGGGCGCGTTAATGTTTGGGCCACTGGGTGATCGCTTTGGTCGCCGTCGGGCAGTGATCTGGGCAACGGTGGCATTTGCCGGGTTTTCGCTGGCCACGGCCTGGGCCAGTAGTGTTAATGAACTCATTATTTTTCGATTTCTAACCGGTATTGGCATGGGTGGCGCCACTCCCAATGTGCTGGCTCTGGCGTCGGAATATTCCCCCGATAAAAAACGCGGTATCGTCATGTTGTTATCGACGCTCGGTCTGCCGGTCGGGGCCATCGTCGGTGCGCAGATCGCCTCCGTACTGTTAGCGGATGGCTGGGGTGCAGGTTATAGCGGGGACTTTGTTGGCTGGTTGCCCGACCTGTTTCTGATCGAAACCTGGCGCCTAATTTTTGTGATTGGCGGGGTAGGGCCGCTGCTGTTTGTGTTGGTGCTCTGGCTTGTGTTGCCGGAATCCCCTCATTATCTGGCAGAAACGGGCAGGCATGAGCAAGTGCGTCACCGCCTGCGCCGGTTAAAAGGTGGGGCATTATTGCCGGTCGGTACCGAGTTTCTGTTGCCGGAAAAGGCTCAGGGAGCAGGTATCCGCGCGCTCTTTAGTCGCGGCCTGCGCCGGAACACCTTTGCCATCTGGGGAGTCTATTTTTTCAACTGGGTTGCCTGGTTTGCCATCGTGCTTTGGTTGCCGAGCGTGCTGGTAGCGGCGGGGCTGGCAGAAGCGGAAGCCGCTAACGGCACCAAAATTATTAACGGAGCGGCCTTGCTCTTTGTGGTCCCGCTTGCCTGGTATATCCCTAGGTTGCCGGTGCGGGGTGTGATTGTTGCGTTGCTAATTGGCGGGGTGGTTGCCATGGCGGTGCTCGCCGGTGCCGGTCAGCAATGGACCCTGATTTACGTGATGATCGGTCTGACCGGCCTGCTGGTAGGCGGCCCGCAGATTTGTCTTAATTACCTGGCGGTTTCTCTGTATCCCACCGCGGTTCGGGCCACGGGTATCGGCTGGGC
>CAJXVN010000310.1 GCA_913060775.1 uncultured Gammaproteobacteria bacterium | reverse complement strand
AGAGAGGTCTCGTGGGCTCGGAGATGTGTATAAGAGACAGCTTTTGGGATAGTCGCGTTCACCTGGATGATGAGGGTGGTACCCGAACCGCCGGTGAGCCAGCCCGATAAACGCACGCCAACCGCCATTGCCGCTCAAAAACCCAGCTGGCTGGCCCTGTTCTCAAATCGGCTCTGGCTACGCCTACTCACGGCCTGGGCCCTGAACGGCGTCGCCAATGGCATTGCCGCGGTGCTGTTCCCAATCATCATTACCAGCCTGCTCGGCGCACCTGCCAGCAGTCGGGGACAGTTCCTACTCATTTATTTCCTTTCTGCCATCGGTGGAATCGCACTGATGCGCCTGCTCGGCCCGCACATGAGCAAACATCGACTCTGGTGTGCGGCAATGCTGGCAGCCACCGGCGCTTTCGCCCTGGTGCCGCTACTCGGTGAGGGCGACCTGATTGGCTTTATGGCGGTTTGCGTTGTTACTGGGATAGCGCTGGCGGCGGATCTGGCCCTGCCGCCCTCCATCCAGGCCGATGTGGTTGACTGGGATCGCTGGCGATTTCGCCGCAACCACCCGGCATTAAGTTTTGCCGGGGCCAGTCTGGTAACCAAGCTGGCCCTGGGCATTGCAGTGGTGACCGGTCCCCTGCTGGTGAGCGCGTCCGGCTGGACCGAAACGGGGCCGGTATCTAATTCCGTTGCCCTGCGATTAGCAATGATCTATGCGTGGATTCCCTGCGTATTAAAGATTATGGCAATTGCCATTGTCTGGAATTTCCCGCTCGATGAGCGCCGCCATGACATGGTTCGCAGCCGTTTACGGCGCTATTCAGGAGACTATCTGTGCGCAGACAACTAAACCGATTCACCCGGACAACCATTTTATTGATCGCCGGAATACCACTTTTAATGGGGTGCAGCACCATGAAGATCGAACAATTTGAAAATAGCCAACCCTCCTTGAAGGTCGAAGAGTTCTTCGACGGCCGGGTGCTCGGCTATGGCCTGGTCACCGACCGGTTTGGCAATCTGCGCCGAGAGTTCAAGGTAACTATCGACGGAGGATGGGACGGCAGCGAGTTTGTACTGGATGAACGCTTTGAGTTTTTTGATGGAGAAAAAACCAAGCGGGAATGGCGCATTACGCCCTTAGCGGATGGCAAATATACCGGCACGGCCGGTGACGTCATCGGAATCGCCCAGGGAGAGCGGGCCGGTAAGGCTCTCTACTGGAGCTATCAAATCGATATCCCCATCAACGGCCGTCCCGTGCGAACCACCTTTAAGGACTGGATGTTTCTCCAGCCCGACGGCGTCTTAATTAACAGAGCGGAGATGAGAAAATGGGGACTGAAACTCGGTACCATCACTATATTCTTTCAGCCTGCGTCCTGATTGGCCTCGCCCTTAACGCTCGTGCCGGTGATGCTGAAACCCGGGACTGGCAAACGTTTTACGGTGAACAGGGACTGCAGTTTGAGGTGGTTCGCAACGGCAAACCAGTGGGTGACTACACCACCACTTTCGAGCAGTCCGGCGACCAGTTGATCGTTGAGACCGAGATGAATCTTGATATTACGGTGCTATGGTTGCTGCATTACCGCTATCAATATCGCGGTCGCGAAGTCTGGCAGGACGGCAGCTTGCAGTCCGTCACCAGTAATATCTCTGACAACGGCAAAACAACCGGACTGAGCCTGAAACGCCAGGGAAACGAGCTCACTGGCAAGGGCCCGACGGGCCCGGTCACCGTGCCCGCTGGCATATTGCCCACCCACCACTATAACGCCGCGGTCATCAATCACGAGGCGGTACTGAATACGCTAACCGGCAAGGTGAATCAGATCAGTGTTGAGCCTTTACCGGCCGAGAAAGTCAGGACGGGCGAACGATCCCGCCGGGCGGCTCGTTACCGTTACAAAGGTGAGCTACATGACACCGACGCCTGGTACGACGAGCAGGGGCGATGGGTGAAGCTACTCTTCAAGGGCTCTGACGGCAGCGACATTGAACTGGTTTGCCAGCAGTGCGGCGACGAGGAATCATCATGACCGGCAAATCGGACTGGAAGCTTATCTGGGTGACCGGCGCCAGCCAGGGCATGGGCCGCGCGCTCTGTCTGTCACTGGCAAGGGACGGCTATACCGTCGCCGCCACCGCCCGCAATGAAGAGTCGCTGGGCGCGCTCGCGGAGGAGTCGGTATCGATGAACGGGGCCATCCACCCGTTTCCCGCTGACCTCACCCTCGGCGGTGAAAATCAGCGAGTCATTGCCGAGATCCAGCAACAGCTGGGCAGTATCGACCTGGCGGTTCTCAATGCAGGAACGCACCGGCCAACCCCCGCCACGGATTTTCGCGCCGATGACGTCAAGGAGCTTATCGACTTAAATTTAATGGCTGCCGTTCACGCCATCGAGGCCCTGCTGCCAGGCATGATGGATCGAAATAGCGGTCATATCGCGGCGGTTGCTTCAGTAGCGGGTTACCGGGGTTTACCCACCGCAGCCGGCTATGGCGCCAGTAAAGCAGCGCTGATTCATCTATGCGAAGCGCTAACGTTAGATCTAGGTGAAACCGGTCTAAAGATTCAGGTTATTAATCCAGGGTTCGTAAAAACGCCACTAACGGACCGCAACCCTTTTCCAATGCCCTTCCTGGTGAGTGCCGAAACCGCCGCTGACGCGATTATCAAGGGACTGGGGAAAAATCACTTTGAAATCAAATTCCCCTGGCTGTTTACCAGCATTCTCAAAACCCTGCGACTACTTCCCTACTGGGTCTATTTCCCCTGGGTAAAACGGTTTACCCAGTCCGAAAAATAGCGGGCACCACTCAGCCAGCCTCCGCGATCTCCTGACACCCTAAACAGACGGGGGTCTCTGGCAGGAGTTGCAGGCGCCCCGCACTGATTTCCTCATTACATTGCTGACACACCCCGTAAGTGCCATCAGCGATACGCGCCTGAGC
>CAJXVN010000309.1 GCA_913060775.1 uncultured Gammaproteobacteria bacterium | reverse complement strand
GTCGGCAGCGTCAGATGTGTATAAGAGACAGCTGTGAAGCGGCCAGGTCGATTTCCATTACCCTCCGTAGGTCCAAAACAATGGTGCTGCTTTGGTCAATCGCTCTGATTACCTCGCGGGTGACGTATTCGGTCGTCCCAATCAGCAGATCGCCTTGTAATTCGTAAACGGTTGTTTGGTTGCCGTGGGTCTCCAGTAGCTTTTCAATCCGAGGTAACCGGTTCCGGCGAGAACTAATCATGCTTGCATCGTATTTGGCACGGATAACATTAGAGCCGCTGCGTAGACCCCGAAACATATGCAGATGAAAGTTTCGCGACAAAGCCTCGCAGACTTGAATTCCACGCACGCTGTTGCCCCAACGATCGAGGCGCGGAGAAAACACAGCCAGGCCAAACTGCCCAGGCAATACAGCCATAATGCCCCCTCCGACACCGCTTTTAGCCGGGAGTCCAACGTCATAAATCCACCGGCCGGAATAGTCGTACATGCCGCAGCTTGACATGACACTAAGCAGTTTCTCGACGTCATTGAGCTTTATTACCTCAACTCCGGTGATCGGATTAGCGCCATAGTTGGCTAGCGTGGCCGCTATAACCGCAAGATCGCGGCAGGTGACCTCAACCGAGCATTGGCGAAAATAGAGATCCAGATCCGGTTCAGGGTCTTCGGTCAACATATCGAAATTGCGCAGTAAATGAGCAATCGCCCGATTGCGATGACCGGTGTCTTTTTCAGACCTATAAACTGCCTCATTCATCGTTAATGGACGGCCTGCGTAAGCACTAAAACACTCAAGAATGCGTTGAAATCGCTCGGTTACCGTTGCGCCTTTGATGAGTCCTGTAGTGGCAATAGCTCCGGCATTGACCATAGGATTCATTGGCCGCCCAGAATGAGGTTCGAGGCTGATGGAGTTAAACGCATCACCTGTCGGTTCTACGCCCACATGGCGTTCGACCGTTGCTGCACCCTGTTCACTCAGTGCAAGGCCAAAAGTGAGCGGTTTAGAAACCGACTGGATGGTGAACAAATGCCGACTGTCCCCACTTTGGTATACCTTGCCGTCGAGTGTCACGAGCGCAATGCCGAATAAATCAGGATCCACTGCGGCCAGTTCGGGAATGTAGTCAGCAACTTCGCCAGCTTGGTCAGCGTTTAGGTCAGCATGAATTCTATCCAGCAGTTGCTGAACGGGTAATCCAGATAATTGATCTTGCATGAGGGGTGTCTAACGCACTTTGGAAGATTGTTTTTCTAGGCATATAAGCAAAATATGTTCCAACCCAATGGATTCGGAGGGTTTTTATCCTTTGGCGGGTTTGGCATTATTCAGGCGAGCGACATCGCGACTTAATCGCGGCAACAAGCACCGGAGTGGTGCTCCCCATTGGTATTGGCACCCACCGAGTGCGTTAGTCCGGTCAACGAACCGGGAATAGGACTTGTGGGATGGGCCACATTGATCGCTACCTTTTATCACCGAAAATTGGATAACAATCTATGGATTACAACACCATTCTCAACTGGCAGGTCGAGGAGCAGGTTCATACCTACACTGAGCGTGACACCATGCTCTATGCACTTGGAGTAGGGTTCGGCGCTGATCCGCTGGACCCGCGACAGCTCGAGTTTGTTTACGAGAAAAACCTGCAGGCCACTCCCACTCAGGCGGTGGTGCTGGGATACCCGGGGTTCTGGATGGGTGATCCGGCGACCGGAATCGATGCGGTGCGTCTGGTTCATGGCGAGCAGGGCATTGAAATCCACCAGCCGCTGCCAGTAGCGGGTACGGTAATTGGTCAGACGCGGGTCACCGGCATCAACGACAAGGGGCCCGATAAGGGCGCCCTGGTCTATTCCGAACGGCAGGTGTTTAACCACCAGACTGGCGACCTGTTAGCGACGCTGACCTCGACCACCTTCTGTCGGGGTGATGGGGGCTGCGGTGGCGACGACCCGGCACCCTATGTGCCACACAAACTACCTGAGCGACCGGCTGATTTAGAGTGTGAATTACCGTTGGTGGAGCAGGCCGCGCTGATTTATCGACTCAGTGGTGACTACAACCCCCTGCATGCGGACCTGGAGGTGGCCAGTAAAGCCGGGTTTGAACGGCCAATCCTGCACGGCCTGGCGACCATGGGGGTGGCCGGGCACGCCCTGTTAAAAACCTGCTGTGATTACGACGCTGCGCGACTGACCTCCATGCGTCTGCGGTTTTCCGCGCCGGTCTATCCCGGAGAAATTTTGCGCACTGAAATATGGCGGGATGAAGAGCAGGTATCTTTCAGGTGCAGCGTGCCGGCCCGCGATCAGGTGGTGTTATCCAACGGGCTGGCCGTGATTGAGAAATAAAAACCGAATAAAAGCGAAAAAACGATTGACAGGGCTGATTTTTACGGCAGTTACGCACAGCCTGTCATCAAACCTTAATAAACCGGCAACTGATTGCCGGGGGTAAAGGAACTAGATTAAAACGCTTTTATAAGTCATTGAAAAATAATAAAAAAACGATATTGCCTGTTTTTTAAGCAGTTTAAAGCGATGCCGCCTGATTGCCGGGATTGGTGCCAATATTCCGGTTTAGTCCACAGAGTTATCCCCAGAAATTGGGGGTAACTTTTTAAACCCTTGTAGCGTACGGGTTTAGCCGGTTTTGATCTGCCGGTAAGCTGAAATGACTAGCCCTTTTTCAGCAATTTTTCCGGGTTTTGCATCACATAAACCGTTCCCTGAAAACTGCCGATCAGGTTCTGGTCGTCATCCTCCACGCTAACCTGATAGTGGCGAATGGAACGGCCGCTCGAGAGTTCGGTGCCGCGAGCCCACAAGGTGCCCTCTTTTGCCCCCTTCATGAAATTCATCTGCACACTGATGCCACTGCCGTAATCGCCTCGACTGATCGCGGCCGCTGCCATTGCAAGGTCCGCCAGTGACATCAACGCACCGCCATGAACTCGACCTGTCTCTTATAC
>CAJXVN010000308.1 GCA_913060775.1 uncultured Gammaproteobacteria bacterium | reverse complement strand
GGCTAAGGGCCTGATTAACGCTGGCTGCATCGGCTTCGTCACTACCCGATATGCGATCGATGATCATCCCGGCAGCGACCGTGGCGTTGCTAAGTCGGTCAATGATGACGAAGCTGCCGGTGCCTCGGTTCTGCTCATAGGCGTCAAAGCAGAGAGGCCGGCTGACATTGATTTCTACGCGGCCAATTTCATTGAGATTAAGCGGGTCATTACCCTTCTGTCTTAGCGAGTTGATATCAACCTGGTAACGGACTTTTGCCACGACGCCGTTGACCAGCTGAGTGCCCTGCTTAATCTGGTACTGTTGCCCCGGCACCAGCGGATCCTCACCCATCCACACCAGCATGGCTTCAAGCCGGTGACCGGTGTGCGGCAGGTTGTTGAGGTGCACAAACATGTCGCCACGGCTGGCGTCAATCTCGTCTTCAAGCGTCAGTGTGACAGCCTGGGGCGCATAGGCCTCAGGTAGTTCGCCTTCGGCGGTAACAATGGCTTTAACTCGGCTGCGCTTTTTTGAGGGCAGCGCCATGATTTCATCACCAGGGCGTACCACCCCGGAGGCGATGGTGCCAGCAAACCCGCGAAAATCCAGGTTAGGCCGGTTGACGTATTGCACCGGAAACCGGAAATCGACCAGGTTACGATCACCGCCGGTCTGTACGGTCTCCAAATGGGCCAGCAGGGGAGGGCCCTGGTACCAGGGCATGGAGTTTCCGCGCTCCACCACATTGTCCCCCTTGAGGGCGGAGATGGGCAGAAAATGCAGATCGCCAAACCCCAGTCGAGCCGAGAAATCGAGATAATCGTCGCGAATCTGGTTGTAAACCGCTTCGTCGTAATCGACCAGATCCATTTTGTTAATGGCGACCACGATATGGCGAATACCCAGTAGCGAAGCGATAAAACTATGGCGTTTGGTCTGGGTGATTACACCGTAGCGAGCATCAACCAGCACCACTGCCAGGTCACAGGTGGAGGCGCCGGTGGCCATGTTGCGGGTGTACTGCTCATGGCCGGGTGTATCGGCGATGATGAACTTGCGTTGCGGCGTAGAAAAGTAGCGATAGGCGACATCGATGGTGATGCCCTGTTCGCGTTCGGCCTTAAGGCCATCGACCAGCAGGGCATAGTCGATTTCGCCGGCCCCGGTGGTGCCGTGGCGTTCGGAGTCGCGTTTTAACGCTGCCAGCGTGTCCTCGTAGACCAGTTTGCTGTCGTGCAGCAAGCGGCCGATGAGGGTGGATTTACCGTCATCCACGCTACCGCAGGTGAGAAATCGCAACAGATCCTTGCGGTTGTGTTCGGCAAGGAACTCTTCAACGGTCTGTTTGCCGGTCTGAACTTCGCCAGCCATTAGAAGTACCCCTCTTTTTTCTTATCTTCCATGGAGGCATCGCCGTCATGGTCGATAACCCGAGACGCCCGTTCGCTGGTGGTGGCGAGCATGGTCTCTTCGACGATCTCTTCGATAGTGGTGGCGCCGGATTCAAACGCCCCGGTGAGCGGGTAGCAGCCCAGTGTTCTAAACCGTATCTGGCGCATTTCCGGTTCTTCGCCAGGCTCCAGGCGCATACGCTCGTCGTCGACCATGATCAGGTCGTTGCCCCGCTGGACCACCGGCCGGCTATCGGCAAAATAGAGCGGGACTATCGGAATTTTTTCCTGGTGGATATAGAGCCAGACATCCAGTTCGGTCCAGTTGGAAATGGGGAAGACGCGGATTGATTCGCCCTTGTTGTGGCGACCGTTGTAGAGATTCCAGAGTTCTGGACGCTGGTTTTTTGGGTCCCAGCCACCGTTGCTGTCACGGAACGAATAGATGCGTTCCTTGGCGCGGGATTTTTCTTCGTCGCGGCGGGCACCGCCAAAGGCAGCGTCAAACCCGTGTTTTTCCAGCGCCTGTAACAGGCCGTGGGTCTTCATGATGGTGGTGTAGTTCTGGCTGCCATGATCAAACGGGTTAATGCCCTGATCGATGCCATCCTGATTGCTATGGACAATTAACTTATGGCCCTGTCTGGCACAGGTTTCATCACGAAATTTCACCATCTCCTTAAACTTCCAGGTGGTGTCGACGTGCAGCAGCGGAAACGGCAACGGCCCCGGCGCAAAGGCTTTTTCGGCCAGTCGCAACATGACCGAGGAATCTTTGCCGATGGAGTAGAGCATCACCGGGTTTTCAATCTCGGCGACCACCTCGCGGATGATGTGAATGCTCTCTGCTTCCAGCTGCTTTAGCTGGCTTAATCGATAACTGTCCATGGGAGCTAATTCTCGTGTGCGTCGGGAGTAATGGGTTAAGCGGTAATGACCTGATCCTGGCGTAGCTGGGCAATCAGTTGTGCCACGCAGGTTGTCAAGTCGTTGGCCGAGGTGTCGATGATCACGTCTGGATCTAGTGGTGGCTCATAGGGGGCAGAGATACCCGTGAACTCACCAATTTCCCCGGCTCGAGCCTTTTTATAAAGACCTTTTGGATCGCGCTCCTCGCAAACTTCCAGCGGCGTGGTCAGGTAGACCTCACGAAAGCGGTCACTGCCAATCACTTCACGGGCCAGCTGGCGGTCTGCCCGATAGGGCGAGATAAAGGCGGTGAGCGTAATCACCCCGGCATCGGCGAACAGATTAGCCACTTCGCCGATGCGGCGGATATTCTCGGTACGATCCTCAGCGGCAAATCCCAGGTCGCGGTTAAGGCCGTGGCGGACATTATCGCCATCGAGTACGTAGGCGAAATGATGGTCGTCAATAAGGGCTTTTTCGAGAGCGGTTGCAAGAGTCGATTTTCCCGATCCGCTGTAGCCGGTAAACCAGAGCACGCAACCGCTCTGGCCCAGTTTGCGTTGGCGCAGCTCTGCTGAGACCAGCGACGCATGGTTAACGATATTGCTGGCTTTTGGAATTTGCTTGGTCATTGAGTGTTATAGGGGCTGGATAAGGGCTGTCTCTTATACACATCTGACGCTGCCGACGAAGAGGATAGTG
>CAJXVN010000307.1 GCA_913060775.1 uncultured Gammaproteobacteria bacterium | reverse complement strand
ATCATCGACGCAGGTATAGGTCATTGAATCAGTCCCCTAAACCTAAACGGTTTTCGCCGTCTGCCGACGCTCACCGCTCTCCTTGCGGATAAAAACACCCATTTCAGTACCGACAAGCAGCCGATAAACCGTGCGGGTCACGGGCACATCAATCCCCAGTTCGTCGGCCTTACGCACCATATAGCCGGTCAGGAATTCGATTTCGGTTGCTCGCGCTTCGGCAATGTCGTAACTCATGGAACCGGCATGTTTAAGCGGCGGGATTTTGCCGCTGCGCAAATCATTGATGAAATGCATGGGATCAAACAGTAGCTCGATGCCCAGGCCGTTGGCCACCTGAGTACCTTCCTGCATCATTTCATTAACCAGTTCGTAAATCTCATCGCTCTGGTACATCACTTCGGGCACGCCGCGAATCAGCACGCCCACCGGATTCAGGGTGGAGTTAAAAATAAATTTCGACCAGATGGCACCAGACGGATCGGGAACGGTGCGGGTCTTGATCCCCGACTCATCCATCAACTCACCAAACCAGCGCATCTCTTCAAAGCTGCCTCGTGCCGGGCCTACCCAGGACTCTTCGCCCCGCACCAGGTGTTTAACGTGACCCGGTTCAATGAAATGCCCCCCTTCCAGCGTAATGCCGTGCATGACAGGCCAGTCCACCAGCTCCTGCAACACCTCAACATTACCGAGACCATTTTGGATGGTGAACAGCACCGGGCTACCCTGAAGGTGTGGCGTCAGTGATTCCACGGCGGCCCGGGTAAACATCCCCTTTACCGAGATCATGACGCCATCAAACTGCGTATCGGCCAGGGCCGCTGGGTCACTAACCGCAGGAATCTGGGTCACCGACTCAGTCTCACCACTCAGACGCAGGCCATTGGCATTGATGGCGTCTACGTGGGCCTGATTAACATCAAATATAGTGACGTCGGAAACCTTGGCAAAATAGCTGGCAAACACGCCTCCGATGGCACCAGCGCCAACCACTAAAACCTTTTGTCTGGACATTTACTCTCCCCGATTATCAATCTGAACTGCTTATCCTGCCCAATAAAAAAGGAGACAGCAATCACTGTTGCTGTCTCCTTTCGGACTTTCCTAACTAATTATGATCGCCTACAAATCAAAGCCGGCTAACGTGGGCAACCAGAATCGCTGACCGTCCACCTTTAACCGCCTCGACGCAGCGAGCAATCGCGGCAGGCAGATCGTCAGGGTTAACGACATCTTCCCCATGGCCACCGGCCGCTTCTACCAGTTTTTCAAACTGGTAGCTGGGGTTCAGGCGAGCCTGAAACTCATCGGTATCTCTGGAAATACCATCCGGATGAACCTTAATGGTGCATTCCTTAACGGCTGACCAACCACCGTTTTCAAACACAATCGTAAAGATCGGCAGATTATGTTCGCGAGCCACCTCATAGGTTGATGACGGGTTACCAAAATAGAAACTACCGTCACCGGACAGATGCATAACCATTGAATCGGGCTTGGCCAGTTTGGCACCCAGAGCGGAACCGGGGCTGTATCCCAAACCACCACCGCCGAGGCCCATCACCGAACCCGGTTTGGTACGACCAATCTGCATGGCCACGGAAGGCTCATTCATGACCGCCTCACTCACCAGCACATCATCTTCGCCCAGCACCTTATTTAGCTCGGCACACAGAAAAGCTGGGTTAATCAGCCCGGGGGTACCTTTATCCGCAGCAAGGTTCTCAATAAAGACAACCGCTTCCTCACGCTGCTTATCAATCCACTCCATCCGCTTAGCGGCGGCAGCCTTCTGCTGATCGGTAATTTTTTCTTTGCAGATTTCGAGTAACCGGCTGAGGATCAGATAACTATCGCCCTGAATCTTCTGGTTACTCGGGAAACCCCACATCGGAATATCGTTCTTGATCGGATCGATATCGATCTGCACCCAGTAGGTATCCGGATTGGGTTCGGCGTCTTTAGGCATCCACGGCAAATCCGTGTCAATCATCAAACCAAAATCAACATTCGGCAGATGGGCTTCACTCAGGTTGCCCAAAAAGGCCGGGGACTGAACAGAAATATTCAGCACCTGCGGATAGGAAGCAATGACGCCCATACCCGTAAACTGGCCTAGCTCGTCGAGCAGCGCCGGGATTTTCTCGTTCCGACCCGCATAACTGGTGATCAACAACGGAAATTCGGCAGCCAGCAGACGATCAGCCACATCCATCAACTGGGCATCATCAACCCCGGTGTATTTCAGCGGGCCGTACTGCTCATTAGAAAACGACGCAATCTGTTCGGGTTCCCAGGTTTCGGCCAGGATTTCCCGAGGCAAGGTCATAAACACCGGCCCTGGAGGATCACTCTCAGCCATGGTGAAGGCACGACGGATCGCCTCCTTGACCACGATACCGGTAGGCAACTGGTATTCCCATTTGGTGTAGTTACGCACGATTCCCTTCATATCGTAGGGATCTTGAATAAAGTGCACGTAGGTATCACGGGTACCCAGCAGTTCGCCGCGCACGGTCACCGGCGCGGTACCGGCCATCAACACAATCGGAATACGCGAACGAAAAGCATTGTGCATTGCCATGGCGGCGTTGGCAGTACCAGCATCCACGTGCACCAGCACGGCCTGAGCCCTGCCGGTCATGCGGTAGTAACCAATGGCCATGTGCATGGCGGTATTTTCGTGGGGGGTAAGAATGACCTTAGGGAAAGGTTTACCTTCCTTCTGCCACTGGGCCATGGTTTCAATAATCGGGGCGTGATCAGTCCCCATATTACAGAACAGGTACTCCACCCCCACTTCGTTCATTGCTTCCAGCCAGTATGACGCCGTCATATTGGTGGGTGATTCAAGCCTCTCTAGAGGCAGGTCTTTTGGGTCGGCTGACATCGCCTTGCTCCTTAAGTTGTTTTAATGACTGTATTTCCCGCCGATCCTTGCGCAGGATCAAGCGTTATAGCTGTCTCTTATACACATCTCCGAGCCCACGAGACCTCTCTACATCTCG
>CAJXVN010000306.1 GCA_913060775.1 uncultured Gammaproteobacteria bacterium | reverse complement strand
ATCTACACTATCCTCTTCGTCGGCAGCGTCAGATGTGTATAAGAGACAGTTCATAAACAATACGCTCATGGGCCGCGTGCATATCTACCAGCACCAGCCCGCGGCGAGTCTCAGCCAGCAGATAGGTGGCGTGAATCTGTGCCACCGCCCGACCCAGCGGCTGGTCATCGTTAAAGTCGATATCCGGGGAAACAGATGTCTCGCCAACGGACGCTGAAAGCTGTCGGTAAAAGGCGTCGCTGTCGGCGACTCGGTGCCTCCCGTCGTTACCTACTGGCGATCGGTAACCGGATTGAAGTGCCGCATTTGGAAATTGTGCCTGTTCCGGCGCAAACGATTGTTGATCCGCAGAGGCACTATAGGAAGCGGAACTAGCGGCAGTTGTTTCTGTTGCCCCGGGAATGCCCTCGGCGAGCACTTTTTCGACGGTACGAAAAACAAAGTCGTGGACCGCCCGGCTTTCGCGAAACCGCACCTCGTGCTTGGCAGGATGCACGTTAACGTCGACCTGTGCCGGGTCGATATCCAGAAACAGCAGGTAGGCCGGAAAGCGACCGTGGTAAAGCACGTCTCGATAGGCATGGCGAGCCGCATGACTGAGGGTTTTATCACGAACAAAGCGACCATTAACGTAGAACAGTTGTCCTTCGCCATTGGCGCGGCTGTATGCCGGCCGGGCAACCCAGCCGTGAAGTCGATACCCGGCCAGGGTGACATCGAGATAAATGGCATTAGTAATAAATTCGCTACCCAGTAACTGGGAGACACGGTGCTCCTGTTGCTCTCGACTAGCTGCGGTTTTCAGCTGCTGAATGACGCGACCGTTGTGAGACCAGGTAAAGCCGATATCAAACCGGCTAAGGGCGACGCGGCGCAGCTGAGTGTCGGCGTGGTTAAATTCGGTTTTCTCGGTACGCAGGAATTTACGCCGGGCAGGAACGCGGTAAAACAGATCGTGAACCGCAACCGTGGTGCCGCGGCCGTGGGGGGCTGGTTCCAGCGTGTCATCTTCTATGGACCAGCCTTCTTCGCCTTCAAGGGCGGAGGTGAGGCGTAACCGCGAGACCGAGGCGATACTGGGCAGGGCCTCGCCACGAAAACCCAGCGTGGTAATGCTGTCTAAATCACCGGCCTGGTGAATCTTGCTGGTGGCATGACGACGCAGAGCCAGCGCCAGGTCCTGTCGGTGAATGCCACTGCCGTTATCCCGCACCTTGATAAGACGAATTCCGCCCTGCTCAAGGTCGACCTGTATTTTGTCGGCGCCGGCATCAATGGCATTTTCCAGCAATTCCTTAACCACCGACGCTGGCCGCTCGACAACTTCGCCGGCCGCAATCTGATTGCTGAGCTGGCTGGAGAGTTCGGAAATTCTGCTCAATCCAGACATGGTTGTTCGTTTGCGACGGTGGCGGAGGATGACAAAATGCCTGCATCCAGGGATGCCAATATTGTAATCGCTGAGGAGGGATTAAGGGGTGCGTAATCGAAAGCTAAGCGGTGAAAACCGGTCGCTGCAGCTCCCGCTCAGCTAGACCACACACGCAACTCTAAAGGCCCTGAATGACGGGTTCCGCATTGGGCATACTTTAAATCGGAGCGTCGAATATCCAGGAGGCAGGCTACCCCCACTAAATTGAATAACCACCATTAAGTGCGATTAAATCCTTGACCGTCGGGCACCGATTCAGTAACCAGCCCCCCCCCGCTAGCTAGAGCGGAATTCGGAGCTTTTCTCCCACTAGCAGGCGGTCACCGCGAATGCTGTTCACTGAACGCAGACTGGATAGCGAGACCCGATAACGCTCAGCGACTCGGCTGAGGGTATCACCAGGGCGCACCTCATAAGTCGTCTGCCGAGGCTTGCTTTCCCCACCCCTGGATGGGGCGTTCGCGTTGGCCTTCACGTTCGCCAGCCGCAACGACATATCACGCTGAACGAAATTCTGAACACCTGCAAAGATGGCCTTGGCAAACTTGCGCTGACCCCAGGAACTACCGAGCACTTTCTCCTCATTAGGATTAGAAATAAACGCGGTCTCAACCAGAACGGATGGCACGGAGGGCGATTTAAGCACCACGAACCCAGCGGTCTGCACGTGTCGTTTATGGATCGTGTTAACGCCACCAAGACCATGGAGAACTTTCTCCGCCAACTGCAGGCTACTCTCCTGGGTAGCGTTCTGTGACAGGTCCATCAACACCGATTTAATCAGGTCGTTTTTACCGCTTAAATCCACCCCGCCGAGCAGGTCGGCTGCATTCTCCTTATCCGCCAGAGCTTTAGCCGCCGCACTACTGGCCCCCTTTTCGGACAAAGCGTAAACCGCGGACCCCTTCACTTTGGAACTGGTAAAGGAGTTCGCATGAATCGATAAAAACAGATCCGCGCGATGCTTACTGGCTATTCTGCGCCGCTCACTAAGCTCAATAAACCGGTCGTCATTGCGGGTTAATATTGCCTTCATACCGGGTTGCTGGTTGATTAGCCGGGCCAGTTCCCTGGAAATTCCCAGCACCACGTCTTTCTCGCGCACACCGTTCTTGCCGTGGGCGCCGGGGTCGATCCCGCCATGGCCCGGATCAATAACGATGACCACCGGCCGCAGCGCGGCTGGCTCCACCGCACGAGCAGGCGCGGCAGAGACGGTGGCAGGGCCAGCTTTATCGGCTAAATCAACCACCAGACGGTTGCCCAGTGAACCCTGTGGCCCGAGCAGAAAAGATTTGGGTTTAACCGGAGCGGACAGGTCCAGGACCACCCGCAGGCCACCCCCCTCGCGTTTGCCTGCCCGCACTGATTTAACCATTCCGGTCGCTGGCAGCTTTAGGGGCTGGGCTGACGAGGTGGAATCCATATCCACCACCAGACGGTTGGGGCCTGTGAGGGGGAAAATTCGGTACTTGACTGGCGCGGACAGGTCAAAAACGACGCGTACTCCATCGCCATTAGTCTGGCCACGCAAACCTTTTAGCCTGTCTCTTATACACATCTGACGCTGCCGACGAAGAGGATAGTGTAG
>CAJXVN010000305.1 GCA_913060775.1 uncultured Gammaproteobacteria bacterium | reverse complement strand
GATGTAGAGAGGTCTCGTGGGCTCGGAGATGTGTATAAGAGACAGCATTAACGCTTCATCCTCGCGCCATTTCTCGATAGTTGCTTACGACTAACGTGTTTTGTGTGGATAAAGCGCCAAAGTTGGGCGGTGATTTATTTCGTGCACCGAATCGGGGCGATGACTTCATCAGTGGTGGTACAGGGAGAGCTGCCTAACCGGCGACCCAGAACCGATTTCGATCACCAGAAATCAGCCGCTAGTCGCGCGCTCCTGCAGGAAATCAGTGCACCGGGCAGGATTGGTGGCGGTTGAAATCCCTTGCCGGTAATACCCGGCACGACTATTGCTAATCATGCGTAATTCCAGCGCGGTGAGTCGCCGATAGTCCTAGACGGTTCTCCGCTTGAGTGTTTCAACACATCTATTCCGGGATAGAGATGGCAAATAGACAAAAACTGGTAGTGATTGGCAACGGCATGGTGGGTCATAGCCTGATCGAGAAACTGGTCGACAGTGGTGCAAGCGCCCATTTTGATATCACTGTTTTTTGTGAGGAATCCCGCCTTGCTTATGACCGGGTGCATTTGAGCGAGTTTTTCGCCGGTAAGAGCGCCGATGACCTGGCGCTCACCACTGGTGACTATTATCAACAACAGGGCATCGAGGTGCGCATCGGCAGCGCCGCCACCGCGATTGATCGTGAACAGAAAAAGGTTGCAGCGGCCGATGGCAGCCAGGTGGCTTATGACCAGCTGGTGTTGGCCACCGGTTCTTATCCGTTTGTGCCGCCCATGCCGGGTCACGATCGCAGCAACTGCCTGGTTTATCGCACCATTGAAGATCTGGAAGCGTTAAGCGCAGCCGCTAAAAATTCCAAAGTAGGTGCCGTGGTCGGCGGTGGTTTGCTGGGGCTGGAAGCCGCCAAAGCGGTCAAGGATCTGGGTCTGGAAACCCACGTGGTCGAATTCGCCCCGCGGTTGATGGCGGTGCAGGTCGACGACGGCGGCAGCGCCATTTTGCGCAGCAAGATCGAAGCGCTGGGTGTGCAGGTGCATACCGGTAAGAACACCAAAGAAATTGTCGACGGTGAATCGGCGATTCACCGCATGAACTTTGCTGACGGCGGTCATCTGGAGACTGACCTGGTGCTATTTTCCGCCGGTATTCGTCCACAGGACGAGCTGGCTCGGGGTTGTGGGCTGGAGCTTGGTGAACGTGGCGGTATCGTTATTAACGATCAGTGCCAGACCAGCGATCCAGCCATACTCGCGATTGGCGAATGCGCGCTCTGGGCTGGTCGAATATTTGGCCTGGTGGCACCGGGATACCAGATGGCAAGCGTGGCCGCCGCCCACCTGGGCGGCGAATCGGCCAGTTTTACCGGCGCGGACATGAGCACCAAACTCAAGCTAATGGGCGTGGATGTGGCCAGTATTGGCGATGCCCACGGCAAAACCGAGGGTTCACGCAGCTACGTTTACAGCGATGAAGTGGCCGAGGTTTATAAGAAAGTCGTGGTGGACGAGCGCGGTGACAAGTTACTGGGCGCGGTGCTGGTGGGCGATGCCAAGGAGTACGGCACCCTGTTGCAGTACATGCTCAACGAAATTCAGTTACCGGAACACCCGGACGACCTGATTTTGCCCCAGCGCGATGGCAGCGCGGCGGTCGGGTTGGGTCCCGATATGTTGCCGGAAACGGCCATGATCTGTTCCTGCCACGATGTCACCAAGGGCGATATCGTCTCGGCGATTGATGACGGTGCCACGGACATCGGTGCCCTGAAATCCTGTACCAAAGCGAGTACCGGCTGCGGCGGTTGTGCGCCGCTGCTCAAATCCCTGCTCGACAGTGAACTGGACAAGCGCGGTCTGGAAGTTAATACCGATCTATGCGAACACTTTGCCTTCACCCGTCAGGACCTTTACGGACTGGTACGCGTCGGCCAGATAAAAACCTTTGCCGAGCTGCTGGAAAAACACGGCACCGGCACCGGCTGTGAGATCTGTAAACCGGCGGTCGGCTCGATTCTCGCCTCCTGCTGGAACGACTACGTGCTGCAGAAACCTCTGGTTGGTCTGCAGGACACCAACGACCGCTACCTGGCCAATATGCAAAAGGACGGTACTTATTCGGTAGTGCCGCGTGTGCCCGGCGGCGAGATCACCGCCGATAAGTTGATTGCGCTGGGCCAGGTAGCCAAAGAGTTTGATCTCTATACCAAAATCACCGGCGGTCAGCGGGTTGATCTATTTGGCGCGCGGATGGATCAGCTGCCGGCAATCTGGAGCAAACTCATCGATGCTGGTTTTGAGACCGGTCACGCCTACGGCAAGGCGCTGCGCACGGTTAAATCCTGCGTGGGCAGTACCTGGTGTCGCTTTGGAGTGGATGACAGCACCGGCCTGGCGGTGGAGCTGGAGAATCGTTACAAGGGTTTGCGAGCCCCCCACAAGATCAAATTTGGCGTCTCCGGTTGCACCCGGGAGTGCGCTGAAGCCCAGAGCAAAGATATCGGCATTATCGCCACCGAAAACGGCTGGAATCTTTACGTTTGCGGCAACGGTGGCATGCGCCCCCGTCATGCAGACCTGTTCGCCACCGATCTGGATAAAGCAACTCTGGTCCGGTACATCGACCGGGTGTTGATGTTCTATGTGAGCAGTGCCGACAAGCTGCAGCGCACCTCGGTGTGGATGGAGAACCTGGAAGGCGGACTCGATTACCTGCGCTCGGTGGTGATTGATGACCGCCTCGGCATTAACGCGGAGCTGGAGCAGCAGATGCAGGCCGTGATTGATAGCTACGCTTGCGAGTGGAAAAACGCCGTTGAAGATCCCGAATCCCTAAAACGTTTTCGTCATTTTGTTAATAGCGACAAGGGCGACAGCAACGTGATGTTCGTCCGTGAGCGAGGACAGATTCGTCCGGCGCGGGAGACTGAAAAAACCATCGCTGAACCGGCCTGAGGGCAAACCATTAACCCTGGTTCGGTGAAACCCGGTTAGCCAGGGTCACTTCCCATTACCCCTGTCTCTTATACACATCTGACGCTGCCGACGAAGAGGATAGTGTAG
>CAJXVN010000304.1 GCA_913060775.1 uncultured Gammaproteobacteria bacterium | reverse complement strand
CTATCCTCTTCGTCGGCAGCGTCAGATGTGTATAAGAGACAGCCTCCGGATCGCGATGAAAAGCGCGGTCGCCAATCACCGTGCTTAGCCCCCAGTCCAGGTCAACCACCGGCGAATAAACCACATCCACGCCAACCGCTGAACACTGCTTACCGGTGGTGAGTCCGTGGGCATAGGCGGCGTCCAGCGCCTGCGCCGGCTTTTCATGCCACTGTTCTCCGTAGCTGGCCAAAGCAATGATGCTCGGACTGCACGACGGCGGTGTCACCGCCGTTGCCAAACACTTTCCGGGGCACGGCGGTGTGGTGGCCGACAGTCACACCGAGGGCGCGGTTGATGATCGAGATCTGGATGCGTTGCAGGAAGATATGACGCCTTATCCGGTGTTAATCGATGCTGGCCTGAAGGCAGTCATGATGGCCCACGTCTGTTTTCCGCAGGTGGATCCTCTGGAGGCTGGCTACTCAAATTTCTGGGTGGAGCAGCTCAAAAACGGGCTTGGGTTCGGCGGCGATATTTATTGCGATGATTTAAGCATGGTCGGAGCCCACGGCGCGGGCACGCTGCTGGAAAGAGTTCAACTGACCCGGGAGGCCGGTTGTAATCGGCTACTGCTTTGCAATTTTTCAGTTGAGGAGAAGGCCACTCTGCTAGCTCAATTGTAAGTAGGACTTTCTAACGCGGGATCCGTTGACCCCTCTGGCCGCTACTTCCGCGGTGCGGCCCCACCATTAGCGTGGCCGCCTGAAAAACATCACCAAACCGGATAAGGCCAGCAGCGATAACGTAGAAGGCTCTGGCACGGATACCGGACCCACCATCGCGCTGGCGGTGGATGAATGGGCGAATAGCAGGGCGGTAGCTAACAGCGGAGCGATGTGTTTCATGTGACCTCAAGGGTTGTTAAAAATTAGTCGGTGTCAGCGCTGACGAAACGAAAGCGCAAGTACCGCTGATAGAGCAATACACATGCCAGTCAAATTTAATTAACAACAACAATGAGTTACTGGCGGTCGCCTGATCGTGACCGGAGCACCTGCGGAAATACTGATGGGGATTCCCGCACTAATGACGAACCGCTGACGGCCATGCTTTTTCACTGTAGAGACTAAAAAGCCGGCTGGCGCCGGCTTTTTAGATTACATGGTTAACCCAGTAGCGGGGTCGGTGGAAAATGGCACTAAGTTAAGAGTGTTTAGCATCCCTTCACAGAGTGCCATGTCAGCGCCGACTCGGCCGTTAAAAGGCAGAGATGCCGGATCGAAGATGCCGTTCGTCCTGAGCCTGTCGAAGGGCGTCCTTCGACGAGCTCAGGACGAACGGGGTATTAGGGATAGCGTAAAACCATCTCCGAGGTGCTATTCGGGTCAGTGCGCGGGTCGCAGATTGTCCGCGGTTAAAAAGGCAGCGCTCAATTCCAGACAGCGGCCTAATTGTTCCAGCTGCACTGTATGGGATGCCTGGTCGACAATCTCCAGCGTCATGCCAGGTATTTTGGCCTTGAACTCCTGCGCATATTCCACCGGAATCAGCCCATCCTGTTTGCCCCAGATGACCAATGTCGGCGCCTTAATTCGCCGTAACCGGTGTTTCAGGCCCTTGTCCGGCAGTGGCCAGAGAAACTTGGCAGCGGCATTGAGCGTCGATATTTGCGTAATTACCATGGCAACTTTTTCGTCCATGTCGTCCGGCAGGACGAACATGGCTTTGGCGACTTCGGAGTCCTGATCGAGAATGATCCGTTCGGCCAGCTCTTCCGGTACCATGGCGAAGATATCGCCCATGGGGTTATCAATATCAAACAGGCCCGCCGGGGCGATGGGCAACAGTCGTTTGACCCGGCTCGGGTCAGTGGCCGCCAGTTCGCAACCGATCATGCCGCCCATGGAGTGACCGACGATATTGACCGAATCGAGTTCGAGGGCATCGAACAGGTCGTAATAGGTGAGTACCAGGCCCCAGATGTCGAGAACCGACTCCAGCCCGGTTGAATCACCTACGCCCGGCATAAAGGGCGCATAGACCTTGAACTGGTTGGAGAGTTGATCCAGGTAGGGGTCCCAGAAGAGTCCACCGGCACCGTGAAGATAGATAACCGGTTCGCCTTCACCGGCCACCAGTAGCGCCATGGAAACGTCGTCATTGACCTGAATCTGCATTTCTTTAGGTTGTGCCATTATTCGTCTCCTCCCTAAGCGCTTTTTTGGGTGTCTGGTGTGGAGTAGCTGTCGGCGAAGCCGCTGGGCCAGTAGTGGCTGGAATCGTACTGTGGCCAGGTATCGCGTAGCTTGGGCATTACCTCTTCGGCAAACATCTGCAGGTTTTTCATCAGCAGTTCGCGCGGCATGGAGCCGACCTGATTAATCAGTACGATGTTGCCCACGTGCAGCTCCTGAGCCGCTTCGTTGAGCTTTTCGGCCACCGTATCGGGCGAGCCGGCGATGATGTAGCCGCGCTCAACAAAGTCTTTCCAGCCGAGTCCTTCGCCGACCAGCTGGGATCCGAATTTCGCGCTGCCATCGAGTTGTGAGCGCAGACCGGCCTTGAGGCTGGCCACGGTGCGGTAACCGGGCGCTTCGACAAACCGCCGGGCAATGTGCATGCATTTAGCGAAGAAATACATGGCGTGTTCGGCGTAATCTTTTTCGGCCTGTTCGTCCGTCTCGGAGACGCAGACTAGCTGGGCGTAGCCAGCGCGGTAGGGATTGTCGTCGAGTCCGAGTGCTTCGGCCCGTTGCCAGAAGGGGTCCATCACCTTCTTCGCGTATTTGTGGCCGAAAAAGCTGAGGTAGGAGAAAGAATAGTTATTCTCCAGGGAGAAATCGTAAGTCTCGACACTACCACCGCCGGGTATCCATACCGGTGGGTGAGGACGCTGAGCCGGTCTGGGCCAGGGATTAACGTAGCGCAACTGGTTGTATTTACCGTTCCAGGTAAAGGTTTCGTCGCTTTTCCAGGCTTTCATGATCAGGTCGTGAGCTTCGTAGTAGCGCTCGCGCAGCTCCGACGGATTGATGCCGTAGACGTAGTTGGTGTCCATGGACTGTCTCTTATACACATCTCCGAGCCCACGAGACCTCTCTACATCT
>CAJXVN010000303.1 GCA_913060775.1 uncultured Gammaproteobacteria bacterium | reverse complement strand
ACGAGATGTAGAGAGGTCTCGTGGGCTCGGAGATGTGTATAAGAGACAGCGCGATTACGGGGTAGCGCTAAATCTGGTGCCAGCCACGCCGGACTGGCTGGCAAACCTCGATGCCATGCCCATGTTCCTTGGGCTTGACCTGCGCGGTGGTGTCCATTTCCTGCTCGAAGTAGACATGCCAGTGGTTCTGCGCCAGGCCGAAGAGCGCCTGGTGGCGGACTTCAAACCGATGCTGCGCGACGCCAAGCTGCGCTACACCACGGTTAAACGTTTCGCACGGGATGGGGTAACCGGCGTTGAATTAAGGTTCCGGGATGCGGAGAGCCGTCAGCAGTCTGAGGAGCTCATCAGCGGCGATTATGAGGGGCTGTTAATTGAGTCGGTAGATCGTGGTGGGGATTACTGGCTGGAAGTAGTCATTGGCGAGCAGCTGATCCGGGAGAATGAAACCCAGGCCCTGAAACAGAATATTCTTACCCTGCGTAATCGTGTCAATGAACTCGGTGTGGCCGAGCCCATGATTCAGCAGCAGGGACGTAACCGGGTGATTGTGCAGCTGCCCGGTGTTCAGGATACGGTGCGCGCCCGCGAACTGCTGGGAGCCACCGCAACCCTGCAGTTCAAGGCCGTCGACGAGGGCAATAGCCTGGAAGCGGCTCTGGCGGGACGAGTGCCGGCCGGGTCGGCGCTTTATCCGCATCGCGACGGTAGCCGCATCTTGCTTAAAAAGCGTACGGTGCTGACGGGTGAATACATTACCAATGCCAGCTCGGGCCTGGATTCCCAGACCGGCGAACCGTTGGTCAATGTTTCTCTCGACGGTCGTGGTGCGAAAATCATGTCCAGTTTTACCGGTAAGAACATTGGTAAACGGATGGCCGTGATTTTTATCGAGAATAAAAAATACACGGTCACTGATGACGAGGGTGAGTCCCGATTCGTCGAGGAGCGAGTAGAAGAGGTCATTACCGCCCCGGTTATCCGCGATCAACTCAGCGCTCGGTTCCAGATATCGGGGTCAATGAACAGTCGGGAAGCGCGGGATCTGGCGCTGTTGTTGCGCGCCGGTTCTCTAGCCGCACCCATGCATTTTGTTGAAGAGCGCACCGTGGGCCCAAGCCTGGGGCTGGACAACGTGAATCAGGGGGTTCGCTCCGTGGTGGTCGGACTACTGTTAGTGGTCGCCTTCATGGTGGCCTGGTATCGGGGGTTTGGGCTGGTGGCGAATACCGCGTTGGCGCTTAATCTGATGCTACTGGTGGCCGTGCTGTCGCTGCTGCAGGCAACTTTGACGCTACCGGGCATTGCTGGTGTGGTATTGACCGTGGGCATGGCGGTGGACGCCAATGTGCTGATTTTTGAACGCATTAGAGAAGAGCTTGGTAACGGTAATTCGCCACAGGCGGGCATTCATGCCGGGTTTGATAAAGCGTTTTCGACCATTTTTGATGCCAATGTCACCACCCTGATTGCGGCGGCCGTACTGTTTATCTTCGGCACCGGCCCGGTTAAAGGGTTTGCGGTGACCCTCTCGGTCGGCATCGTCACTTCCATGTTCACCGCCATTCTGGTTACCCGGGCGCTGGTGAATTTGGTCTGGGGCGGCCGCAGCCTGAAGAGCTTGCCTATCGGTAAATCACTGGTGGCGTTTAAGGGCGATCGGGCAATTAAATTTATGTCGCGCCGGAAAATAGGCGGGATAATTTCGGCGCTGCTGATCCTGGTTTCCATTGGTTCGCTGGCGACTCGGGGGTTGCAGTTCGGGATCGACTTTACCGGTGGAACTCTGGTTGAGGTGGCTTACGATCAAGCGGCGGACCTGGATCAAATTGAGGCGACGCTTGACGAAGCAGGCCTGGAAGACGCAGTGGTGCAGCTGTTTGGTGCGCCGAACGATGTGTTAATTCGACTGGCAGCGGGGCAGGGTGGTGATCTTGCCCAGTTGAGTGGTGATGTACTCACGGCTCTGCAGCACCAATCCCCGGATGTGGAATTACGCCGGGTCGAGTTTGTTGGCCCGCAGGTGGGCGAAGAACTGACCCAGGACGGCGGTCTGGCCCTGCTTTTTGCCCTGGTCGGTATTCTTGTTTATGTCGGTCTCAGGTTCCGTTATCAGTTCGCACTGGGTGCCGTGGCGGCGCTGGTTCATGACGTGATAATCACCATGGGAATCTTTTCACTGTTTGCCATTGAATTTGATTTGACCGTGCTAGCGGCGCTGCTGGCGGTGATCGGTTACTCGCTGAATGACACCATTGTTGTTTTTGATCGGATTCGTGAGAACTTCACGGTGGTCCGGCGGGGTGGAGTGACGGACGTCATCGATCGGTCCCTCAACGATTCGCTGTCGCGAACCGTAGTGACCTCGTTGACGACCTTGCTGGTGCTACTGGCGCTGCTGTTTCTGGGTGGCGAGGTGATTCACGGCTTTGCGCTGGCGCTCACCATCGGCGTGCTAATCGGTACCTATTCGTCACTGCTGGTTGCCAGTCCCGTGCTGGTAATGATGGGGCTGACCCGCCAGGACATGGAAGAGCCGGAAAAAGAAGGGGCACTGGCCGAAGGTCAATAAGGCGGCAGCAACAAACTGGGGCTATTGCAGGTATTCAGTCAGCGGGATCAGGCTGGCGCCTGAGTCGTCCCAGCGTAAAATTTCTGCTCCCTGTTGCCAGCTGCCGACTACCCAGCGTGTCGCGGTGCCCTGACAAGTCGGGTGACTGTGTCGGGCCGGGCGGTGGGTGTGGCCGTGGATCATGGTCAAGCATCGGTGCTGCTCCAGCACTTCCACCACGGCTGCGTCGTTGGCGTCCATGATGATGGCCGATTTTTCCTGCGTGCTTTCCTGGCTGATTTTTCGATACGAAGCGGCTTGCTTAATCCGCTGATCAATACTCTGCTGAAGAAATTCATTGCGCCACTGCGGATGGCGGGTAACGGTGCGCATCTGCTGGTAGTCGTGGTCATCCGTACAGAGTTGATCGCCGTGGCAGATCACTACGGTTTCGCCCCCGCAGGTGATGGTAATGGGGTCGGACAGTAGCTGCACGCCACTGGCACTGTCTCTTATACACATCTCCGAGCCCACGAGACC
>CAJXVN010000302.1 GCA_913060775.1 uncultured Gammaproteobacteria bacterium | reverse complement strand
GTGTATAAGAGACAGGCGAATTTGTTGGCTGCGGAGACAAACGGCAGACCGGTTAATTCGGCAATCTTTTCGGCGACGGCATCGGCGAATTTCGGGTGGGTGTTCAGCCCGGTGCCTACAGCAGTGCCACCAATGGCTAGCTCATAAACCTTGGGGAGACAGGACTCAATGGCGGCGATGTTTTCGTTTAGCTGGTGAACATAGGCCCCAAACTCCTGGCCGACGGTCAGCGGCACGGCGTCCATCATGTGGGTGCGACCGACTTTTATCACGTCGTTATATTCGGCGGCTTTAGCGGCGATGGTGTCACGCAGATGCGTCAGTGCGGGGATCAGGTCGTCGTGAAGCGTCCTGCCTGCGGCGATGTGCATGGCCGTGGGAAAGGTGTCGTTTGATGACTGAGATTTATTGACGTCGTCGTTGGGATGGACCGGGGATTTGGAGCCGAGAACGCCACCGGCAATTTCGATGGCCCGGTTGGCAATCACTTCGTTGGCATTCATGTTGCTCTGGGTACCGCTGCCGGTTTGCCAGACCACCAGAGGGAAATGGTCATCGAGCTGTCCGGCGGCTACTTCAGCAGCGGCCTGGGCAATTAATTCCGCCTGCTGGTCCGATAAAATGCCGAGTTTGGCATTGGTCAGTGCAGCGGCCTGTTTGAGCACACCAAATGCGTGGATAACCTCGACCGGCATTTTTTCGGTGCCGATGGGAAAGTTGATCAGGCTGCGGGCAGTTTGCGCGCCGTAGTATCGATCTGCGGGCACTTTCAGCTCGCCCATGGTGTCTTGCTCGATTCGGTGATCCATTGCCTTTACTCGGTTGAAGTTGAACGGTAGATTGGCGGCTGGTTGGTCTGACCGACTCGCCATTACGGATTATCGCCACTTTGCGAGGCGCGCAATTGTAGCAACTTCGCCGACCGGATCCCTGGTCGGACGATTCATTTAACTCAACTGGAGAAAAGTTTATGGACCTCGGTATTGCCGGGAAAACGGCGGTTGTCGGTGGTAGCAGCCAGGGCATGGGGCTGGCGATTGCTGAAGGATTGGCAAGAGAGGGTTGTAACGTGCTGCTCTGTGCCCGAAATGAGGTGGCTTTACAGGCGGCTCAGGAACGGCTGTTGGCGGTTAGCGCCCCGGAGCGGGTGGCGACTATCAGCGTAGATTTGAGCTTAACCGATAGCGCCCAGCGAATTGTTAAGGCAGCGACGGATCGGTGGGGCTCGGTGGATATTTTGGTGACTAACACCGGCGGACCCAAACCCGGTCAGCCCAGTGAGTTTAGTGACGAAGACTGGGACGAGGGATATCAAAAGGTTTTTTATAATGTTGTTCGACTTTGTCGCGAAGTGTTGCCCGGGATGCGCGCTCGCGGTTGGGGACGAATTATCAATTTGCTGGCACTGTCGGTGCGTCAGATCGAAGATAACCTGTCGATCTCTTCCACGACCCGAGCAGCGGTTGTCGCTTTTTCCAAGAACCTGGCTGAAGAAGTGGCGATTGATGGTGTCACCATTAACAACGTCCTGCCTGGATCAATCCACACAGACCGGCTCGAGGAAGTGTCGCGAATGCAGGCTCAACATTTTGGTAATGACCCCGATGAGGCGATCGCGAGTCGTATTAGCCGTATTCCCACGGGCCGTCTTGGGCGGCCGGAAGAGATGGCCGACCTGGTGGCTTTTTTAGCCTCCGACAGGGCTGGTTTTATCAACGGTTTAAGTATTCCCCTGGACGGCGGGCAATTAAGGTCCGTGCTCTAGTTTTTTTGTAAGCGGGATAACAACAGTGAGGTTGATTGATGGGATTTAATCTGGAACAGGTGGCCGATGATTTTGTCGCCAGTGCAGCGGCCGGCGTTTTCTACCCGCCTGCCTGGTTTGATCGGCTCGACATGGATCAGGCCTGGCAGGTGCAGCATGAATTGCTGGCCCGTAAGGTGGCAGGCGGCGAGAAACACGTGGGCTGGAAGGTAGGGTTAACGGCCAAGGCCATTCAGGACCAGTTCAATGTCCACGAACCGGTGTGCGGCTATCTGCTGGAGTCGGGTTTGATTGCCAGTGGTGAGGTGGGTGACGGAAATAGCTTGATCGGCCCCGGCATTGAAAATGAGATCTGTTTTCGCATGGCGACCGACCTGTCCGGCCCTGACGCGACACCAGAATCTGCGCGCGCGGCGGTTGGCGAGCTTTATCCGGCGATGGAGCTGGTGGAGAACCGTGGTGACTTCACCGCCCAGCTGGCGGTGTCACTGGCGGATAATGTTCAACAGAGTGGGTTTGTGGTGGGTAAGGGGATTGCGTTAACCGGCGATTTTGATATCACCAAAATCGACGCCACGGTCTTGCTAAACGGTGAGCAGGTCGGTGAAGGTAATGCGACTGCAGTGCTCGGCAGTCCTTTCAATTCTCTGGCCTGGCTGGCTAACAAACTGGCGGAGGCTGGCCGAGTAGTTAAGGCCGGCGAATGGGTGATGGCAGGGTCGCTAACTCGCCAGTTTCCATTGCAGCCGGGTGATCACATACGGACCGAGTTCTCCAATCTCGGGGTAGTGGAATACCGGTTAAAGTAATCTCTTACTCCCGGGATTAGTGGGCTCGGTTTCCGCAAATGAATGTCTTCGCTTAGCTGAGCAGGATCGACACTTTAATGCAGTGGCTGGTCATCCTGCTCGGCGGCTTCAAACTCAGCCGTCGGCGATGCGTGGTGGAGAACCATCAACCAGCCATCACCCGTGCGCTCGTATATGTTGGTGGCCAGCACCGGTGGGGATGATGACCGACCCGGAACCGCGAGCGTTTCGCTGACCAGTTGAATGCAGCAATCAGGCAGGTGACGCTGGTTAAGAATCTGGGTGTTGACGGTCATGGTTGAGTCGGTGGTAAACATGTCGGCCCAGCTGGCGACTATGGTCGCCTGACCGATCAGCGGGGGCCACAAAGGGTGGATGCAGACGGCTTCCTCGGTGGGGCTCCAGACCTGGGTCATTAGTTCGATATCGGCATCGCCCAGGGCTTTATAGAAAGCTTTATGAGCGGCGAGGACGGTTTTAAACCTGTCTCTTATACACATCTCCGAGCCCACGAGACCTCTCTACATCTC
>CAJXVN010000301.1 GCA_913060775.1 uncultured Gammaproteobacteria bacterium | reverse complement strand
GATGTAGAGAGGTCTCGTGGGCTCGGAGATGTGTATAAGAGACAGTGGCAATACCAGGCGCCTGTTTGGGTTCGCACAGGTTTAGCAGGAGGAGGAATCCATGAATGATCGTTACGACAGTATCCGTGAACCCTATCAGCAGAGAATACTCTCTGCCGATTCCCATATTCTGGAACAACCCGATCTCTGGACCAGTCGCATGGACACCAAATGGCGAGATCGGGCACCCCGTATCGAAAGCCTGGATGAGACCGGCGATTATTTTGTCATCGACGGCATGCGGCCTCGACCGCTGGCGTTTGAGGGGCCCATGGCGGACCTCAAGGCAGAAGGGATCGAGATACCGAAACCCAAAGGCTACCGTTACGATGAGTCTATCCGGCCTGGTTGTTACGACCCCGACGAGCGGATGAAAGATCAGGATATCGATGGCGTCGCGGGTGAACTGATTTATCCGGGGCTCGGGCTGTTCATGGCCCTGGCTCCCGATCCTGACTACCAGCTGGCAGCCTGTCAGACCTATAACAACTGGCTCGCAGAGTTTTGTGGTGCCTATCCGCAGCGTCTGAAAGGAATGGCCATCTTGCCCACCGTAGGCGACCTGGGTGCGGCTGCAGACGAAGCGGAGCGAGCGCAAAAGCTTGGATTAACGGGCGTCACCCTGCCGGTGGTGGTGCCGGATAGACCCTATAACCTGGCTGAATGGGACACCCTGTGGGAGCGATTGCAGGCGTTAAAGATGCCCTGTGCACTCCATGTTGGCGGTGGCCAGGAGACTTTTGGCCGGTTTCGGGGGCCTGGCGCCGGGGCAATTATCGTTTGCGGTGGTCGGTTCGATTTTAATATCACCTTGCAGCAGGTTATCTGGGGCGGCGCTCCCGAGCGCTTCCCGACAATGAAATGGGTACTTACGGAAGGTGGCATCGGCTGGATAGCGGCAGCACTTGAGTATGCAGACCAGCAATGGTCCGCCGGCGCCGAGTGGATGGATCCCAGGTTACCCCAGCCGCCGAGTTTTTATTTCAAACGCAATTTCGCCGCAACTTTTGAAGATGACCGGGCCGGCGTGCTTACCCGGGACTTTGTTCATGCCGATACGCTGCTCTGGGGGTCTGACTACCCCCATACGGAAGGGGTATGGCCGTTTTCAAGAAAGCAGATCGCCTACGATTTTGCTGGAATCGCCGATGCGGATACCCGAAAAATGGTCCACGACAATGCGGTGAGTATTTTCGGGTTTCCTGCTAATTAACGGAGGAAGAACCATGACAACAATCGATATTAATGCGCTCCAGGGTCCGGCCCTGGTTACCGTCGGCTATTTTTTACTCTGGTATTACCTGCTTATTGCCATTCAGCGACAGACCAAATACCGGTTGCAGGCGGAGTATCAGGCGCAGGGCAAGGTGTTTGATCGCTATTTTGGTCAGGACGAAGAGATGCTGGCGGCCGATAGAGCGGTGGCCAATACCCTGGAGCAGATGGGGCCGTTTCTTGGTTCTTTCTGGCTATTCGCGGTGTTTGTCTCGCCCACCCAGGCGACCTTTCTGGGCGCGGCTTATGTAGCGTTGCGGTTTTTCTACCCGCTCCTACTGGGTAAACGACTGGTCAACATGCAGCCCTCTACCGTCTATTTTGTCACCATCCCCTGTTATCTGATTGTCTGGAGCATGCTTGCTCGGGTGGTGTGGGCGGTGCTGAGCTAACTTGTTGAGTAGCCAATCAATTATAAAAACCTTAAACAACAGGTGATTACCTGACAGAAATGATGTGAGGGGTGTCAGGTGCTTGCTCAACGGGAGGGAGCATGAGTTATCCAGGGATAGAGAATAAAGTCGCCGTTGTCACCGCCGGGGGCGCCGGTATTGGCCGGGCCATCGTTGACCTTTGGGTAGCAGAAGGAGGTCAGGTCGCAGTCATTGACATCGATCCTGCTGCAGCCGAGGCGGCTGCTCAGTCGGCAAGGGATCAGGGCGCCAATGCGATAGCCATTGGCCTGAACGTCACGGATCTTGAGGCGATTAAGACCATGGTGCCCGCGGTCGTCGCCGAACTGGGGGGAATCGACGTCCTGTTTAACGTCGCCGGTACTAACCTGTTTAAAGATGTCGAGGAATCCGAATAAGAGGACTGGGATCTGATCATGGAGACCAATGTTCGTTCGGTCTCGCGTTGCTCAAAGTACGTTATTCCGGAAATCCGCAAGCGCGGTGGTGGGGCGATTATCAATGTCGCATCGATCATGGGTGTGATTGCCAGTCCAAGGGACGCGGCCTATTCGACGAGCAAAGGTGCAGTCATTCAGCTGACCCGCAGCATGGGTGCAGATTTCGCCAAAGATAATATTCGTACCAATGCCATCTGCCCCGGTTTTACCCTGACACCAAGGGCGCGAGGGTACCTGGAGCGAATGCCCGCCGAAATGCAAAAGCTGGGTAACCTTTCGCCCATGCAAAGAATGGCAGAGCCCGAGGAGATGGCGCATCCGGCGGTGTTTCTGGCCTCGGCGGGGGCCTCTTATATCAATGGAACGACATTAGTGGTGGACGGGGGGATTACGGCCACGAATACCGGGTTTCCGGTACCGGGTTGAGTAAGTGGCCATTACCGAACTGTCGCCGTAATTCCAGCGAATACAGCGCTAATCAGTCAGTGATCAACTAACCCCCCGATGAATCGAGGCTAGGCGTACTGATTCGACCGCAGCACCTGACCGCTCTGGATGCCGGTGGGTTTGCCATCAATGTAGATGGACTGGCCATTAACAATCACCCGTTCAATTCCTTGAGCCTCGGCGTAGAGCCGTGGTGCGCCGGCGGGCAGGTCATAGCGGGTGGTGGGTTTGCCCGAGCCGATAGTCTGTTCATCGAAAATAACAATGTCGGCCGGATTGCCCACCTTGAGCCGACCGCGGTCTTTCAGGCCAAACATATCGGCGGGTTCTGAAGTGATGCGTTTGATGGCGAATTCCAGGCTCATGACCTTTTTCTCCCGCACCCAGTAGCCGAGGATGAAGGTAGCGTAGCCTGCCTCGCAGAGCATGTCACAGTGGGCGCCGCCGTCGGCCAGACCGATCATGGTGCGGGGGTCGTTGATCAATTCGGGAA
>CAJXVN010000300.1 GCA_913060775.1 uncultured Gammaproteobacteria bacterium | reverse complement strand
CAGCGTCAGATGTGTATAAGAGACAGCTATAGGGCCAGCCGTAAAACCCGTTTCTAATCACCTCATTGAGTTCACACGGCGGTATATCGTCGCCGAGCAGGTCGCGGCCATTGTCGGTGGCATAGAGTCGGTTATCCCACGGCGCCCAGCTAAAATCCACGGAGTTACGGAGCCCGGTAGCAAAGGTTTCAAACCCTGAGCCGTCAGCTTTGAAACGGTGCATCGCTGCGCGCAGTGGCTGGTCCTCGCAGGCGTTACAGTTGGAACCCACGGTTAGATAAAACCAGCCGTCGGGACCCCGTCGAATCGTACGGGTCCAGTGCATCCCGCCTTCAGGAATGTGGGTGACAATTTTCTCGTACTGGCCGCTGACGGTGCCGGACTCTGTGTCAAACCGGATCCGGCCTACCGCATTGGTTTCTGCCACATAGAGCCAGCCGCCGTGCGCTTCAACGCCGTGGGGACGGTTAAGGTTTTCCAGTAATACCTGTTTTGCGACGTTTTTGCCGCCCCTGGACCGGCGCACTAACCAGACTTTACCGGTTCGTGGCGTGCTGACGATCAAATCGCCGGCGGTCGTGGCGCGGACTACGCGAATACCGTCAAGGTCAGTTGCATAGAGTGAAAGCGAAAAACCGGCCGGTAGCTCGAGTCGGCTATCAAGGGCCTCTCTGTCCACCGGCTGGCTTTCAAACAGAGCCATTATCGGCGTGTTGACGACGTATCGATCCGGTAAGAAAAGCCACAGTCCAGCTGCAGCTAAAATGACCAGAATCAGCAGACCGAACGTGCCTTTCAATAGCCAGCGTAAATATTTCATGCTGCTCCTGTCGGGTAAACTTCCGTTACATTATCAAGACTCTGGCGGTGGCCAATCGCCCGCCAGAAGGATTAGCCTAAACGATTGGTGAACAATATTGGGAGAGAGTAGATGAATCAATCTACCGAGACAGTCGAGGGCCTGTCGCCCGCTACCGAACCACAGTGGAAAAACCCGGTTGACGGTGCTCACTGGTTACGAGACTGGCGTATTGGCGAGTGGCTTAGCGGCCCTGTATCGCCGCTTTTTGAGACGCTAGTATTACCTCGGATGACCGAGTCCAAGGAAAATGCCGGGCTTGGTGTCATTCCCTGGCAGGGGATGGCACCACGGGCGTTAAATGTGCTGAAACCCTGGTACAGCGTTCAACACGGTTACCTGTTTAGTCGCTCAGATGTCTGGAAAGCTAAAACTCTGCCGGGCATGGCTCATTTTGTTCTGCGGGCGCTGGCGAAACCGCAATGGTATGCACGCTGGCTGGAAAATGCCGAACCGCTGTTTGATGAGCTACTTGCCGATTTAAAGGCAACCCCGGCAGAGCAGCTATCCTCCGATGAATTGATCACCCGGGTAGAACTGCTGGTGACCTATGCGGCGGAATGGTGGTATCCGGTCGCCTTCGGTGGGGTGGATGTGTTTTTTCTCAGCGGTGTCTATAACCGGTTTGTACTCAACGCCCGCTTTCCCGTGCACGTGCTGCTCTACGGCTACTCTGGTCCGCAAATCGATGCCGAACAGCAGATTTGGGAAATTGCTGAAGCAGTGCGCGGGCTTAACCTGGATTCGCCGGTAGCTGACCAGTTGGCAGACAGCCGGATCGCCCCGTTGGTAGAGACGTTTTATAGCCGTTACGGTCACGTGCTGGATTCCATCGACCCAGTTTATCCATTGTTAAAGGAACAACCGCAAAGACTGGTGAGCGCGGTGGAAGCCTATCTGACTACGCCACAACCGGCGCCGGTTAAACGGGCCGACCGAACGGCGGCCAAACGTAAGGCAGCCACCACGGCGGCGTTGCAGGCGGTTGAGGGGCGTTTAATCGTGGGTCGCCTGTTTCGGCGAATTCTTACCTTTACCCAGGCGCTGGCCTCTAACCGGGAGCAGGTCAACTGGAATTTTCAGCGAGCCTTTGGCGAGTTGCGCGAAACACTGTTGCTGCTGGGTGGCCGACTGGTCGAGTCTGGACATCTGAGCCAGCCTGAACAGATTTTTTTCCTGCAATGGTCAGAAATCAAACGACTCATAACGGACCCTGAAGTCGCGTCTAATCCATCCGCGGTGCTGGTCGAAACCGCTGATGAACGAAAACAGCTCTGGCTGCAGCAACAGACGATGACTGCACCCTCGCGTATTCCGCCACCCGATGATGCCACCTGGGAGAACGAGGGCTTTAAAGGCGGCGGACTGGGTATCGATAGAACCCTGACGGGTGCTGCTGCTAGCACGGGAACCGCACGGGGGCGGGCGCGGGTGGTGCGTCAACCGGCCGATGTCGAGCAACTGCAGCCGGGTGAAATACTGGTCGCCCATGCCACGACGCCAGCGATGAATTTTGCCATCAGTCGAGCGGCGGCTATTGTGTCAAATGTGGGCGGTGTCACTACTCATTCGGCGCTGATTGCACGGGAATTTGGTATCCCCGCGGTAATTGGCACTGAAGTAGGTACCGAGGTAATCAAAGACGGCGTGGAGCTGGAAGTAGACGGCGATGCGGGGGTGGTGCGGTTTCTGTAATCGTTTGCCTGATTCCCCGCTGATCTAATTCGACTCTGGTGGATCGACAGGGCGAGTCCGTTGTCCGAGCACTTCTCGGACCAGCGGAATGGTGATTTTGCGTTGACCGGCCAGCGAGTGCCGGTCAAGCTGATTGAGAAACTCCATGAGCTGATCGGTCTGGCGATGACAGCGCTGCAGGATGTAATCACAGGTCGCGGTGTCGAAGGTTAACCCCAGGGCTTTGCCGCGTTGGTTAACCAATTGTTTTTTGTGCGAATCATCGAGACTGGGGAGCGCGTAGACCACTCCCCAGGCGAGTCGGCTGGCCAGGTCTGCCAGTTGAAACCCGCAATCGGCCGGACGCATTCGGCTGGCGAATATTAACCGGCATTGCTGATCGCGACACCGGTTGTAGAGGCTAAACAGGGCGCTTTCCCATTCAGGTTGACCGGCAAGCGTGTGGACGTCGTCGACGCAGATCAGGTCGAGCTGTTCGAGATCCGTGAACAGATCGGGCGTCGGTTGGGGGATTTCTGTCAGCGGTAAATAACAGCAGTTAAGCGCCAGTTCTCCGGCCAGCTGGCAGGCGCTTTGTAGCA
>CAJXVN010000299.1 GCA_913060775.1 uncultured Gammaproteobacteria bacterium | reverse complement strand
GTTTTTAACCCGTGCTGGCGACGACATCCCTTCCGGGGGTGGTCAGTGGGGCGTGGCCCTGAAAGTTTTCAAGCCAACCTGGGGTAGCGGCATGGAGTTTGGGTTCTACTACCAAAATCTCCACGACCATTTGCCGATGGTTTCTGCTGTTGCTGGTGCGCCAGGGGCTGCACGCTTTGTCGTTGATTACCCGGAAAATATCGAACGCTGGGGCGCGTCTTTTAATACCATGTGGAAGGGCACAGCTTTCGGCGGCGAAATTTCCCACCGTAAAAATGCCCCAGTTCAGTTGTTGGCTCCCCTGTTGGCGGGTGCTGGCATTCCTCCTGGAACGCCAGCAGGCACTTTTCTCAAGGGCTATGAAGATATCAGTCGTACCCAGCTACAGCTGACCGTGCAGAAAATCTGGGGTGTCTGGCACGCCATCGGCGCGGATGCTAATTCAACTATCGGCGAAATCGCCGTTGGTCGCCTGGGCGGATTGCCTGACTCTACCGCTCTGTTTGAGCCAGATATCACCGACAGTTACTGGGGTTTTCAGATTCGCCACAACCTTTCCTTTACCGGGGCAATTGCCGGGATCATCAATGTCGATCCAAACATTGCTTATCGCTGGGACGTAAACGGCGTCTCTAACGAACTTGGCGGAGCAAAATTGATGGTTGAAGGTCGTCAGTCGCTGACCACCGGTCTGAATTTTAGCTACCTGCTGAAATACACCGCCGGCATTAGCTACACCCGTTTCTGGGGTGGCGAAGGAGATCACCTGATTAACGCCGCTGGCAGTCGATTAAATGGTGGCACCGATCGGGATTTCGTCGCAATTAACCTGAAATATTCGTTCTGATCGCCGACTTTAATTCAGTAGGAATTTATGACAATGAAAATAAACAGGAAACTGGTTAGCGGCTTTGCTGCCACCGCGCTACTCGCGGGTATGCAAATGTCCGTGCAAGCGAAAATTAGTGCCGAAGAAGCGGCAAAACTGGGTGTCGAAGGCACTCCCCTGACACCAATGGGTGCAGAACGCGCTGGCAATGCGGATGGCACAATTCCCGCGTGGACGGGCGGCATCACTGAAATACCGGCAGGTTTCGTGGCTGGCGGCAATTACGTTGATCCCTACGCGGACGACGAAAAGCTGTTCACCATTACCGCCGATAACTACCAGCAGTACGAGGCCAACTTAACCGCCGGACAGATCGAGCTCTTTAAAAAATACCCGGATACTTACCGGATGCACGTCTATCCGAGTCGACGCTCGGCCTCTTACCCGGACTGGGTTTACGAGCGCACCATCGCTCAGGCTGAGCATGCCGAGGTGTGTGATGGGTCCCGTGAAAAAGGTGAAGTTTGTATCTCGACCGATCTGGACGGTGGCGGAATTCCTTTTCCGATCCCTGCCGATGGAATCGAAGCGGGCTGGAATCACATCATGGCCTTTCGCGGTCAATATGGGTCCAATTACGCCAACGCACCACTGATCAATAAACTTGGTGCTCGCACCGACGTGGTCATCCAGATGCGCGAAACATCTCCCTGGTGGCTAAAAAACGACAAGCTCCCGAATACTGAGTGGTTCAGCCGCGATGGTGGGGCTTACCTGTGTGACTCCTGGCAGATCATTCAGCCTCCGCGTTCATCCGGGCTGGTGTTTGGTGGATGTGGCTACATTAACGAGCCGGATTTCAACGTCTACCTCTATATCCCGGGGCAGCGCCGGGTTCGCAAGGCGCCTGAGATTGGCTTTCACGACAGCCCCTCTTTTGGTTCCGATGGCCTGCGTATTGTCTCCGCCCGCTGGCAGTGGTGGTTTGGTGGGAAAAAGCCGCGTCATAACATCGAGCTGACCGGCAAAAAGGAAATTTATGTTCCTTACAATCCCTACAACCTGGCTCGGGCTGACTTGCCGCTGGATGACATCATCGGTGACAAGCATATTAAATCCGACGTGCTGCGTTATGAGCTGCACCGGGTGTGGGAAATCGATACCACGCTTAAAGAGGGTGAGCGCCACCTGTTTAAGCGTCACGTCGCCTATTTTGATGAAGATACCTGGCTGGGCGTAGCCTATGACGGCTACGATCACAAAGACCGTCTCTGGCGGGTGGGTGAGCAGTACAACCTGAATTTTTATGACCAGGGTGTGGTGCGGGCTTATGGTGACGGTCAATATGACCTGGTGAATGGTCGCTATACTACCTTCCCCGGCTGGTTCCTCCAGGCAGGTTATGGCGCTCCTAACTTTGTTGATCCAGTAGACATGAGTATCTTTACCCCGTCTGGTTTGCGTAAATTTGGTACTCGGTAAATCAGCTAGTTGATGACAAACAACCGGGGGCTGTTAGCAGCCCCCGGTTTTTTTATGCTTGGTTTGGCTGGTTGACCGGTAATCTGCGGAGGGGTCGCCCAGTTCTCTAAGGAAGCAACTTAAGAATGAAGAAAATACTGATTAGCTTGCTGCTAGTACCGGCCATTGTATTGGCGGAAGTAGCGCCGAAACCATCGCGGATGGTTGAAAACCCTGAAAACGCTGAAAACGCGATGTTCCTTGACATTGCTAGTGCTGGCAACGCGTTAGTAGCGGTTGGGGAGCGCGGCATTATTTTACGCTCGACTGACCAGGGAGAACACTGGCGGCAAGTTCAGTCGCCGGTTGGCCGAGCCCTAACCACACTCTATTTTATAAATGCCAAGCGTGGCTGGGCAGTGGGCCACGACGAGGTCATTCTAAAAACCGAAGATGGCGGCCTAAGCTGGGAGATTGTTCGATTTAATCCGGAGAGTGAGAACGTTTTTGTTGACGTACAATTTCCCAACTCATCAACTGGTTACGTGCTGGGCACAAATGGTCGTCTCTTTACCTCCACTGACGGCGGAATCCATTGGAACGAGCAGATATTGCAGGTCGAAGAGTGGTACGAGAATCATCTATTTGCTCGTGCAGAAAATCGCAACGGAGAGGCGGTCATCGCCGCCGAAAAAGGGGTGATTTACCGGTCCGACAACAGCGAGAGTAACTGGCAACCGGTAGATTCGCCCTATAACGGTTCTTTTTTCGGCGTGACAGCGCTGCCCAACGATGGTTTTCTGACTGTCTCTTATACACATCTGACGCTGCCGACGAAGAGGATAGTG
>CAJXVN010000298.1 GCA_913060775.1 uncultured Gammaproteobacteria bacterium | reverse complement strand
ACTATCCTCTTCGTCGGCAGCGTCAGATGTGTATAAGAGACAGTCGTGAGCCTGTCGGAGGGCGTCCTTCGACAGGCTCAGGACGAACGGCATATTCGACTTAGTATCTCTGCTTTTTAACGACCAGATTAGCGGTGGCCCGGCGCTCTGTTTACAGATACTAAACAGCCTTAACTTAGTGCCATTCCTGTCAGAACGCGTATTGCCAGCTTCCTGCCATCTGCCAACGATTCCGCAGTTGTGGACCATCCAGCCGCTGATAGACTGGCGCGCCTGCCTCCACTGCAAAACGGTGACCGTGCAACAGGCCGTGCTGGCCGACCCAATTAAGGCCAAGGTGAAGCATCGCCTCGGTACCAGCGCGGCGATCTGGATCAGCGGTCGGTACAATGTTAATCATCGCTGCCGGTAGTTCATCATCGGCACCGCTGATATCGCCCCAGGTCGCGGCAGAGATACGAGCGGAGAGGCTGATGGAGGAACCGACTCGTCGGGCAATCCAGCCGGTGGCGTTAAAGCGATCCCCCAGGGTGTAGTCGTGGCTATTCTCTCCGGTCCGGATGACTGCACTGGCCTGCGCTCCGCCGCTCCATTCACCGTCGGGGGTATAGCGCCAGGTAATGCCCGGGAGTAGATCCCAGGTGCCAGAACCGAGCTGCATTGCGTAGGGCAACTGCACATTGGCACCGGCAGAAAGCGGCGTGTTGTCTTCACTATCGATAGAGCCGGTGGGCAAGCTGACGCCTGCATTGAGATGAAGATGGTGAGCACCGTGATCCCAGAGCCGATAGAGCCCGGTGAGGCTGACATCACTAAACCCGGAGGCTCGGGTAGTAAAGCGAGCGCCGGTGCGCGTAACGTGTTTCATTTCAAGATCGATATAACCGGCCATGGCCATCAGGGTCAGGTCGTTGCTGGGAGCAACCATGAGGCCGACCATTTGCATGTCCATGGTCATTTTCAGCGGGGCGACCATGTAATCCCCCAGCACATCACCCGTTGAGAGATTACTGCCACCCTTGCGGTTACCGTCCATTTCCATGCGCATCGTCCGCAGCGACAACATGTACTCACCTGCCCTGTGAAGGTGGTCACCCATCACGCCAGCAGGGGCATGACTGTTGGGCGATAGGCCGTTGCCCATCGGCATATCAGCACTGGCAACAGGGACAACAAATAGCGTTGCGGCTGCCAGCGATAACACGCTGGGAAGTCTGCAAACTGAAAGGTATGGGATCAATGGATTGGCTCTGGTTGATTAAAAAACGCGGCCAATTTTATTCATGCGAGTGATGGGATGGAATGTGACAGATTGTCGCAGCCAGCGTGTTCCTCCGCCCCTGGCCAGAGGAAACCGTCGGTTTTTTTATTTGTACCGGTGATCGTGCGCCGGATAGGTGCCGACCAGCCTCACTGTTTCGCTGTAAAACTCCAGCTCTTCAAGGGCATATTGAAAGCGCTGTTCATCCCGGTGCACCTCCATATCCAGATAAAACTGGGATGCCTGAAAACTGTCGTCCGGCATGTAGCTTTCCAGCTTCACCAGGTTAATGCCATTGGTGGCAAATCCCCCCAGCGCTTTATAGAGCGCCGCCGGCCGGTTACGCACCCGGAATATCAACGAGGTGATGTAATGACCAGTCTCCTCATAGGGGACGATACGATCCTCGCGGGAGAACACCAGAAAGCGGGTGGTGTTGCCGCTGCGATCCTGAAAATCGCGTTGCAGAATCTCCAGACCATATAGCTCCGCCGCCAGACTCGACGCAATGGCCGCGTGTCCATCTTGTGGCTGTTCAGCAAGAAGCTGTGCTGCGCCTGCGGTATCGCCTTTTACCTGCCGCTGCAGGCCCAGCCGGTTGATATTGTCCGCGCACTGCGCCAGCGCCTGCGGATGGGACCCCACGTGGGTGAGTGCGCTCAACGGAGTGCCCGGTGCGGCCATCAGGCAGTGGCTAATGGGCTCAAAATGTTCGCCGATGACGAAGAGTTTGGTGTTGGGTATCTGGTGATAGATTTCCTCAACACGACCGGCGGTGGAATTCTCCAGCGGAATCATTGCCAGATCGGTTTCGCCGCTCTCCACCCGCTGAAACGCCTCCTCAAAGGTTAGACTCGGGATGCATTCGGAGTCGGGGAAAACGTTGAGGCAGGCGAGCTCAGAATAGGCGCCGGGCTCGCCCTGAAAGGCAATGGTCATCGGGTTGCTCATAAGCTGTTTCTGACTCTCTTATTCTTTTGATACGGTGGTAGCTGTCGCCGACCGGTTAATTTATTTTCGCCGAATCGGCTAGGCAGCGGGTGAAAAATGTCATTATTTATCGATAACATTTAATAGCAGCCTTCAAAACGGACAACCATTTCCAAACGCCCAGCGCACCAAAACATTCACGAGGAGATACAACCATGGCCGACGCTCTTATCTTTGATGCCGTACGCACCCCCCGGGGACGCGGGAAAGCCAGTGGGTCGCTCCATGAGGTAACGCCGATTCGGCTAGCCAGCAAGGTTCTGGAGGCAACCCGCGACCGTAACAACCTGGACACATCGCGGGTCGATGATGTGATTATGGGCGTGGTGAGTCCGGTGGGCGAACAGGGTGCGGACATTGCCCGGGTGGCGGTAATCGAAGCCGACTACGACGAAAAAGTCGCCGGGGTGCAGATTAACCGTTTCTGCGCCTCTGGTCTCGAAGCCCTGAATATGTCGGCGGCACAGATCATGGCCGGTCAAAACGACCTGATGATTGCCGGCGGAGTCGAGTCCATGTCCCGCGTCTCCCTGGGTCAGGCCGGTGGTGCCTGGTCCACCGATCCGCAGGTAGCGTTTCATTCTTACTTTGTGCCTCAGGGTGTATCCGCCGATCTGATCGCCACCATGGAAGGCTTCAGCCGCAGCGACGTCGACGAGTACGCGGTTCGCTCCCAGAAGCTGGCGAGCGCTGCCCGTGACGACGGTCGTTTTAATAATTCCCTGATCGCCATCAACGATATCAATGGTGAGTTACTGCTCGATCAGGATGAACACATCCGCACCGGCACCACGCTTGATGATTTGAGCGAGCTCAAACCGGCTTTCACCCAGCTGGGTCAGCAGTATGGCTTTGATTCAGTCGCCATTCAGCGCTACCCGGAAGTCGCAGAAATCAACCACGTCCACCACGCCGGCAACTCATCCGGCATTGTCG
>CAJXVN010000297.1 GCA_913060775.1 uncultured Gammaproteobacteria bacterium | reverse complement strand
CTTCGTCGGCAGCGTCAGATGTGTATAAGAGACAGGGCTAGCAGAGGTCGAGCGTTCCTGCTATTTACCAGCTACGCCGCGCTACATCGAGCAAAAGATCTGTTAAGCGGTGAAACTGATTTTTCGCTCCTTATTCAGGGTGACCTGCCGAAGGCCAAACTGCTGGAAAAATTTCAGCAACTCCCCAACGCTGTCCTGCTGGCAACCGCCAGTTTCTGGCAGGGAGTCGATGTCAGGGGCGAGGCCCTGAGCTGCGTGATCATCGACAAACTACCCTTTGCAAGTCCGTTTGAACCCTTAATCAAGGCCCGCATTGATAGTCTGCGCCGCGCCGGTGGCAATCCCTTTCGTGACCTGCAGATGCCCAGCGCCATCATCACCCTGAAACAGGGCGCGGGCCGGTTGATCCGTGACCACGGTGACCGCGGCCTGCTGATGATTTGTGATCCGCGCCTGCGCAGTCGTAGTTATGGCAAAACCTTTGTTGCCGCACTGCCGCCGATGCGAACCACTGAAAAAGTCGCCACGGCAACGGCATTTTTTACGCAGGCAGAGGAGCACACCCGATGAACCTGCTGGCCATCGAGAGCTCCACCGAACAGTGTAGCGTTGCCCTGCGCTGCGGCGGTCAGACACAACAGCTGGTGAGCGACCAGCCCCGAGGCCACGCAGAACAGATACTGCCGATGATTGAAACCCTGCTCGCTGACAGCGGCATTAGCCGCGGGCAGATCGATCAGGTGGTTTTTGGGCAGGGGCCGGGCTCATTTACCGGCGTCCGCATCGCCTGCAGTGTTGCCCAGGGACTGGGGTTTGGTCTGGATATTCCAGTGCTGCCGATTTCCTCTCTGGCAGGACTTGCGCAGGCCGCGCTGCCCGAAATTATGCACACCGAAAAATCCGACGCAGCCCCAACTCACCGAATCATCGTGGCGCAGGATGCTCGACTGGGGGAAATCTACGCAGGCACTTACGAGTTCGTCGCCGATGAGCTCACCGCAATCACCACCGAACAGGTGCTTAAACCGGCCAATTTCGACAACCATTTCCGACTATCTGGCGATGACTGGGTCGCCGCGGGTAACGGTTGGCAGGTGTATCCAGAAGCGCTAAATCTAGTGCTAACCGGCCGAGTCAAACAGCAACTACCCGCCTGCCATCCCGATGCCAAAGCCCTGCTGAAGCTGGCAACGGAAGCGGTCTACAGGCACCGTGGCGTCAGTGCCGACCAGGCTCAGCCAGTCTACGTGCGCGACCAGGTCACCCACCGTTAAGTATTATTCACCCGGCATCGGACAATACTAACCGCCGTAATGCTGGCACCAGCGGTAACACGGCAGCGATTCCTAGCAGAACAAACCAGATTAATGCCCACGCAGGCATGCTTAGCCCCATAAAACTCCACAATAGTTCGGCACACTCGCCGGAACCCTGAAAGACCATCCTCGCCGTATCCGTCAGCGGAAAATTTTCCATCATAAAATCGAGGCCCGGCCCACACGACGGCACCTGGTCCGCGGGCAAATTCTGTAACCGAACGTGCCAGGCAGAAATAGCCACACCCACCAGAGCAACGAGCCCGCCCGCACCACCGTATACACGGCGACCCCAGCCTTTCGGGCTATGCACAATCGCGACCAGCAGAACTGCGGCGAGGCCGAAAAACACTAGCCGTTGCAGGATACAGAGCGGACAGGGTTCCAGCCCCAGGCGATGCTGCAAAAATAGCGCATAGCCGATTAGCCCGCTAATAATCCACAGTTGAATCAGGTACCAGCCGCGCAGGCTAACCCGGGTTTGCATTGCCTGTTCTCCGTTAAAAATACAAAAAAAACCCCGCTCAGCGGCGGGGTTTTTCTAACGCTTATTCAGCGTCCTATCTCAGCCAAGATTGGCCGCAACGAAATCCCAGTTAACGAGATTCCAGAATGCTTCCAGATACTTCGGGCGAGCGTTGCGATAGTCAATGTAATAGGCGTGTTCCCAAACATCGCAGGTCAGCAACGGCTTTTGACCACTGGTCAGTGGGCAACCGGCGCCGGTGGTGCTGGCCAGTTCAATCGAACCGTCGCTGTTCTGCACCAGCCAGCCCCAGCCGGACCCAAAGGTTCCGATGGCATTGGCACTGAATTTTTCCTTGAACTCGGCGAAAGAACCGAACGCCTTGTTAATCGCGTCGGCCACCGCGCCAGTCGGTTCACCACCACCGTTGGGGCTCAGGCAGTTCCAGTAAAAAGTGTGGTTAAAAACCTGAGCGGCGTTATTAAACAGCCCACCGGACGAGTTTTTGATGACCTCTTCCAGACTGGCACTGGCCTGATCGCTACCCTCAAGCAACTTGTTCAGGTTGGTGACATAGGTCTGGTGATGTTTACCGTAGTGAAATTCGAGGGTTTCCTGCGAAATATAGGGCTGCAAAGCATCCAGTGCGTAGGGCAGTGCGGGTAATTCATGGGCCATGATCATCTTCTCCTTGGAATAATAGTTACACAGTCGTTTTTTATTGTTACCTGTCAGCTGATCACTGACGCCAGTCAAGCCTGGGAAGCCCGCCATTCTAACGACCGCCCGTCCCCAGTAGCAAGTCTGGTGACGGTCATCTCAACCACAAACTACTGTCACCGTTAAAAGCATGGACGGATTGAGAAAAATAACCGCAGATTGTATTATTGTCGGTTCGCGTACGAGGGCCACCTCACCTCAATATCGAGTGTGTTAGGGGCGTGCAAACAGACCGAACCCTGGTGTTTGCAGCCCACTTAGTCAATTCAACCAAGTGCTAAATAGATCGTGTCGCCACCCCACGGAAAGGGCTTAATATGCGCTGAATGTGGCGGCCTGGCGGCCTGTTGGTGATGCCACGTTAACGGCGGCTAGCTGGGACGAGGACTTTCTTGTTAAGAGATTTTATGTACAACAGAACTCCCCATAACGGGCTATACAGACCCGAATTCGAACACGACAGCTGTGGTTTTGGCCTGATTGCGCAGATGGACGGCGTCGTCAGCCATAGCCTGGTGCAATCAGCCATCGATTCGTTGGCACGCCTGACACACCGCGGCGCCATTGCAGCCGACGGCAAAACCGGCGACGGCTGTGGCCTGCTAATCCGCAAACCAGATGGTTTTTTACGAGCCGTGGCAGCTGAATCCGATATAAAGCTGGAAGCTGTCTCTTATACACATCTCCGAGCCCACGAGACCTCTCTACATCTC
>CAJXVN010000296.1 GCA_913060775.1 uncultured Gammaproteobacteria bacterium | reverse complement strand
GATGTAGAGAGGTCTCGTGGGCTCGGAGATGTGTATAAGAGACAGTAGTTGTACAGGCCGCGTAACGCAGACAGGCAGCGGCTAATGCTCTTGCCACTTAATCCCTTGCGATGTTGCCAGGCGACCAGTCCGCGTATTTGCTGCGGGGTTATCTGCGCCCAGGCGGGAAGTTGATGCTGGTCGCAATACTCGGCCACTCGGGTGAGGTCACGCTGGTAGCTGTCGCGGGTTCTTGGAGAGTAGTTTTTTTCAGCGACCAGATAGCCGAGGTAATCGGCCATCTGCTGCTGGGCGCTGGAATCCACGGGAACAGTTAGTGAAAACGGGTGGTAGTGGACCGATTACGGGGCACCCGCTTACTGGCCGGCAGCCCAGTGATTACCCAGCAGGGCGGCGAAAAGGTCGGCGATTTGAGTCAGGAGTTCGGTGCCCAGGTCGGCCCGGAATCGTTCGCGGTCGAAACTTGCCAGCAGTAGTCGACCACCTTTTTCCGGCCCCGATAGTGACAGAATGGCTACCGACGTAACCTCGTCAGCCCGGTCGCCAAACAGCTCATAAAGGGGCAATCCCTGCGGGGGCGCACCCAGATAGGGGGTGTTGAAAGTCTCCGATTTAATCGTATTGTCAGCGGGCTCTTTCATCGTGCGGACCAGGTCTGGCCATTGCTGGTCAGCGCGTTCCGGCAATTCGATGGCCACCGCGTCCACGGCGAAATTATCGGCTAACTGATCGCACAGGCTCTGTAGCAAACCTTCAAGTGAATCGGTTTTGGCCAGTGCAATGGCTAAGGTGCCAATTCGGTCATAGACCGACTGATTGGCATCGGCATTGTCGATTAATTGCTGTAACTGAATCTGCAAATGGCGATAGCGCTCACGCTGGACTTCGAGCTGGCGTTCCACCAGCGACACACTACCGCGCTCCCCGTGGGGGATTTTTAGATCGCTAACCAGCTGTGAATGCCGCTGAAAGAAATCAGGATGTTCAGTCAGGTAGTTGGCTACCGCCTGTTCATCAAGGTCATCGCTGGTGGTCTGTTCGGGTTTGCTCATGAGTCGATAATCCCGTCGTATACATGGGTCGCCGGTCCGGCCATTCTAACCCGTTTACCGTCCCAGGCTATTTGCAATCTGCCACCGAGTAATTCGACGGTTACCGTCGGGTCAGTTAACCCCCAACGGTTAGCGGTAATCGCCGCTGCGCAGGCGCCAGTGCCACAGGCAAGTGTTTCACCGACGCCACGTTCAAACACCCGCAGGCGAATCAGTTGCCGATCCACGAGCTGCATAAACCCGACGTTGACTCCATTGGGGAAACTGGCGAGCTTGCCAATCCGTGCCCCGATCTCCCTGACCGGAGTCTGGTCGAGGTCGTCGACCTGCACGACGGCATGGGGGTTGCCGATGGCGAGGGCCCCGATGGTAAACGGCTGGCCGTCCGCCTCAACCTGGTATTTCAGCGCCTCAACCGGGTCGGTAAACGGAATGTCCGCCGGCGTAAAGGCAGCTTCACCCATGTCGACTTCAATCTGGCCGTCGTCAAGCAGGGTCGGGTAGTAGAGTCCTGACACGGTCTCGACGCAGAGAGAGGATTTGTCGATTAACCCCTGATCCACCACAAATCGGGCGAAACAGCGTAAACCATTGCCACACTGTTCTACTTCGCCACCGTTGGCGTTGAAAATTCGGTACGAAAAATCGGCCCCGGCTGCACGCCCCGACTCGGTGGCCGGCTCGACAGCCAGCAGCTGGTCAAAGCCAATGCCACGATGGCGGTCGGCCCAGGCGGTAATCTGTTCGGGTTGTGGCTGCCAGTGGCGATCCAGGTTGTTGATCACCATGAAGTCATTGCCGAGGCCGTGCATTTTGCTGAAGGTGGTCATTGTCAGCGCTGCTGCTGGTCAGTCAGCGCCTGGCTACCCGCCCAGTCGCGCGCAAACTGCCAGGCCGTGCGGCCGCTGCGCGAGCCACGGGTGAGCGCCCAGCGCAGGGCCAGTTCCCGCGCTTCGGTTAGCTGGTCGCCGTGACCGTAATGATCTAACCAGTGGTGCACAATCTGCAGGTACTCATCCTGATTAAAGGGATGAAAGGCCAGCCAGAGGCCGAACCGGTCCGACAGGGAGATGCGCTCCTCGACACTTTCGCCGAAATGGATTTCACCGTCCTCGTGCTGCGTGGCCAGGTTGTCGCTCTGCGGTTCTGGCATCAGATGGCGGCGGTTTGAGGTGGCGCAGACCAGCAGGTTATCGAGGCTCACGGTTAGCGAACCGTCGAGTACGACCTTCAATGCCTTATACCCGGGGTCATCTTTTTCAAAAGACAGGTCATCGCAAAACAGCAAAAATTTTTCTGGCCGTTCGGCGACCAGATTCAGAATTTCGGGCAGCTGTAAAAGGTCATTACGGTCGACTTCGATCAGTCTCAGACCCTGGTCGCTGAATTCATTAAGCAGTGCTTTGAGCAGCGAAGATTTGCCGGTACCACGACTGCCCCACAACAGGATGTTGTTGGCTGGCAGTCCGCTGATGAACTGGCGCACGTTACGGCTAACCGCGTTTTTCTGTCGATCGATGCCGATCAGATCAGCCAGGCGAATCGTGTCGGCGTGGGTTATTGGCTCTAGCCAGCCCCGGTTGCCCTGACGTTGCCATCGGAATGCGTTAGCAGTTTTCCAGTGGGGCAGTGGCGGAGGAGCGGGCAGAAGCCGTTCGGCACGGTCCAGCAGGCTATCCAGGCGATCGATCAGATTATTGAGTTGAGGTTCCATTTTGACTGACGCAATCACTCAGGGAGTCAATGGCTGGCGAAAACCCGCTTTTTATCGCGCGAGTCGGGTCGGTTCCGGCCGGTTAAAGTAGTGGAAAATTGTACACTAGCAGGCCTCTGCTCTTGCCCATTGAGAAACCCAAATGACCCTTGAATCCTGGTGTGAAACCGCGACCCAGATAGCCATCGCGGCCGGACAACAGATACTGACCGTGTATGACGGAGATTTTGACGTTGAATACAAGGCCGACGAGTCACCGTTGACTCTGGCGGATCAGCGATCGCATCACACGATCGTCGCCGGGCTGGAGGCGCTGGCCACCGGTCTGCCGATCCTCTCGGAAGAGGGTGAGATGCCCGATTACGAAACCCGCCGCAGCTGGTCGCGCTACTGGCTACTGGACCCGCTAGATGGGACCAAGGAATTTGTTAAACGTAATGGGGAATCTGTCTCTTATACACATCTCCGAGCCCACGAGACCTCTCTACATCTCGTA
>CAJXVN010000295.1 GCA_913060775.1 uncultured Gammaproteobacteria bacterium | reverse complement strand
AAACGCCGGGTTGATCTACGAGGGCGACCGTCGCTTTGAGTTGGTGGTACGCCTGCCGGAAACAGTAAGGCGCGATATTGATCGCCTGGCCTTTTTACCCATTCCCTTGCCGGACGGAGGCTATGTGCCGTTATCGGAAGTGGCCGAGCTGGAGCTGGCACCGGCGCCCAACCAAATCAGCCGGGAAAATGGCAAGCGCCGGGTGGTGGTCACTGCCAACGTGCGGGACCGCGATTTGGGCGGATTTGTCGAGGAAGCACAGGGGCAGATCGCACAGCAGGTGGATTTGCCAGATGGTTATTGGCTGGATTACGGAGGAACCTTTGAGCAACTGCAATCGGCCAGTGCGCGTCTCGCCCTTGTTGTACCCATTACCCTGGCGATCATCATTGTCCTGCTGATTATGGCGTTTGGTTCGGTGAAAGACGCGTTAATTATTTTCACCGGCGTACCGCTTGCGCTTACTGGTGGGGTATTGTCGCTGTGGTTGCGGGACATGCCGCTGTCGATCTCGGCAGGCGTGGGCTTTATCGCCCTGTCCGGCGTGGCGGTGCTCAATGGTTTAGTGATGGTCGCCTTCATTCGCGACTTGTGGCGGGAACAAGGGGATCTCATCACGGCGATTGTGGAAGGGGCGCTGGTTCGCCTGCGGCCAGTATTGATGACGGCCCTGGTGGCGAGCCTCGGCTTTGTGCCCATGGCGCTCAACACCGGCACTGGCGCGGAAGTACAGCGACCGTTGGCGACCGTGGTGATCGGGGGAATCATCTCCTCGACTTTGTTGACGCTGTTTGTGCTCCCGGTGCTGTACGCGCTGTTGCATCGCAAGAAAGCGAAAACATAGCAGGCTTGAACAGGCTTCGGGCACGCCCGGAGCCTGTTTCCGCAGCGAAACCCTGGCGGGCGAAGTGCAACTGTGGGTGCGACCGTCACTCAATTCCATAATCAGGTGTGATCGACTCGATCATCACCAAGGTTGAATACATTATGATTAAATTCTTATTTGTCGCCATTGCGTCTTTTGCTAGTGCCTCGGCCTGGGCACATGGCATGTCGGCGGAAGACCAGGCCCGGATACTCAATGCGGGCTATCTGGAGTACATCCGGTTGGGCGCCACCCATATGCTGAGTGGCTATGATCATTTGCTGTTTCTGTTCGGCGTTATGTTTTTTTTGACGCGCTTTGGCGAAATCATCAAGTTTATTACCGCCTTCACCGTCGGCCATTCCATTACCCTGGTGTTCGCCACACTGTTTGGAATTACCGCCAATTACTATCTGATTGATGCAGTGATTGCGTTGACCGTCTGTTACAAAGCCTTCGACAACCTCGGCGGCTTTCAGAAACACTTGCAGATGAAACCCCCGAACTTGACCTGGATGGTATTTCTCTTTGGCTTGATTCATGGGTTTGGTCTGTCGACGCGACTTCAGCAGTTGCCGCTGGGGGACGAGGGCCTGGTACTGAAGATATTGTCGTTCAATGTCGGCGTCGAGGTAGGCCAGATTGTGGCCTTGAGCATTATGCTGGCCCTGCTCATGGTGTGGCGAAAAAACCCGTCATTTGGGCGCTTCAGCAAAGCCTCGAACGTGGCGATAATGCTTACCGGTGGCCTGTTGCTGCTGATGCAGTTACATGGATTCCAGCACACGCAGTATCCGGATGATTTCCCCCTCAACCGGGACGACCACCAGCATGTCCACGAGGACATGGAAGATAACAAAGCACCTCTGTCGAACTACCCGAGAAACCTTGAGCTCGGAGCCCCGTCCGCTGACCCGCAGCCCGAAGAACCCGAAGTCCATCGCCACGAGGGTGGCGAGCCACACGCGCATTAATCTTGTTAACTTTTGTGGGAATACCATTATGAAATTTTTCGCTGCCATTTTTACGCTTATTCTATTGGCCGGTTTTCAGCAGGCTTTTGCACACAGTGATCACGCTCACGGGCCGATTTCAGGCGCGTCGGCGCTTCAGCTCGCCAAAGACACGACCTCCCAGTTGACAGAGAAGGATGCCGGACTGGGTTTCGGGAAACTGTCAGAAAGCTGGAAGAGGACTCAGGATGCCGCTGTGAAGATCCATAAGAAAGGCAGCGGTTATTTCATCGTCTCGGTGGCCAATGCGACTGAGGCGAAAACACTCTACGTGCTCATATCCAGCGACGGGAAAGTCTACGACGCGAATTTGACGGGTGAGTTTGACGGTTTGGAGTAACGACATTTATGACATGGCAATGGCTCACCATCAAATACCTGATTACCGCTGCTATCGTGGTGGTGGTTTCGGAGGTTGCAAGGCGCAATGAGAAGTTAGGCGCCCTGGTGGCGGCACTGCCTTTGGTGACCATTCTGGTGCTGATTTGGCTGCACGTAGAAAATCAGCCCCAGGAGAGAATCGCCCGGCATGCCTGGTATACCCTCTGGTATGTGCTGCCGACATTGCCGATGTTTCTAAGTTTTCCATTACTGTTAGGCCGATTAGGTTTCTGGCCAGCGCTGCTTGTCAGCTGCGCTGTTACCGCGATTTGCTTCGGCATCTTCGCGCTGCTGCTACGCCAATTTGGCATTAATTTGTGGCCTTGATATGACAGACCACCCAGATACGTCTATGCACGTTTAACCGTTGAACCATTATAACGAGGTAAGATGAATGCGGCACCATGATCACGCGCACAATCATTCAGACGACACCAGTTCCAGACGTCTTGGCCTGGTATTCTTTCTCAATGTGGGGTTTACCCTCATCGAGTTTGTTGGGGGGTTGTTGACTAACAGCACGGCCATCCTGGCCGATGCAGTGCATGACCTGGGCGATAGCCTGTCTATCGGCAGTGCCTGGTTTCTGAACCGGCAGGGACGTAAAGCGGCTGACCGGGAATTTACCTATGGTTATCGCAGGCTATCGCTGTTCGGTGCCTTGATCAACGGATTGGTTCTGGTGGGCGGGTCGCTGTGGGTGCTCAGTGAAGCGATCCCTCGTCTGGCCGACCCGGTCATGCCAGTTACCGAAGGAATGCTCGCGTTGGCCCTGTTAGGGGTTACAGTCAATGGGTTCGCCGCCTACCGTCTGAGCAAAGGGAAGTCACTGAACGAAAAAGTGCTCAATTGGCACTTACTAGAAGATGTCCTGGGCTGGGTCGCGGTGCTGATCGTCTCGATCATTTTGCAATTCGTGGACTGGCCCATCCTTGATCCATTGCTGTCCATCGGTTTTACCCTGTTTATTCTGGTAAATGTAATCCGCAACCTCTGGGCCACCGGCAAACT
>CAJXVN010000294.1 GCA_913060775.1 uncultured Gammaproteobacteria bacterium | reverse complement strand
ACCAAATCCTTTGCGTCCAAATCGGACCTTGACGTCGCTCAGGCTCAGCTCGAACAGGCCAATGCAGCGGTCGAACTTCAGCAGGCGATCGTGGCTAAGAAAAACATCGTGGCCCCATTCAGCGGCATCCTCGGTATTCGCCAGGTGGATCTTGGGCAATTTCTACCACCTGGCTCCGAAGTAGTTCCTCTACAGGATCTGGATACGCTATTTCTTGATTTCACCCTGCCGGAAAACCAGATGATCGGTGTGAAAACCGGCTTCACGGTCCAGATCCGTGTCGATGCCTACCCCGACAGAGAATTCAGCGGAGTTATCACCGCCATCAACCCCAAAGTTGAGAAAAATTCCCGCAATCTTAAATTACGCGCCACGCTCAATAACGACGACCACGCGCTACGTCCAGGCATGTTTGCTGAGGTCACGTTGTTGCTCGGGTCGCCAAAACCAGTGCTGACCATCCCTGCGACCGCCGTGACTTACACCACTTACGGCGACACCGTCTTCATCATCCAGACCCGTAAAAACAAGGCCGGCGACGAGGAGTTCTTTGTTGCTCGTCAACCCATACAAACCGGTGAGACCCGAAACGACCGGGTGGAGGTCACTGCCGGCTTAAAAGAAAACGAGTACCTGGTCAGTGCGGGTCAGGTCAAGTTGCGCGAAGGCATTGCGGTGCTAATCAGCGACCTGCCCACCCCGGATGAGCGGAACTAAGCCGTTGAAATTTACTGACCTGTTTGTTAATCGGCCGGTTCTGGCCAGTGTTATCAGTCTGCTGATTCTGATCATCGGGCTGCGCTCTATTATTTCAATGGAGGTGCGCCAGTTTCCGGAAACCGAGGATACCGTGGTCACCGTTACCACCGTCTACCCCGGCGCATCCAGCGAACTGATTCAGGGCTTTATTACGACGCCGCTGCAAACCGCCATTTCAGAAGCTGAAGGGATCGACTATATCGCCTCAAGCAGTCGCCAGGGATTATCGTTAATCGAAGTGCACATGGAGCTTAATTACGACGCGAATGATGCGGTGTCGGAAATTCAGTCCAAAATCGCCAGTCAACGCGGCGTGTTGCCCGCCGAATCCGAAGACCCCGTCATCTCATCGAGGACCGGTGAGGGAATTGCCCTCATGTACATTCCTTTTTATAGCGAGACTTTGACACCGGCGCAGGTCAATGATTACGTTTTGCGGGTCGCTCGGCCTAAATTACAGGCGGTCCCGGGTGTCGGAAAAGCCGACTTATCGAGCAGCAAAACCCTGTCCATGCGGATCTGGCTGGAGCCAGCCAAAATGGCAGCCCTTAACATCACTGCCAACCAGGTCACTGAGGTCCTTCGATCCAATAACTATCTGGCCGGCGCGGGAGCAGTAGAAAGCAATTTTGTGAGCGTCGACCTCGACATTACCACCGACATCGGCCAGGTTGAGGAATTTGAACGGTTAATCATCAGCAATAAGGATGGCGTGCTGGTGCGCCTGGCAGACATCGCCACCATTGATCTGGGGGCAGAGAACCAGAGCTTCAGCATGTGGTATCAGGGGTTCCCGACAGTTTTTATCGCGCTGGAACTCGCCCCCGGCGCCAACCCACTAACGGTGGCCAAAGCAGCGCACATCGTCCATGAAGAAATCGTCGAAGATCTACCTCCGGGGATTAAGTCTTCCATCGCCTATGACGGCAGTCATTATATTGAGGACTCCATCAGCGAGGTTCTGCAGGGACTTGCCGAAGCGGTTGTTATTGTCCTGCTGGTCATTCTATTTAGTCTCGGGTCCGCCCGCGCCGCGCTGATCCCTGCGCTGGCAGTGCCGCTCTCCCTGATCGGTGCGGCCACGGCGATGCTGGTGCTTGGCTACTCCATCAACATGCTCACCCTGCTGGCGATGGTGCTCGCCATTGGCCTGGTGGTCGACGATGCGATCGTCGTCGTCGAGAACGTCCACCGCCATATCGAACTCGGTGAAACGCCCATGCAGGCAGCTATTTTCGGCGCCCGCGAACTGGGACTGCCGATCATTGCCATGACCACTACGCTGGTGGCGGTCTATGCCCCTATCGGCTTTCTTGGCGGGCTGGTTGGCACCCTGTTTACTGAGTTCGCGTTTTCGCTGGCGGCAGCTGTGCTGGTATCAGGAGTAGTCGCACTGACCCTGGCGCCGATGCTGGCCGGTCGGGTATTGCACAACAAGGAGCATCCGGGTCGCTTTGAACTAATCGCGGAACATCTGTTTGAAAACCTGGCAGCCCGTTACCAGAAAGGGCTGCACTGGATACTCGAAATGCCCTCCGCAGTGATGGGTTTTGCCCTGTTAGTTCTGCTGTTTCTGTTCCCCATGTTCATGTTGTCGCAACACGAGATGGCACCGGATGAAGACCACAGCCTGGTCATTGCTATCGGCACCGGCCCACAGACGGCCACTATCAACTACACCGAAACCTACACCCGGGAACTCCTCGATATTGCCGAAGGGCTAAAAGAAACGGGTGAATATGATCACAGCTTTCTATACATGGGTTTTGGCAACCAGCCTAATCAGGTTTTTGGCGGATTTAAGTTGGCCGAACCGAACGAGAGAAACCGTAGCCAGAGTGAAATTCATCAGCAGCTTCAGGCTGAGTTTAGTCAGATAGCCGGACTCGAGATTGCTGCTATTCAGCCCCCGAGCCTGCCCGGCACCGGCGGCGGTTTACCGATACAGTTCATTATTAACGCCGCCGCCAACTATGCCGAAATGGACGAAGTTGCTGACCAGTTGATTAGTCGCGCCATGGCTAGCGGCAAATTTGCCTTTTTACGCAAGGATGTCGACTTTACCCGACCCAAAACCACCCTGGTAATCAACCGGGAACGGGCCGGTGATCTTGGAATCAGCATGGATCAGATCGGTCGAGACCTGGCCAGTTTCCTCAGCACCCAGTACAGCAACCGTTTCAACCTCGAGGGGCGCAGTTACAAGGTGATCCCCCAGGTAGCCGATGCGAAACGCCTGAGTGTTGAAGCGCTGAACAATTATTACCTCACGGCGCCCAGCGGCGAACAGATTGCCCTGTCAGCGCTGGTATCTCTGGAAAGACAGGTGGAACCAGGCAAGCGCACCCAGTTTCAGCAAATCAACAGCCTCAAGGTCGAAGGGTTAATGGTGCCACCGAACACGATTGGCGATGCCCTCACCGAGCTGGCCAACCTCAGCCAGGAAGTGTTCCCCAGAGGCTGTCTCTTATACACATCTCCGAGCCCCACGAGACCTCTCTACATCTCGTATG
>CAJXVN010000293.1 GCA_913060775.1 uncultured Gammaproteobacteria bacterium | reverse complement strand
CACTATCCTCTTCGTCGGCAGCGTCAGATGTGTATAAGAGACAGGTATCGCGCATTGGGTCAACGCTGATCAACCATATCTGCAGTTGGTCAGCCTGACTGGCGGGCAACCGCTCGCGCACGCCACGCAGCATGGCCAGCGTCGACGGGCAAACATGGGGGCAGTGGGTAAACCCAAAAAACAGTAAGCTCGTCTGGCCTTTAAGCTGCTCAAACGAAAAGGGTTTACCCTGCTCGTCCGTCAGCGCGATCTCGGGCAACGGCTTTGGCGGGTCGATGGCCGTGCCGTAGTCACCCACGCCATAGCCCTGAAAAACCTCTGGCAACTCCGATGCCGGTGCCGCGCCGGGAATCATCGTCCACAGTAAAGCTGCCCAAACAAGTAGACCGCGGCAGATGGCAGCAAAGCTATACTGGGCACCTTCAACCTTCAGCCAGTCATTCATTTTTACATCCACGAAAACATACTCCGATTTGACCACTCCCACCGACAACCTCGACCCGCTTTTTCACGCCTCTTCTCTCAACGATAAGGCCGGCGAAGTAACGCATCAGTTTACCACCCTGCCACCGCTCTCTCTTTATATCCATCTCCCCTGGTGCGAGCGTAAATGTCCTTACTGTGATTTTAATTCTCACCCCAGCCCGGGCGGTGGACTCCCTGAAAAGCACTACATCGAAGCACTCATCGCCGACCTGGATAGCCACCTGCCACAGATATGGGGGCGCACTCTAAGCACTGTTTTCATCGGCGGTGGCACACCGAGCCTGTTCAGTGAAGCGGGTATCGATAAGCTATTAAGCGAAATTCGTCAGCGGCTGCCCTTTAACGATTTGACCGAGGTCACGATGGAGGCCAACCCTGGCACACTTGAACAGGACAAACTACCGGGCTTCCGCGCCGCTGGAGTCACCCGACTATCCATTGGCGTACAGAGCTTCAACGATCGCGCCCTGCAAAAGCTCGGCCGCATCCACGACGCCAATCAGGCCCGGCGAGCCATCGAAAAGACTCTGTCGGCTGGATTTCGCAGCTTCAACCTTGATTTAATGTTCGGTCTGCCCGATCAAACGGCTACCCAGGCACGCGAGGATATCGACACGGCGCTGGGCTTCGCTCCGCCTCACCTGTCGCTCTATCAGCTAACGCTGGAGCCCAACACTGCCTTCGCCAAACAGCCACCATCACTACCCGACCAGGACCAGGTGGCCGCCATGCAGACTGACCTACATGACCGGATTGCGACAGCCGGACTTAATCATTACGAAGTGTCGGCCTTTGCGACACCCGGCAATATCTGTCAACACAATACAAATTACTGGCAATTTGGCGACTACATCGGCATTGGCGCCGGCGCTCACAGCAAAATCTCGTTCGCCGACAAAATCATTCGCGAGCGTAAAATCAAGGACCCGGCCCGTTACCTCACCGCCAGTCGGAAGGGCGATAGTCGCGCCGAAAGACATGTTTCCACCCCGGCGGAGACCGTTTTTGAATTCATGCTCAATGTCATGCGTCTGCAAAATGGCGTGCCTTTAAGCCTGTTTACTGCCCACGCCGGGTTACCACTGGGGCAGCTACTGCCCGGAATTAATGCCGCCCGTGACCAGGGATTGTTAACGATGGATCATCAGCAGCTCAAACCCACCCCCCTGGGACACCGGTTTCTCGACGACCTGACCGAGTTATTTTTGCCATGATCACCCGTCCATGAATCAGTTACCCGATAGCGACTCAGTCGACACGAATCTGCCGGTTGAGCACCTCCCGGCGACCGATCCGATGCTGGATATTTATGAGGTCGAACAGGTGCTCGGCGCCGACGGTTTGCTTGCCCAGCAACTGGAAGATTTTGCCCCCCGGCAGCAGCAGATCGACATGGCCCGTGCTGTCAGCGAGGCCATTGAGGGAGCGACGCAACTGGTGGTGGAAGCAGGTACCGGCGTGGGCAAGACTTTTGCCTACCTGGTACCGGCCCTGCTGGCAGGCAAAAAAACACTGATATCCACGGGCACCCGCAACCTGCAGGACCAGCTATATAGCCGCGACCTGCCGGCATTGCGCGAACTCATCGGTCGCGACCTGAGTATCGCCCTGCTTAAAGGCCGTGCTAACTACGTGTGTCCTTATCGGCTGGCTCGTGCCGAGGCCAGCCAGGCCACTGCCGCCGGCAGCAGTTACAACCAGAAAGACTGGCGAGTAATCCGTCAGATCAAGGATTTCGCACAGTCACGAAACGACGGCGACCTGGACTATTTCCCCCAGGTAAAGATTCATCCGGCCGTGCGCGCTCAGGTCACCTCTACTGCCGACAACTGCCTGGGGCAGGAGTGCCCGGACGTCGACGACTGCCCACTAATTAAAGCCCGCCGCCGGGCCCAGCAGGCCGATCTGGTGGTCATCAACCACCACCTGTTTTTTGCCGATCTGGCGGTGCGCGAAAGCGGTTTTGGCGAGGTGGTGCCCTTTGCCGAAGTACTACTGTTCGACGAAGCCCACCTGATTCCTGACGTCGCCACCCAATTTTTCGGCGAACAGGTGAGCAGCAATCAGCTAATCAATCTAAGCCGCGATCTGCAGGCCGAAAACCCGGGTGATATCGATGATCTGGAACCCCGCCTGCGGCGGGTGGAAACTGCCACCGGGGAACTCACCCGAGAGCTGGGCCAGGTTAATAGCCGGGACGACTGGGCTGCCCTGATCCGCAAGCCAGCGCTAAAAGATGCCCTGGCAGAACTGATTGACGCCCTAACCAGTCTGCTTGAGTGTCTGGCACCCCACCAGCAACGAAGCAAGGAGCTCGACAACTGTGGCAACCGGGCGGAACGGATGATCGCCACGCTGCGGGCAATGCAGTTAACCCCGCACAATTCGGCTGACGAATCAGAGAGCCCCGAGCCGAACCCTGACGATGAGGAGAACACGCGGCCCAATGATGGCGGCACGGTGCAGTGGTTAGAACAGCGCGGCCGCGGGTTTGTGCTACACAACGACCCCATCGAAATTGCACCGCGCATGGAACAGGCCTACGAGGCCCATCCCCGCAGCTGGATATTCACTTCGGCAACGCTGGCGGCGGGCGACACTTTTGACCTGTTCACCCGGCGCATGGGCTTACTCGATAGCGAAACCCTGCTGCTCGACACCCCTTTCGACTACGCCAGTCAGGCCCTGCTCTACCTGCCTCCCGACTTACCCGAACCCAACGATGAACGCCACACCGAAGCCTGTCTCTTATACACATCTCCGAGCCCACGAGACCTCTCTACATCTCG
>CAJXVN010000292.1 GCA_913060775.1 uncultured Gammaproteobacteria bacterium | reverse complement strand
ACGAGATGTAGAGAGGTCTCGTGGGCTCGGAGATGTGTATAAGAGACAGGCTGATTGATAATCGCCAGGCCGACGCGATGGAACAGCTCGATAATCTGTTAGCCAGTTATTCGGAGTTTCTGAACGACTGTCGTCTGGTGGTAGGGATCACTCACATGGATCAGCTGAATCAGCCGGCTATTTCTGATTATCAGCAGCGGTTGATCGAGCAATGCGGTGGCAAAGCGATTGTTCCTGCTGTTTTTGATGTCGATGGGCGCTCGGTCCGTGACTTGAAAATGCTGTTACAGGCACTTTTCTATGCGCGCGATCCAGCCGTTTCACCGGCGTGACCAGTTTTTTGATGGAGTTAGCAATGTTAAACTCTGGCCGCTTTGTCGTGAGTGCAGAATGGTCGCTTGAGCATGGGGGACTGGTGCCGCTAACCGCTGAAGTTCGACCTGAGAATGTGAATCACGGCGCTGAGGGCCGTTTAAGTGAGTAAATCATCGCCCATTACCGATCTGTTGGATACCCTGGTCAGCGAGAATCCGGGAGCTGTAGGCTGCCTGATTGTGGGTCTGGACGGTGGAATTGTGCAGTCGAATCTGCCCGAAAACTACAGTGCTGATTATCTGGGAGCGGGTGGCGCATCTTTGACTGCGCTGGCCGATTCATTACTTAAATACTGCGCTGGCGGAAATCTGGAACGGCTTCGCGTAGGGGGCACTCAGGGGCAGCTGCTGGCTACACCCATCGCGGATGACGTAGTACTAGTGTTAGTGGCTCGCCGTAGCATCGATTCAGATCTGGCGTTTGAGTCCGCCAGCAACACAGCATTAAAGCTGGCTCGTTATTTATAAAGCCTCTGGTCTTCTCTACGGATTGTCTACCAGCGGTTATTTATTCAGCTACCGGTATAAGGCCGTTAGTCATTGCTATTAATTTTCAGGAGTGAGCGTGTTTAAAGTTATTACTCTCAATAATATTTCGCCAGTTGGATTGCAGCGGCTGGAGCCTGACTCCTATGACATGGACGGGACCACCGATACCGCCGACGTGGTGCTGCTGCGATCTGCGAATATGCATGAGATGGAAGTTCCCGAAAACCTGAAAGCCGTGGGTCGTGCCGGTGCCGGGGTTAATAACATTCCGGTCGATAAATTTAGCGCGCTTGGAATTCCTGTGTTCAACACCCCGGGTGCCAATGCTAATGCGGTGAAAGAGCTGGTGGTAGCCGGTCTTCTGATGTCAGCCCGAAATCTGGTACAAAGCTGGGACTATACTCGCCAGTTAACCAGTGAAGGCGCTGCATTGAGTAAAGAGGTAGAAGCGGCGAAAAAACAATTTGCTGGCTACGAGCTACCCGGTCGCACCCTGGGGGTGGTTGGTCTGGGTGCTATTGGCCGGCAGGTGGCCCGCGTGGCGCTTGATCTAGGGATGAAAGTCATCGGCTATGATCCCGGCTTGACGATATCCGGGGCCTGGCAACTACCAGCTGAAATCCAGCAAGCGGCCAGCGTGGACGAACTGATGGCTAAAAGTGACATGGTCACTTTCCATGTACCGCTTAACGAACACACCCGTGACCTGCTTGATGAAAAGCGAATTCGCCTGCTCAAGAAGGGTGCAACGGTCCTCAATTTTGCCCGTGAGGGCATTGTTAACAACGCAGCGACACTGGCGGCTCTCGAGTCCGGCCAGTTGCATGCTTACGTCTGTGACTTTCCCGCCGCCGAATTGCGTAGTTGTTCGAAGGTCATTTCGTTACCCCACCTGGGTGCTTCGACTCGTGAGGCCGAAGAAAACTGTGCGGTGATGGTGGTGGATCAGGTCCGTGAATACCTGGAATATGGCAATATCAGTAATTCGGTGAATTTCCCCGATGCGCAGTTGCCGCGCAGTGAGGGTTATCGCTTGGCGGTAGCGAATTCAAACGTACCGAATATGGTTGGCCAGATCGCTACCTATCTGGCGGATGCCGGGTTAAATATCATCGATATGCTGAATAAATCCCGCGGGGACCTTGCCTACACGTTGGTTGATACAGACGGCAACCTGCCCGAAGAAGTCGCGCAGAAAATTCGCGATATCGATGGGGTTTTGTCGGTAAGGACTCTTTAGGCGAACCGGGTTCCGATTCTAACCATGGCGAATCGTGGATTTCTTCAGCAGGCGCGGGCGGCGATTGACGAGCTTGATGACCAGCTTCTGGCGTTGCTGGCCCGCCGCGGAGAGCTTGCGCAACAGGTAGCCCTGACCAAACAGGCTGACTCAAGCGGCGAGGTTGTCTACTATCGGCCAGAGCGGGAGGCGGAGGTGTTGCACCGAGTTTCTCGGAACAACCCTGGCCCCTACCCGGGCACTGCGCTGCGCTCAATTTATCGGGAAGTGATCTCCTCTACCCTGGCGCTTGAGCAGCGGTTAAGTGTCGCCGTGGTTACCGATACCGAGCGGCTTTCAAAACTGGCGGCTCGTAACCAGTTTGGGTTTTTTGCGATGATCCGTAGTTTTCCGTCTGCTGAACTAGCGGTTGAGGCCGTTACTAATGGTGACGTGGATCTGGTGTTAATCGCAATCGAAGACAGTGCCTCAGGGCTGCTCGCGGAGCCATTACGGTCGGTGATGGACCGGGGACTGTTCCCGGTTACCGAGGTGGTTGAATACACGGGCGAACCGTCGGAGGCGCAGGGAGCTACTCGCTTTCTGGCCATGGGCCGGATGTCCTGTGAACCCACAGGACTGGATCGAACTTTGCTGGTGGTAACTGGCGATCGCGAACTGGACCCGGCCGCGGGACTCGAGGATGGCTCGGTGCGGGCCACTTTTCTGGATTCTGGTGGGCGGGATGAGTCTGACGCGGGTCGTTGGGTGGTGATGATCAATGGTCATTTTAAGGATGAGGTCACCGCCGCAACGATTGCTAACTTAACCGTCCGGCGGGATCAGGTGACGGTAATTGGCTCCTGGCCAGTGGTCGAGCAGTCGCCGTTAGATGGGTGATTTTGTTGCCGGTATCGCGGCACCCGGGCCCTACGGCGTAATCCCTTATCGACCCGGTAAGCCGGTGAGCGAACTGGAGCGGGAATACGGCATTACCAATGCAGTCAAGCTAGCCTCCAATGAAAACCCGCTGGGTCCGAGCTCTCTGGCGGTGGCAGCAATGGGCAAGGTGCTGGCAGATGCGAGCCAGTATCCCGATTCAAATGGTTATTATCTGAAAGCGAAACTTGCCGAACGCTATTCGATGAGCGCCCAGCAGCTGGTGCTCGGTAACGGTTCTGTCTCTTATACACATCTGACGCTGCC
>CAJXVN010000291.1 GCA_913060775.1 uncultured Gammaproteobacteria bacterium | reverse complement strand
GGTTTGATGGCGATGCGCCAAAAATCAATGGCGCCCATCTCGCTGAATACGGCTTTAACAAAATCGGCTTCGCCCACCGAAACCCCGCCAGAGGTAATGATGACATCGGCCTGGTCCCGCGCCTGCGCGAAAGTGGCACGAAGTCGGTCGGGCCGGTCCGGGATGAGTCCCAGGTCCTGGGCCTGGATGGCTGGCAGTTGTAGCAGGGCGGCCAGGGTCTGGCGGTTGCTGTCGTAAATTTGCCCCGGTTGTAGCGCGACGCCGCCCGGAACCAGCTCATCACCGGTGCTGAAAAAGGCAACCCGCACTTTTCGCACGACCTCAACCGTGGTTAGGCCCAGGCTCGCCAGCAGGCCAATATCCGCCGCTTTCAGCTGAGCTCCACTGGCAAAAATTTCCTGCCCGGCCTGCAAATCCTCCCCGGCCGCGCGGACGTTGTCACCTGCGCCAAAGTCGGCGGGAATAAGCACCTGTTCACCCTCGAGAGTGACTTTCTCCTGCATGACCACGCTGTCGGCCCCGGCAGGCATGACTGCGCCGGTCATGATGCGCACACACTCGCCTGGCTGGAGCCGGCCCGTGTAGGGGTGCCCCGCCAGTGATCGGCCAACCACTCGCAGTCCGGGATTGCTGGCAAGCGGTCGATCATTGCTGGAGAGGGCGTAACCATCCATCGCAGAATTATCATGTCCGGGCACCTGGATCGGTGCCCGGACCGGGTCGGCAAGTACGCGGCCCAGGGCTTCGCTGATCGCGATGGTCTCGCGCTGCTCAATCGGACTGATCGTGGCCAGAATCCGTTCAAGGGCCTGTTCTGCACTCAACTGTTCGGGCAGGCAATCGCTGGCTGTGGCTTGGTCCGTTGGGTTCACATGCTTCTCCGCCATTATAATGGTTGGCTCCCGGCGCTCCGGTAGTAGAGCCGCCTAAGCCTGACTGGCACAGTTTAAATGATCAGTGAATATGAAAAACCCTTGCCGCACCGTCCACTCCGGCCGGTGCGCTGGGTCGATGACGGGGTGTTGCTGCTGGATCAGCGGCGGTTGCCCGGTGAAGAACTTTATCTGCACTTTTCTGAGAGTGTTGAAGTCGCTGACGCTATTCGCGACATGGTCGTGCGGGGTGCCCCGGCAATTGGGCTGGCGGCGGCTTTTGGCGCTGTGTTGGCGGCGCTTGAAGCGGACTGGAGTATGGGGCAGTCCCGACAATGGCTGGGGCGATTTCGGCAGTTGCTGCAACCCTTGGCGAAGAGTCGGCCGACAGCCGTTAACCTGATCTGGGCACTGGAGAAAATGGACCAGGCGGCGGCGCGACTGGCTGCCGAATCTGGTTCACCCATTAGCTCACTCCTGGCGCTAGCCGAGGAGCTGCTGGTGGCCGATCTCGCCGATGGTCAGACGATGAGCGACCTGGGGGCTGCATTGATTGAACCGGGTTCAGCGGTACTGACACACTGTAATGCAGGTGCGCTGGCTACCGGCGGTGTGGGTACTGCTCTGGGGGTTATCAGGGTTGCCTGGCAGAAAGGAGTGATTCGGCAGGTTTACGCCAGTGAGACCCGCCCGTGGTTTCAGGGGTCGCGGTTGACGGCATGGGAGCTACAACAAGATGGCGTTGATCCGTGTCTGGTCGTTGAGGGTGCGGTCGGCGCGTTACTAAGGGACCAGGGAGTCAACTGGTTAATTGTTGGTGCTGACCGAATTGCTGCGAATGGTGACGTGGCCAATAAAGTGGGTACCTATGGTGCGGCGGTTCTGGCCCGTGAGCATGGAGTAAAGGTGATGGTTGTTGCGCCCACGTCAACGATTGATGCGGCGTTACCAACGGGTGCTGAGATCGAGATCGAGCAGCGCAATAGTGAGGAGATCACTAGCGTCAGCGGTGTGCGAATCGCGGCCGATCATGTCAACGCCTGGAATCCGGTTTTTGATGTCACCCCGGCCCGGCTGGTGGATGTTATCGTCACCGAAAAAGGGGTAGTTGAACCACCTTTTCTACTGGCGATTAACCAGCTGCTTCGCTGAGTGACCGTTGGGGTTTTCTCGCCCCGATTGAGGCCAGAAAAGAGCGCCTGGCGTGGTACACTTTCACCCCTGATATGGGGGTGAGATTAAGCGATCTTCAGGGGAAGGATTCAGGTTTTTAAGTATCTGATTATAAAAAGAATTATTATATTTTTTGGCTTGTTTATGCGACCCCTTAATGCTCCTTCATTGCAACTAATCGAAATTATCATTTTGTAACTCAGCCGGGAACTGCTGCGCATGCCCTATTTTGCCAAGGAAGTGAACTCAGCCAATATTGAGGACGAGCTTAAGCGTTCGTATCTTGATTACGCCATGAGCGTGATTGTCGGGCGAGCGTTGCCCGATGTCAGGGATGGTCTTAAACCGGTTCACCGGCGGGTTCTGTTCGCCATGAACCGGATGGGAAATGACTGGAACCGGGCTTACAAAAAGTCCGCCCGCGTGGTGGGTGATGTCATTGGTAAGTATCACCCTCATGGGGATGCGGCGGCCTATGACACGATTGTGCGTATGGCCCAGGATTTTTCGCTGCGTTACATGCTGGTGGATGGCCAGGGTAATTTTGGCTCGGTGGATGGCGATTCCGCTGCTGCCATGCGCTATACCGAAATCCGGTTAGCGCGCATCGCCCATGAGGTGATGGCCGACCTGGATAAAGAGACCGTCAACTTTATCCCCAACTATGATGGCAGTGAGTCCGAGCCGCAGGTGATGCCGGCGCGGTTTCCAAACCTGCTGGTTAATGGCTCCACCGGTATTGCTGTGGGTATGGCCACTAATATGGCCCCGCATAATCTGGTGGAGACGATTGATGCCACCATTGCGTTTATCGATAACCCGCAGATCACCCTGGCAGAACTGATGGAGCACCTTCCTGGCCCGGATTTTCCGACCGGGGGGATTATTAATGGTGCTGAGGGGATACGAGAGGCTTACGCCACCGGCCGCGGCAAGATTTATGTGCGGGCGAAAGCGGAGGTAACAGAAGATAACGGCGCCATCATTATTCACGAGTTGCCCTATCAGGTGAATAAGGCCAACCTGCTCGAAAAAATCGCCGAGCTGGTTAAAGAGAAAAAAATCGAAGGCATTCGTGAAATCAGGGATGAGTCCGATAAAGACGGAATGCGGGCGGTGATAGAACTCCGCCGTGGCGAGGTCGGCGAGGTGGTGCTCAACAATCTTTACCGTCAGACCACCATGCAGTCCGTGTTCGGCATCAACATGGCTGTCTCTTATACACATCTCCGAGCCCACGAGACCTCTCTACATCTCGT
>CAJXVN010000290.1 GCA_913060775.1 uncultured Gammaproteobacteria bacterium | reverse complement strand
GCCAGTATCGAGACAATATCTGCCTGCTGGGCTGCTCGAGAGAGTTCCGTGGTGATTTTTCCGCGAACCCGCTGGAATTGCCATTCCACCCCCCAATGGGTGGCCACCTGGGCTAACAGTGCCTCAGCCTGACGGCCGACCGATCGCATCTGTTGTTCGAGCAGGTTGCGCTCAAGCCCGCCTTCGGCCGCCGAATGCAGGCGCACTTCCTGGGTGAAAGGAAACTCGGCGATGTCGAGTAGCTCTTCATCTTCCACATAGAGGCCGTGAAGGCGTGCCTGCATAAGCAGGGCGAGTTCCGCGAGTCGATCCAGGGCAGCTCGGTTGTCGCAAATGGTTTCCAGAGATATCAGAATGTTAATGGGTCCGGCTACCGGAGGGTTATTCATGCCTCTGCTCCGGATTCAGCGTCGTCAGGCTTGTCCTGAGCAGCTCGCTGCAGGTCACTATAGCGTTCCAGTTTGGCGGCCACAGCAGCGTTGACGGTGTCGGCGGGAAATTCCCCCTGTTCATCCGCGCTTCCTGCCGTCACGCCGGTGAGCAGCTCGATACCCTGATCAATGGTGCTAATCGGGTAGATTGAAAATTGACCCGCAGCCGCCGCTTCTCGAACATCTTCTCTGAGCATCAGGTGTTTCACATTGGCTGCTGGAATCAGTACGCCCTGATTACCCGTGAGGCCACGGGCCTGACAGATATCGAAGAATCCTTCAATTTTCTCGTTAACCCCGCCAATGGCCTGCACCTCACCAAACTGGTTAACCGATCCGGTCACTGCGAAGGACTGGTTAATGGGAATGTCGGACAAAGCGGAAAGCAGGGCATAGAGTTCGGTTGACGAGGCGCTATCGCCATCCACGCCGCCGTAGGATTGTTCAAACACCAGACTGGCGGAGAGGGACAGCGTCCGATGAGGACTGTAGCGGGCGGCAAGGAAACTGGAGAGTATGAGCACTCCTTTGGAGTGACTCGGGCCGCCGAGTTCGACTTTGCGCTCTATGTCGACGACGCCGTTGCGGCCGACATGGGTTCGAGCAGTGATGCGAGAGGGTTTACCAAAGTGAAATTGGCCAACCGCGTAAACCGCCAGTCCGTTAATCTGGCCAACCTGTTCGCCGCTGGTATCTACCAGCAGGGTTTCGCGCAGAATTTGCTCCTGCATTCGTTCGCGGATTCGGTCATTTCTAAAAATACGTGCGCCCCAGGCGCGACTAACCGAATCGGCGGTAATGAGTGGTTGTTCGTTACCCCGGGCCGTAAAGTCTGCCTCTACCATGAGGTCACGAAGGGCATCCCGGTCTGTTGATAGCCGTTCAGCGTCAGCAGCAATGCGCGATGAGTATTCGATCAGACGCGCAACCCCACCTGGGTCGCAGGGCAGCAGTTTTTCGGCATTAGCGATGCTAGCTATCAGCTGAGCAAAAGTCTGGTCGTTGTCAGCGGTGCGCTCAACCTGGTCGTCAAAGTCGGCAACCACTTTAAAGAGCACGGCGAATTCGGGATCGAATTGGGTGAGCAGGTGATAGAGTCGGGCGTCGCCTACCAGTATTACTTTTACATCGAGGGGAATGGGGGCCGGATCGAGGCCAACGGTCGACATCCAGCCCATCGCCCGTTCAAGGGGATCAATGCGGATTTCTCGCGCCATCAGGGTGCGCTTAAGTGCGTCCCAGGCGAAAGGTCTGGTCAGCAGTTTCTCAATTTCTAATATCAGGTAGCCGCCGTTGGCATAGTGCAGCGCGCCGGGTTTGATCAGTGTCAGGTCGGTGTGGAGCGTGCCCATTTGTGACTGGTGCTCGATTTGTCCGACCAGGTTAGCCAGCACCGGGTTATCTTCATAAACGATGGGGGCGCCGACGTCATCGACCTGCTCGACCAGCAGATTAACCTTGTAGCGGCTGAGATGGTGGTCATTACCCGGTTGACCAGCTTCGTCGCTATCCATCAGTGCTTTAAAGCCCTGCTCGGCGATGTCCCGCTGGAAATTTTCAAGATACTCCACCACTTCAACGAAAACCTGATATTTTTCCTGAAGTGTGCGGACCAGGGAGGTAGTAATGTTGAGTGCCACCTCGTTATTGAGTTCGCGTATTTTCCCCATGGCCTCTTTCTGCCAGGCCGGAAATTGACTCAATGCTTCATGGAGTTCTTTCTGGAGCCGCTTGATGGTCGCCTCAATCTGCTCCTTTTCCTGATCAGGCAGGGACTTAAAAATCTCCGGAGTAATCGTCTGGTCGTCTTTTATCGGTGCGAAGGCGAATCCGGAGGGCGTTGGCATTAAGGTGACGCCTTGCTCCCGTGCTTTCTCGCGCAGCGATTCAATGACATCGTTCTGGCGCTCATGAATTTGCTGTTCGATAAACTGGCGGCGGTTTTTATACTCTTCCGATTCGAAAGCGGCCGGAATCATGGAGCGTAAATCATCCAGTAGCTGGGTAATGTCCTGCTGAAATTCGGGCCCATGTCCCGCAGGTAAACTTAAAGCCGATGGCTGACCGGGGTGCGCAAAGTTATGGATGTAGCACCAGTCGGGTGGTCGAACCCCTTTGCTGGCGTGGGTTTCCAGTAAATGTCTGACCAGATTTACGCGGCTTCCACGGGGGATGCCCATGGCGTAAAGGTTGTATCCCTCAGAATCTACCCGCAGCGCAAAATTGATCGCATCGAGTGCGCGCTGCTGACCGAGTAAAATATCGCCCCCCGCTAGCTCAGTGGTGTCTGAGAACCGGAACTGCTGTGGGTCACAGCGGGTATATAGTTTGTCGATTGGAAGCGGTGGCGCTTTACTCATTGGAAATCTCCACTTGCAGCAGAAAATTCGACCGGGCGTGAGCAGCGAGGTTACCCCATTTACCCTGGGAGACCGCCGACATAGGTCAACTATTCCGTTGCTGACACCGAACTTTCATATAATACGCCGGATTGCAGGTCAAACGCCTGCCCCAGTTCTGTCAGATTGAGATTGATATCCCATGGCCTCTGCACAACCGTTTACTGAAAACTCAGAAAATATCGATGTTAGCGACTACATGGCGCTGGTTGGCCGTCAGGCACGGGCCGCAGCTACGGATCTAAGCGCGGCGACTACGCAAGTTAAAAATCAGGCGTTACTTGGCATTGCTGACGCCATTGCTGTTCAGGCTGACTCGATTCGCCAGGCCAATAGCAAGGATATGGCGGCGGGGCGACAGAACGGACTGGATGCGGCGCTGCTCGACCGGCTGGAATTGACCGACGGGCGTATCGAGGCAATGATAGATGGCCTACGCCAGGTGGTTTCTCTGCCCGATCCCGTGGGTGAAATAAGTGACCTTGCCTATAAGCCGTCGGGCATCCAGGTGGGGAG
>CAJXVN010000289.1 GCA_913060775.1 uncultured Gammaproteobacteria bacterium | reverse complement strand
ATCCTCTTCGTCGGCAGCGTCAGATGTGTATAAGAGACAGTAGCCAACCCTGATCACTACTGTCAGTGGCCGGAAAACCAGCGGTCTGCGGGATTCTGAGAGTGCCTGGCTTTAGCAGCGATCATGGTCGTCAGGGTTCGATTGCCAATGATCTTTTTGACGCCTACTGAATGGATGTCAGAAGTGAGTCATCCAATCCCCAGGGAGGTGGCGTCAGCGGGCCAGTTTTTCCGCTGCGGCAGTAATCATCGCCTCGGTGGTTGCCCAGTCGACACAGCCATCGGTAATGGAAACGCCGTACTTGAGGTCGCCAAGGTCGGCTGGAATCGGCTGGTTGCCCGCGGACAGGTTGCTTTCGATCATCAGGCCGACTATCGGGCTGTCGCCGGCGGCAACCTGGTCCACGCACGCCTGCATGACCTGGGGTTGCAGTTCTGGATTCTTGTTTGAATTGGCGTGGCTACAATCGACAACAATCCGCTGCGCCAGGTTAGCGGATTCCAGCTGCTGCGCGACTGCCCGGATTTGAGCCGGTTCGTAGTTGGGACCATCGTATCCACCGCGCAGGACAACGTGACCATAATCATTGCCACGGGTGCGGATCACCGCCGACAGACCATCCTGGTTGATGCCAAGAAAATGATGGGGGCTGGAGACCGATTTCATTGCGTTCACGGCGACGGCGACATTCCCATCGGTACCATTCTTGAAACCAACCGGCGTTGATAAACCGCTGGCCATTTCCCGATGAGTTTGAGATTCAGTGGTGCGAGCACCAATCGCAGTCCAGGTGATCAGGTCATGTAAATATTGAGGCATGATCGGATCGAGTGCCTCGGTGCCGGCGGGCAGGCCCAGCTCGGCGATGTCGATGAGCAGTTGACGAGCCAGTCGAATGCCTTCTTCAACATGAAAGGAGTCGTCAAGACGGGGGTCGTTGATCAGTCCTTTCCAGCCCGTGGTCGTGCGTGGTTTTTCAAAATAAACGCGCATCACCAGGAGTAGCTGGTCGGCAACCTCGGCGGAGAGCTTCTGCAGGCGCTGGGCGTAATCGTGAGCAGCATCCAGGTCGTGAATGGAGCATGGCCCAACAACCACGAACAAGCGTTTGTCGCTGCCATTAAGGATGTTACAGAGCGCCTCTCGGCTTTGGCTTACGGTAGCAGCAGCACTGGTAGTAACCGGTAATTCGCGGCAGATAGTGGCCGGTGTCGGCAGAAGTTGCTGGGATGCCACGTTAAGGTTGCTCAACTGGTCCATCAAAAAATTCCTGAATAGCTATAGAAGATCTGCGGAGGGCTGCAAACCCATCCCGACCCACGCCAGGGTGACGACAGAGGTTTTTGGTTAAGTAGGAGTAGAAAAAGGTGGTGGGCGATACTGGGATTGAACCAGTGACCCCTACCGTGTGAAGGTAGTGCTCTCCCGCTGAGCTAATCGCCCCCTTTTTACAGGGCGCTGATTCTAGGTTTTCGGCTTCGCTACGTCAATTTACCTTTTTTCTGCCCCAGGCATCTCCCCCCGAATCCGGCGACCACCCGTTGCTTTATAGAATACAATCGCCGCCGATTATTGACCGAGCGATTTGCTCTGATTCTGAACGCCTTACCTGCTTACTTAGAGATTCCGATGACCGTTAAAACCCGTTTTGCTCCTAGCCCCACCGGTTACCTGCATATTGGCGGAGCGCGCACCGCGCTCTATTCCTGGTTGGTGGCGCGCAAGCAGGGGGGCGAGTTTGCGCTGCGGGTTGAAGATACCGACCGTGAACGTTCTACCCAGGAGGCGGTGGATATTATTCTGGAAGCGATGGAGTGGCTGGGGCTTGATTATGACGAAGGGCCGGTGTTCCAGACCGACCGCATGGAACGTTACGGCGAAGTGATTAATCAGCTGCTGGAACAGGGCGATGCCTATTACTGCTATTGCAGTCGTGAAACGCTCGATCAGATGCGCGAGCAGGCCATGGCTAACAAGCAGAAGCCACGTTATGACGGACGCTGTCGGAGTCGCCACGATCCGGAGCCAGGAGTGGACCCGGTCGTACGCTTTAAAAACCCGCTGATGGGCGACGTGGTGATTGATGACCTGGTGCGGGGCAGAGTGGTAATCAGTAATGAGGAGCTTGATGACCTGATTATCGCCCGCAGTGACGGTACCCCCACTTACAACCTCACCGTGGTTGTTGACGATCTGGACATGGGGATGACCCACGTTATCCGCGGTGATGATCATCTGAACAACACGCCACGGCAAATTAACATTCTGGCGGCGCTTGGTGCGAAGCCACCGGTCTACGGTCACGTGCCGATGATTCTCGGTGGTGATGGCAAGCGACTGTCCAAGCGCCACGGTGCGGTTAACGTGTTGCAGTACCGAGATCAGGGAGTTTTGCCACAGGCGTTACTCAATTACCTGGTAAGGCTGGGGTGGTCACATGGCGACCAGGAAATGTTCACCCTGGAAGAGATGATCGAACTGTTTGATATGGGCGATGTTAATCGGTCTGCATCAACCTTTAACGAGGAAAAACTGCTCTGGTTAAATCACCAGACCATTATTAACAGTGCACCGACGCTATTGCTTGAGCCGGTGCGGCCTTATCTTGATAAGGCTGGCGTTGACGTGGCTGAGGGGCCTGACCTGGGCGCGGTGATCGAGATTCAGAAAGAACGTTGTAAGACACTCGTAGAGCTGGCAGAGGCCTGCAGGTTGTTCTATGGTGAATTGGGTGAGTACCAGCCTAAGGCCGCGAAAAAGGGATTCAAGGGCGATGCTGCAACGATTCTGGCCACACTCAAAGCGCGTTTAACCGCCATCGCTGAGGGGAACTGGACGGCCGCTAATCTGCATGACCTGCTTCAGCAGCTTGTCGACGATCTTGAGGTCGGATTTGGCCAGGTGGGCCAGCCGCTGCGGGTCGCGCTCACCGGCGGCGCGGCGGCACCCGGACTCGATATCACCATGGAGCTGCTCGGCAGGGAATGCGTACTGACCAGGATTGACGGTGCGCTTAACTGGCTCGCGGATTAGTGACTGTCGTCCACTAACAGTCAGCGACGAAATTAACAGGAATTTTGGCCGTTTTAATTGACATCCCCTGTGCCAATCTTTAGACTTCGCGGCTCGTTTTTTGGGGCCATAGCTCAGCTGGGAGAGCGCAACACTGGCAGTGTTGAGGTCGGCGGTTCGATCCCGCCTGGCTCCACCAGAAAATAGATAAATCCGGGCCACGATAGCGTAAAGGTTAATGCGTCCCCATCGTCTAGAGGCCTAGGACTCCGCCCTTTCACGGCGGTAACAGGGGTTCGAATCCCCTTGGGGCTGTCTCTTATACACATCTGACGCTGCCGACGAAGAGGATAGTGTAG
>CAJXVN010000288.1 GCA_913060775.1 uncultured Gammaproteobacteria bacterium | reverse complement strand
CGAGATGTAGAGAGGTCTCGTGGGCTCGGAGATGTGTATAAGAGACAGGGGTGTCGGCGTGCGCTATCAGCGACCGTTGAGCAAGTCCTGGATTTTTCGAGCCGATGCGATCGTCGCCGATCTTGAAAATGCGGATGATCTTGGCGGCATCCGGTTCGAACTCCGCAGAAAATTTTAAATCCTGTTAGCGCTTTAAACTCGGGCCCCGGACAAAACAAATGGCTGTCATTTTCGACATAATCACTGCAACTCTGTTACTGACAGTAACCCTGTATGGCGTGCTACTGGTTTGGCGCAACTGGCAGGAATCACGCATGGCCACCGCCTATTTTGGCGAGGAAATTCGTCTCTTAAATGAGCAGATAGAACGTCAGCAGCAACTCTCTCAGGTCGCCGTAAATACTGCTCGAGATGCCTGGGATGGATTTCGAAAATTTGAACTCCGGGGAAAAGTGCTCGAAGCAGATGGTATTTGTTCGTTTTATTTTGCCCCTCATGATGGCCGTCCGCTCCCGCCCTTTTATCCGGGCCAATACCTCACCTTCAGCATCAAGTTACCGAATGAGGATAAACCCCTCATTCGCTGCTATTCGCTTTCCGATAGCCCTAACCATCCAGACTACTATCGCGTAACCATAAAACGTGAAGTAGCGCCGCGAGACAACCCGGACGCACCGGATGGCAAGTCATCCACCTACTTTCACCGCGTGCTCAATCCGGACGATATCATCGATATCAAAGCGCCCTCGGGCCATTTTTACCTGAACCCCGAGCAGCAGAACCCGGTGGTGCTGATTGGTGGTGGCATCGGCATCACGCCGGTGCTGAGCATGCTTAACACCATCACCGCAGGAGGGTCATCTAACCGCGAGGTGTGGTTTTTCTATGGCGCCAGAGATGGTTCAGAAATAGTGATGAAAGACCATTTCCAGCAGATCGCCCGTGAACACCCCAATGTCAGGATGAATATCTGCCTGTCGCGCCCGAGGCCGGAGGATCAGCCGGGAACAGACTTTGATCATCAGGGCCGGGTAAGCGTTGAATTATTTAAACAGTTATTACCGTCTAACAACTTTGACTACTATATCTGTGGCCCCGCGCCACTGATGGATAGCCTTACCACCGATCTCTATGACTGGGGTGTCCCGAAGGAGAAAGTCCATTTCGAAGCATTTGGCCCCGCCACCGTAAAAAGCGTGCGCGACGCTGAGGCTGATACAACAGCAGCAGAAGCGGAAAAACCGGTGACGATCCACCTGAAACGATCCAAAAAGGACATTAGCTGGACAAACCAGGCTGGCTCCATTTTAGATTGTGCCGAGGCGGCAGGCGCCTCGCTCGAAAGCGGATGCCGGGCAGGTAATTGCGGAGCCTGTGAGCTCGCCGTGGTAGAAGGCAGTGTCACCTACCTGAGTGACCCAGGAGCGCCCGTTGCAGACGGTTCATGCCTGGCCTGTGTAGCGATTCCCGAAGGCAACCTCGTTATCGACGCATAATGCATATAACGTAATTTATTGAATGTAGTTACCCACCCGCATTACTCATCTGGCGACCATTCCTAATCCTATGATCCTTTCCACCAACTTATCCGGAATACTGTTTATCGATCTGACGGCTAGCGCTGCGGGCGAAAACGAGAATGCGACAGCCAATACCTGGCTCAAATCACAACGGGTTACCCAGACGCTGTCACTGGTCAGCGAAGCCATTTTCAACCACCGGGGTGTCGTTACCAAAAAGCTTGCAGACGGGTTAATCGCGACCTTCCCCGACGCAAACACCACCCTCAAGGCTGTGCTGAAAATAGAGGAACAACTCAGCAGCGCCAAGGAAACTACCGGCAACGATACACACTGGCGACTGGGGCTCCATTTAGCAAAACTTCACGTCATTGCCGGTAGCGTTGCCGGAGAAGGGCTTGAGCACGCGGTTGAACTTGCCAGTCTGGCCGGTGGCGAACAGATACTGCTCTCCGCAACAATGGCAGACGCGCTTAAGCAGGAATCCCTGCCTGAAAATATTCAATTAGTGGTCGCAAACGAAGCGTCTGACCACTCGCCAAAAACCTGGCAGTTACTCATGGGTAACAAAGACGCTGATTTCGGGGCCGCACCGGACTCTTCCCCTGTGCCTGAGGCTGAAACCACCCCCATATCGGAGCCTGTAACTGAGACTGAAACCACTCCCCTATCGGAGCCTGTAACTGAGACTGAAACCACTCCCCTATCGGAACCTGTAACTGAGACTGACATCCCTCCCTTGCCGGATCATGAGGCAGAAACAGCTCCCCTACCGATAATCCCCCGCCCCGAGAAGGCAGCCGTTACACCGCTTCCCACACCGCCTGATAACGCCAGTCAAACTCGTTTAGATGGGCCGATAATCACTCTTAGCGTTGCCGGTGAGACCTACCAGCTGGACGCAAACAACCCAAAAATCACGTTAGGACGGGGCAAAAATAACGACGTTCGCATTAAGGGAACCCACGTTTCACGAGAACATGCGTATTTCGAAATTCGCGACGGCAACGGCATTTTTGTTGATGTTAGCGCCAACGGCTCCTGCCTGATTGACGGCAGTCAGGAATCACTGCTGCACCAACAAACTCTAGTACTGGTGGGCGAAGGAAAAATCGGGCTGGGTCCGACTCGCGAAAAATCACCCGACCATCTCATTAAATTTAGTCTGAATTAAATGACCGCTGAGCGAAGAAGCTAGCCACGCGCGGATATCGCGCGGCCACCTTCTTCGCCATAAAAAATCAGCCTAACCCAGCAATCGATTAACTCGTTTGACGTATTCAGCCGGGTTTTCCAGCTGTCCGCCTTCACTCAACAGCGCCTGATCAAACACCACCTGGGCAAGATCGGCAAAGACATCTTCAGCCGTTTCTGCCTTCAGACGCTGCAACAACTTATGCTCTAAATTGATTTCCAGCGTTGGTTTCGCCGCCTCAAAGGTTTGACCAGCCGATTTCATGATGCGCTCCATGTTAGCGCTCATTTCATGCTCGCTCTTCACCAGACAGGCCGGCGAATCCGTCAACCGACGGGTTATTCGCACACTGTCGACCTGATCCTGCAACGCCTCTTTGATCTGGTCGGTCAGTGATTGATCCGCATCGTCATCAGTAGCTTCATCACTACTCTCTTCGCCAATTAGCTCGTCCAGCCCGAGTTCACCCTTAGAAACTGACTGCAGGGCTTTGCCCTCAAAATCGGGTAATGAACTGACTACCCACTCATCAATCGGGTCCGTCAGTAGCAGCACCTCAATACCGTGTTTTCTAAAAACCTCCAGATGAGGGGAACTGCTGGCGGCCTGTCTCTTATACACATCTCCGAGCCCACGAGACCTCTCTACATCTCGTA
>CAJXVN010000287.1 GCA_913060775.1 uncultured Gammaproteobacteria bacterium | reverse complement strand
TACGAGATGTAGAGAGGTCTCGTGGGCTCGGAGATGTGTATAAGAGACAGCTGCCCGACCACATTGATTCCGCTAAAGTCATCAGCGCGATTCATCCCGATAAAGATGTCGACGGATTTCACCCCTATAACATCGGCCGACTGGTACAGCGCCTGCCCGGGTTAAGGCCCTGCACACCTCGGGGCATCATGCACCTGCTGGAAGCGAGCCAGATAAGAGTACAGGGCACTCATGCGGTGGTCGTTGGTGCGTCCAATATCGTTGGCCGCCCAATGGCACTGGAACTGTTATTAGCCGGTGCGACGGTCACGGTGTGCCATCGATTTACCGGGGATCTGGCAGACCATGTCGCCCGCGCTGACCTGCTGGTGGTCGCGGTGGGCAAACCAGACGTGGTGGATAGCAGCTGGATCAAACCGGGGGCCGTGGTGGTTGATGTGGGTATTAACCGACATGCCGACGGCCACCTCTGCGGGGATATCGACTTTGATAATGCCAGTCAACGAGCCAGCTGGATAACCCCTGTCCCCGGCGGCGTCGGCCCCATGACCATTGCGATGCTGCTCAGCAATACGCTAATTGCAGCAAAACAACGCCAGGCGATTAACTAAGCACCGTTAACGTCGGGACCAGCGAGTTTCTGCACCGGCATCTTCCAGCACTATCCCCGCTGCCGATAACTCATCTCGAATAGCGTCTGCACGGTCCCACGCTTTTTCTGAACGAGCGGCCAGACGCTCCGCGATCAGCCCTTCAACCGCTTCATCACTCAGGCCATCGCTGGCGTCTGCCTCGGCTGCGGCCATTCGCAGAAATTCCTGCGGGTCCATCTGCAATAACCCCATGCTATCGCCAAGGCGCCTCAGCTGTGCCGCCAGCTGCGGCTGATCTTCCGCTGCGGTGGCATTGAGCTGACGAACCAGCTCAAACATCACGGCCAACGCCTCCGGTGTATTGAAGTCATCGCCCATGGCGGCCTGATAACGCTGATATACCGGATGGCCTTCCTCAGCCGCGACCTGCGGCTGATCGAGCAGCGCTCGGTAACACCGCCGTAACCCATCCCATGCCTGATCCAGCGCCGCGCTGGAGAAATTGAGTTCACTCCGGTAGTGACTGGCGAGCAGAAAGTAACGCACGACTTCCGCGGGGTAGCGCTCGAGCACTTCTCGGATGGTAAAAAAATTGCCCAGGGACTTCGACATTTTCTCGTCATCAACGCGCACAAAACCGTTATGCATCCAGGTGTTTACGAAGGTTTCACCGGTGGCTGCCTCGGACTGGGCAATCTCGTTTTCGTGGTGGGGGAACTGCAGATCAAAACCACCGCCGTGGATGTCGAAATGGTTGCCCAGGCAGTGAGTGGACATGGCTGAACATTCGATATGCCAGCCCGGGCGTCCCTCACCCCAGGGCGATGGCCAGCTCGGCTCTCCCGGCTTCGAGGCCTTCCAGAGCACAAAGTCGAGGGGGTTTTCCTTCTGCTGATTCACCTCCACCCGCGCTCCGGATTGCAACTTCTCCAGGTCTCGGCCTGCCAGACGTCCATAGCCGTCAAAACGGTCGACCCGGTAATAAACGTCACCGTTCTCAGCCGCGTAAGCAAATCCCTTTTGCTGCAGTTGCTCGATCATCTCAATGATCTGCCCCATATGCGTCGTTGCTCGAGGCTGCTCATCCGGTGCGAGCACACCCAACCGCCCCATGTCCTCATCCATGGCATCGATGAAGGTTTCGGTCAACTGCGTAAACTGGAGATTCTGTTCCTCTGCCCGGGCGATAATCTTGTCATCAATATCAGTAATGTTGCGCACATAGCGCACCTGATAGCCCAGCTCCCGCAAATGCCGCACCACCATATCAAACACCACAAAGACCCTCGCGTGGCCAATGTGACAGTAATCGTAAACAGTCACTCCGCAGACATAGATGCCCACCTGACCAGCAACAATGGGTGCCAGGGGCTCTTTTTTACCGGTCAAACTGTTGTAAATCTGCATTGAACTTATACGACCAGGGAGTTTGAAAAATTCAGGGCGCGAGATAGTACCGAAAACCACTACTCGCCACAAAGCATTATCGATGGATATAGCAACCGTCCGCGGTCTTCAGACCACGAGCCCAACCGGCGTTAAAGCATGGCGAGATTGCCATCCGCCACCTGTCGGATAAAAGTGCTATGAACCGAGTAGCCACCATAACCAAGCTCTTCAGGAATCACGACTACCGCCAAGAGAGCCCTCACGGGGTAAGGACGACTGCCGGATCTCAGGCGCACTATTCATAAAGCTAATGAGGGAGTCTTCAGCCAGGTTTTGCACTCAATCCGCCCACCATAATCGAGAAAATCAGCCTCCCTCCCATGATAGAATTGCGCGCGTTCAAAAAACCGAATCACTGAAATATCCGGTCTAAAAGCCAGCACCCCCACCAGCACTCTCAGGAGTGGAGGTTGAACAACAACGACACCCTTATCGGACTGCTGCTGACAGCATCCATGGTCACGCTGCTGCTATTTAGCACCTGGAACGCTGCGCCTGTCCCGAACACCTCTTCTGCCACAAACAGGGTCACTGCCACCAGCGCGGTCACCTCATCAGAAACCCTAATTGAACCAATAACCTCCTCTAAACCACAGGACCAACCAATGACTACCAGCGATATCGTTAACGTCACCATGACCACCAATTTCGGCGCCATTGAACTTGAACTCTACGCCGATAAAGCGCCGCTGACCGTCGCCAACTTCATTACCTACGCCGACGAAGGTTTTTACAACGACACCATTTTTCACCGGGTAATTGATGGCTTCATGATTCAGGGCGGTGGGTTTACTGACGAGTTTGTCCAGAAAGAGACCAAAGGACACGTTCAGAACGAAGCGGACAACGGCCTCACTAACGCCATCGGCACCATTGCAATGGCTCGCACCCCCGACCCCCATTCCGCCACTGCGCAGTTTTTTATTAATGTCGCCGATAACGATTTCCTCAACTTTCGCAGTGCCGACAATGCCGGTTACGGTTATGCGGTTTTCGGTAAAGTGATCGGTGGTATGGATGTGGTTGATAAGATCAAAGCCGTTCCAACCGGCGCCGGTGGCCCAATGCCTACTGATGTCCCTCAGGAGACCGTCTCCATCACCGCCGTTACGGTCAACCGCTAATTTTTTCGTAGTAACCAGCGAAACGCAGCCTTGGCGACCTATTTTATTGGTGACCTGCACCTTGCCCTCCCGGATGGCTCCGGGGGGGCGGCTGACCAGTTACTCGCGCAATTCGAGCAGTTCTGCCGCGCCTGCGATAGCGACGCAGAGGCGCTTTACATACTCGGCGATCTGTTCGATGCCTGGATCCTGTCTCTTATACACATCTGACGCTGCCGACGAAGAGG
>CAJXVN010000286.1 GCA_913060775.1 uncultured Gammaproteobacteria bacterium | reverse complement strand
CGAGATGTAGAGAGGTCTCGTGGGCTCGGAGATGTGTATAAGAGACAGGACCTGACGAGCCAGACCGATGTAACCGTCAGCGACTTTAACCTGAGGAGCGGGGCCATTTTGCCGGGCGAACCGGTCAAAATAGCGATTGGGGCTGCCATTGAAGTTGCTGAACCGGCACTCACAACCCATATTGACAGCGAATCAACGCTGGAAATCAGTAACGACTTTGAACGAATCGCGTTAAACCAGTTTGACCTCACGGTGACCGCCACCGGCGACACCCTCCCCGGTGGCGAATTAAGCGTCAACCTGTCGGCGGAGCTTGCTGCCGACCTGAAGGCCGACACCCTGACTATCGACCAGTTGCAGTTGAAATTAGCCAGTTTGTCTCTCAATGGCGACATCTCGGTTGCGCAGTTAAGCCAGGCCCCGGAATTTAACGGCTCGTTTAAGATTGCTTCCTTTAATGCCCAGAAGTTAATGGCTACGTTAAAACTGCCGCCCATTGAAACTGCCGATGACGCCGCTCTGGAAAAACTGACCGCTGGCTTTCAGGTTTCTGGTAACGACAATCAGATAAAACTTGACGCCCTGTCAATTCGGGTGGACCAAACCGCGATCGATGGCCAGGCAAGCATCATTAATTTTGAGCGCCCGGCAATCCGCTTTCAGCTAGCGATCGACGCCATCGATCTGGATCGCTATTTACCACCCGCTTCGGAATCGTCTACCAGCGACGCCAGCCAGTCTACGGGTGCCGAAACTAATGAAGAGGCGCTTAACCTTGGCGAATCCCTCGCTGCCCTCGCCACGCTAAACCTGAATGGCTCCCTGACCATTGGCGAACTAACCGCGGCCGGAATTAAAACGAGTGATATCTCTCTGACCGTGAAGGCCGACCAGGGCCATCTGCAGGTCGACCCCTTTAGCGCCAGCCTTTACGAAGGCAAAATTGACGGATCAGTTGACCTGAACGGAGCAAAAACCCCGCCGCAGGTCGCGATCACCCAGTCCTTAACCGGCGTGAGTCTTGCTCCCCTGATAAAAGACCTGGCCAACGTTAACCAGATCAGCGGCACCGCCAACATCTCGACCACCCTGTCCACCAGGGGCAATCAGACCGACGAACTGACTCGGAATCTCAACGGTCAACTGAAGCTGGAAATTACCGACGGCCTTCTGCAGGAAATCAATGTAGACCGCAGTGTTTGTTTAGCTCGCCAGGGACTCAAATCAATTAGCGGCGCTACAGACGAGGCCGTCTGCCCGGAAGACGAACCGACCCGATTCACGGTTTTTGAGGCCAGCGCCAGCGTTGTTAACGGAGTCCTGAGCAACAAGGATCTGTTCATCGAGCAACAGCGTTCCGACCCAGATAAATTCCTGCACATTAAGGGCGATGGCCAGGTTGATCTTAACCAGCAACAGATTGACTACCGGGTCACTGCCGGTAGTGTCGAAAAGCTGGCCGACGGCAGCTACAAACAGCGTGGCACCGCCATCCCGGTAAAAATCAGCGGCAACTTTGATAGCCCCAGGGTGTTACCGGATGTGAGCGGCCTGGTAAAGAGCGAGGCCAAAAGCAAACTCAAGGAAAAGCTCGCCCCCAAACTCGCTCCCAGCGACGATGATTCACCTGAAGATCAACTCAAAAAACAGCTATTAAGAGGGCTGTTTAACTGATTTCAGCAACCTGCACCGAGGAGTTTTCGCAGCAGTTACTGGAGTGGTTTGACCATTCAGGCAGAAAACAGCTGCCCTGGCAGAACCATACCGGCGCTTATCCCGTATGGGTTTCGGAGATCATGCTCCAGCAAACCCAGGTGAGCACCGTCATTCCCTATTACCAGAAGTTTTTGCAGCGGTTCCCCAACCTGGAGAGTTTGGCTAACGCAGAAACCGATGAGGTGTTAGCGCTGTGGAGCGGCCTGGGCTACTACGCTCGAGGTCGCAATTTGCACAAGGCTGCCCAGGTGATACGCGACAGTCACGACGGCCGTTTTCCTGATGATCTGGAGACTCTGACCAGCCTGCCGGGAATCGGTCGATCCACCGCCGCGGCTATCCTCGCGCTGACCTGGGACCAGCACCAGACGATTCTCGATGGTAACGTCAAACGAGTGCTGGCCAGATACCACGCCGTTCCCGGCTGGCCCGGCACCAGCAAAGTTCAAAAACAGCTCTGGCAGCTCGCCGAGGCTCACACACCTGAGCGGCGCTGTGGTGATTACACCCAGGCGATTATGGATCTGGGGGCCACTGTTTGTCGGCGCTCCCAACCACTTTGCACGGCCTGCCCGGTCAACAAAGATTGCCGAGCTTTTCGCAGCGATACAGTCACTAACTACCCCGAAGCCAAACCAAAAAAAGCTCGCCCTCATCGCAACGCGCATATGCTGGTAATCACCAATAAGTGGCATCAGATACTGCTGGAAAAACGACCACCGACCGGCATCTGGGGGGGGCTCTGGTCTCTGCCGGAGCTCACGGAACTACCTGCTTCACTCGCCGACTGGAGTCTTGAACATTACGGCATTAAAATTGAAAAATTCCAGGCACTTGAAAACGTTGATCACAGTTTCAGCCATTTTGATCTCACGATATCACCGCTGATATGTCATACCAGGGGGACAGGCGGAAGGGTAATGGATAAGCCCGGTCAGCTCTGGTATAACGCCGTCCCCGCTATCACGGGAGAAGTCGGCCATCCACCAGAGCCGAAAACCCGACTGGGCATGGCCACCGCGGTTAAGAAAATCATCACCGCTTACCAACGGACACTGGAGCGACCAAACACATGACCAAAACAATCATCTGCCGAAAACTCGGCAGAGAAGCGGAAGCAATGGAACGGGCCCCCTATCCGGGTGAAATTGGTCAGCGCATATTGGCAGAAATATCCGCCGAAGCCTGGCAGGAGTGGGTCGCACACCAGACCATGTTAATCAACGAAAACCGGTTATCTATGGCGGATGCAAGTGCTCGCAAATTCCTGCTAACGGAAATGGAGAACTTCCTTTTTAAAGGGGGTTCGGAGAAGCCAGAAGGCTTTACTCCGGAGAAATGATCTGCCCGAAATTGCGGGGAGTTAAGCGCCGGGGAATCCTCCAGCCATGACTGATTTCAGCATCATCGGTGGTGGCATTATCGGCATGATGATCGCCCGAGAACTGGCACTAGATGGCGCGACCGTCGAGCTATTTGAGAGCGGTGAGACGGGCCAGCAGGCTTCCTGGGCGGGCGGCGGCATCCTCTCGCCACTGCACCCATGGCGCTATCCCGATCCTCTGTTGCGGCTTGCTACTCGCAGCCAGTCACTGTTTCAGTCGGTCGCCGAAGCCCTTCACCAGGCCACCGGCATTGACCCGCAATGGCAACAGTGCGGGCTGCTTATTGTCTGTCTCTTATACACATCTCCGAGCCCACGAGACCTCTCTACATCTCG
>CAJXVN010000285.1 GCA_913060775.1 uncultured Gammaproteobacteria bacterium | reverse complement strand
CGTCGGCAGCGTCAGATGTGTATAAGAGACAGGGGCCTGGTCTTCGGCAAATAGCTGCCGGACCAGCACCTCTTTTGATCCCGCCGCCGGGGGTTTAGCCGCCTCGGTAATGACGGCTCGGGTCGGGGCCAGATTCTTTTGCTGTTGCTGGAGCATTGCCGCTCGTTCCTCGAGCAATTGCCGGTACTTTTCCATGTGATTAACCTTCGCCGGATTTCTCTCAACGACCGCCGATAGGCCGTTGAATTGGAATGATCTGGTGAAGGTTATCGGATCGGTAGGGTCAACCTGTAGCGTCAGTAAAACCCGTCACTTATACGGCTTCCACCCGCTTAACCCGCTGCAGACCGCGGGGCAGCGCATGGCCACGTTTAGCACGGCTATCCACGAAAGGTTCCAGGTCGGCAGGCTTGAGGGTCAGGTGCCGATTACCGGCGTAGATAACCAGCGACTGATCAATGCCGACGACAGTCACGGCGATCAATGTCGGAGCACCGCCGCTTTTCGGCTTCGGCAAGTTGATTAACTTCACTCCCTTGCCACGAGACAGCTCCGGCAGTTCACTCACCGCAAACAGCAGCAACCGACCATCCTCACTCACACAGGCAACGCGATCAGTCTCCACATTCTGAATCAGACCGGGTGCCATTACCCGTGCGCCGGTCGGCAGGTTGAGCAGCGCTTTACCGGCTTTGTTGCGGCTCAGCAGGTTGTCGAATTGACAGCGAAAACCGTAGCCCGCATCACTCGCCAGTAGCAGCGACTGTTCATTGGCCGCCAGCAGAAGCTGCTGAACGGTCGCACCGGTTGGCAAATTCAACTTGCCGCTAAGGGGTTCGCCATGGCCCCGCGCTGAAGGCAGCGTATGCGCCGGCAGGTTGTAGCTGCGCCCGGTGCTATCTAGAAACGCCACTGGCTGATTGCTACGGCCGCTGGTCGCAGCCAGAAATTCGTCACCGGATTTATAGCTCAGGGTCAACGCATCCACATCGTGGCCTTTGGCAACGCGCACCCAGCCCATGGCCGACAGCACCACCGTCACCGGCTCTGCCGGGGTCAGTTCGGACTCCTGCAATGCCTGGGCGCTGGCCCGTTCGACAATCGGTGAGCGCCGGTCATCGCCATGTTTGGCGGCGTCCTCTTTAAGTTCGTCACGAATCAACCGGGTCATTGCCTTGTCCGACCCAAGTAGCGCCTGCAGGGAATCCCGCTCCGCCTCCAGCTCCGCCTGCTCAGCCCGTAACCGGGTCTCTTCAAGCCGGGCCAGATGACGCAGCTTGGTCTCCAGAATCGCCTCGGCCTGACGATCCGACAGGTTAAAGCGCTCCATCAATATCTGTTTGGGATGCTCTTCGTTACGAATGATCGCGATAATCTCATCGAGATTTAAAAACGCGATAATCAAACCATCGACTATATGCAGCCGGTCAAGGACTTTCTGCAACCGGTAGTCAAGCCGCCGGCGCACGGTGTCACGGCGAAACACCAGCCAGTCACGAAGCATTTCCAGCAGACCCACCACCCGTGGGCGACCATCCAGGCCGATGATATTGCAGTGGACGCGGAAGTTTTTCTCGAGATCCGTGGTAGCGAACAGGTGCGCCATCAACCGTTCTTTATCGATTCGATTGGAGCGCGGCTCCAACACAATTCGGGTCGGGTGTTCATGATCCGATTCGTCGCGTATATCTTCGACCCAGGGCAGTTTTTTGGCCTGCATCTGTGCCGCAATCTGTTCAATCGCTTTTTCACCCGACACCTGATACGGCAAGGTATGGATAACAATCATGCCGTCTTCGATTTCGTAACGGGCCCGCATCCGCACCGAACCCGTGCCACTCGCGTACATCTCCCGCAGCTCACGGGCCGGGGTGGCAATTTCTGCACCCGTCGGAAAATCAGGGCCCGGCATCAATTCCAGCAGATCATCCAGGCTCGCACGCGGCCGTTGCAACAGGTGGATGGTCGCCGCCACGACCTCACGCAGGTTATGCGGCGGGATGTCGGTAGACATGCCCACGGCAATGCCCCGCCCACCGTTAAGTAAAATATTGGGCACCCGAGCCGGAAGCAATACCGGTTCGTTAATCGTGCCATCAAAATTTGGCTGCCACTCAACCGTGCCCTGACCCAACTCGTTAAGCAGCAAACTTGAATAGGCCGCCAGCTTGGATTCGGTGTAACGCATGGCGGCAAAGGACTTGGGATCATCTGCCGAGCCCCAGTTGCCCTGCCCCTCAACCAATGGATATCGATAGGAAAATGGCTGGGCCATCAGCACCATCGCCTCGTAACAGGCGGAATCACCGTGGGGGTGAAACTTGCCGATCACGTCGCCCACCGTACGGGCAGATTTTTTAGGCTTGGAGTTACCGCCCAGCGCCAGTTCAGACATGGCGTAGACAATTCGCCGCTGCACCGGTTTCAGACCATCGCCCAGGTGCGGCAAAGCGCGATCGAGAATCACGTACATGGAGTAATCCAGGTAGGCTTTCTCGGTAAACGCTTGCAGCGGCTGGCGCTCGGGCGCGTCGGGGGCTTCTATCGTGTCACTCATAGGGTCTCTTTTGCTTCAATAATTCGTCAAAGGGGTTAGTTTCGTATGAGCTCGGTCGGCCAGCCCCTGTTAACCCGGATTAGACCAGTTCCGCCAGGTCACCATTGGTTTCCAGCCAGGCTCGGCGATCACCTGCGCGCTTTTTGGCCAGCAACATATCCATCAACTGGGCCGCGCCATCACCCGCTTCCACGGTCAGCTGAACCAGTCGGCGGGTGTCCGGGTCCATGGTGGTTTCCCGCAACTGCATGGGATTCATTTCGCCCAGCCCTTTGAAACGCTGAACGCTCGGATTCCCGCGAATTTTTTCGGCGACAATGCGGTCGAGCGTACCCTTTTTTTCCGCCTCATCGAGGGCATAAAAAACCCGTTTGCCCACGTCAATGCGGTACAGAGGCGGCATGGCAATATAAATATGGCCGCCTTCTACCAGTGGACGAAAATGCCGCAGAAACAGCGCACATAGCAATGTAGCAATGTGAGCACCATCGGAATCAGCGTCTGCCAGCACACAAATTTTGCCGTAACGAAGGCCCTTTAAATCGTCACTGCCCGGGTCTACCCCCAGGGCGACACTGATGTCGTGCACTTCCTGAGACGCCAGCACCTCGGTGGGGGCCACTTCCCAGGTGTTCAGTATTTTGCCCCGCAGCGGCAGAATCGCCTGGAATTCCTTGTCGCGAGCCTGTTTCGCGCTACCGCCGGCGGAATCACCTTCGACCAGAAAAAGTTCGGTACGACCCAGATCCTGGGCGGTGCAGTCAGCTAATTTTCCCGGTAATGCGGGGCCACTGGTTATTTTTTTACGAACAACCTTTTTAGCCGCCTTCATCCGGCTCTGGGCCCGGTTAATCGCCATTTCAGCAATTCGCTGAGCAACATCTGTCTCTTATACACATCTGACGCTGCCGAC
>CAJXVN010000284.1 GCA_913060775.1 uncultured Gammaproteobacteria bacterium | reverse complement strand
CGAGATGTAGAGAGGTCTCGTGGGCTCGGAGATGTGTATAAGAGACAGGCATCGAAGAAGAAAACATCGAGGAAGAAAGGCGGCTGGCCTATGTTGGCATTACCCGAGCCCGAAATAGCCTGACCTTCACCTATGCCGCAAAGCGAAAACGGTATGGTGAGTTACAGACCTGCGAACCCAGCCGGTTTTTAAAAGAACTGCCGGCCGAAAACCTGCAGTGGGCGGGTAACCAGGAAGAAAGAGCACCGGAACAACAGCAGGCCACCGGTAATGACGCCCTTAGCCAGATGCGGGCCATGTTAGCGCGACAAAAATAGACTGCCAGATAGACCGGTTAATTTTCACTCCTCTTCAAATGCTGGATGCCGCTGTTTTAATCCCTGCTTGGCCTGCTTTCTGCGGGAAGCCAGTTGCTCCACTTCACCACCCAGGTGCGTTTCTCCCCGTTGTTCCGCAAGTTCCACCTGGCGTTCGCGTTCCTCAAACCGTTGACGATCGCTATCGGTGTGCTGATCCTGGCAGTGGCGGCAGCTCACACCGGGTTGATAACTTTCTAACTGACGATCCTCGGCTGATAGCGGCATACGACAGGCGTGACACTCTTCATATTCACCCTGCTCCAGTTGATGATTCACCGCTACCCGGCGGTCAAACACAAAACATTCGCCCTGCCAGAGCGACTCTTCTTCGGGTACTTCCGCCAGATAATTAAGAATGCCGCCTTCAAGATGGTAGACCTGATCAAATCCCTGTTGTTTAAGGTAGGCCGTCGATTTCTCGCAACGAATACCCCCGGTGCAGAACATGGCAATTTTCTTGCCTTTGTCCCCGCCAAGCTGTTGTTCAACGTATTCAGGCAGCTCACTAAAACGTTTGGTGTGGGGCTGAACCGCGTTCTGGAAGGTACCAATCTGCACTTCGTAGTCGTTACGAGTGTCAATGACCATCACCTCTGGATCACTGATCAGGGCGTTCCATTCAGCGGGTGGCACATAGGTGCCGGCATGCTTTAGCGGGTCAATACCGGGGACACCGAATTTGACTATCTCTTTTTTTAACCGCACTTTGGTGCGGAAAAACGGTGGCTGATCGTGCCAGGCCGTTTTGCGGGGGATGGCTGCCAGGCGCGGATCTTTATCGAACCATTCAAACAGTGCCGCAACCCCAGCCTCTGGCCCGGCGATCGTGCCATTAATGCCCTCGGCCGCGAGCAACACCGTGCCTTTAATCTGCTCAGAGCGCATCTGTTCCAGCAGGGGCTGGCGCAGATCGCAATAGTCATCGAGGGTAACGAACCGATAAAACGCGGTAACCAGAGTCTTAGACATGAAGTGCTGCGAACCTCTTACGAAAAACGGGGGTTAAAACGAGCTGACAACCGCGGCACAGGAGTTACCCTGCTGATAAGCCAATGGGAATAGTAGGTGCTCGCAGATCTGCGTGGTCAATCGGGCGGAAAGTTTAACCGCTATCCGGTGAAAACCATCGGGCGAGATCAATCGGAAAATCGATTCAGTGCGGGGAAATAGAAATTACCCCCCATGCTTACCAGCGGTCCAGCCACTGTCGGCAATTAACTGGCCGGCGTGCGTCGCTGCTTCGTCCTCCAGCGGCGTGGCCATGGTGTCATTCCAGCGGTTAAGAAAACCAAACATGGCGATCACCGCAAGCATCTCCACAATCTCACCCTCCTGCCAATGCTCACTGAGGCGATCATAGAGGTCATCGGTTACATTGTTGGGGACACTGGCAGCGGCCAGGGCAAACTCCAACGCGACCTTCTCCGCAGTAGTAAACAGGTCACTATTGTCGTAATCCCACGCGGCGCTGATCTTGTCCGCCGATATACCGTGCCGAGTAGCGCTCACCGAGGTATGGGCCTGGCAATACTGACAACCCGCTGCGGCGCTGGCCATGTAACCGAGCAACCTTTTAAACCCCAGGTCTACGCTGCCCTGCGGATCGAACACCGCAGCGTTGAGGTCAGTGAATGCCTGCACTATTTTGGGACGGCGTTGCATGGTCAGAAAGCTGTTGGGCACGAACCCCAGCGTCTTCTGGAAGTGAGCAAACTTGTTTTGTAGCTCCGGGGTCGTATCCGCGGATAACGGTTGCATGCGGGCCATGGCAATCTCCTGGTATCTAAGTTAAATCAGACTAGGCTAATTCTCATATTCAGCTCAAATAGAAACTTTACAAATTTGCCGCTATCGCCGCCGCGAATCGCTCCAGAAGTTTCTTTTCAGCCCTTACCAGGGCGGCGTAACCATCCTCTGTGAGGGGCTGGGAATCGATAAACTGGTGTTCGGCGATAACTTCTTTCTGTTGGTTCAGGACTAGCCAATAAGCAACCAGGCGGGCCGACCCATCGGCCGTGCCATGCAGCTCGTCGATACGTATATCGATACGCTGCTGCCAGTTGGCGCCATCGCGGTGCTGAGCTAGCACCGTTCGCTCTGCGTCGATCGCAATTTGGCGTGCCAGGAAACCCCGCAAACTCTCTCGCAGCGGCTCAGCCCATTGATGGTCACGGGCCGAATGCACTTCGCCGGGTCGGGTCTCCAGCACCAGACCCGGACCATTGATATAAGAGGCGACGGTTAAAGTGCCAAGGGTGATTATTTCGTCCGGCTGTTGCGTGGTGAATGTGGCATTGCTGTCAGCACGTAAAAGGTATTTCTGTAGCTCGGGCACGGGCCCGCTACAACCGGTCAGTAGCAGCAACAATGGCAATGTGAGAACTTTCATCTGGAATGGGCCTGAGGAATGGGGTCGGCTACAGGAGCGGCGGGAAAAAGCACAGCGTTTGGTTTAATCGACAACGTTCTAATCAGCGCATTCAAACGCTCCAGACCGATATTAAGTTCATTAACTGAGGCGCCCAGGCCGTCAGACATTCTGGAGTCCGGCGACAGATCGACGAGAAAATTACGCATTTCGGTCAGGGTGCTGGCCAGTTCCGCCGGTAGGGCCTGAGATTGGTCATCTGCCAGCAGCATATTGAGTGATTCAAGTGTCTGATCGGCACGAACAAGCACGCTGTTAGCTTCCACCAGGGTTTCGGTCACGGGCAGTTGGTTAAGCATGTCGAGAAACACAGTGAGGCGGTTTTCCAGGCCGACAACGCCGGCGGTGATGCTGGGAATAACCGCATACTCGTTAAACTTCTGCAACTTCGCCGGCGGCTCACCGGGGAAATAGTCGAGACTGACCCGCTGGTTTCCGGTAAGCAAATTAGCGGTTTCAAGCGTAGCGCGCAGTCCTTTACTAGCGACGCCATGCTTAATCAACTGATGAAACTGGGTGACAGCCTGCTGGTTGTCTGACAGTTCGAGACGGCCTGGTTCCACATAGATCAATACCGGGATAGCTGCATCGCCCCCGGATACGACAATTTGCGCGAACTCCTTGAGTAATATTCGTTCTACCCGGCCCACCGGTACCTGTCTCTTATACACATCTCCGAGCCCACGAGACCTCTCTACATCTCGT
>CAJXVN010000283.1 GCA_913060775.1 uncultured Gammaproteobacteria bacterium | reverse complement strand
GCATACGAGATGTAGAGATGTCTCGTGGGCTCGGAGATGTGTATAAGAGACAGGGGGGATGGTGTGGTGGGTGCTGTCCGGGGGGAAAAATGCTGTTGAATCCGAACAATGAGTCGGTCAACACTGGAGTAGTGGCGGGAGTGAGTATCGGGCTGAGTCATGGGTGCCTGCCAGTCAAATTTAAATGGTGGTGCGGGTCAATTATAGAGGGTGTGTGCTTTGAATCGAGTAAAAAGGAAGGGGCTATGAGTGCGTCAAAAATATCGACCAGTGAAGTGATTGATGGGGCCGTAGGGAAGCTGGAAGTGCGTCTCGATGTTCCCGACATGGCTAGCATGGCCGGTCCGGTGGCGGTGGTCTGTCACCCCCATCCGGTCCACGGTGGCACCATGGATAACAAGGTGGTTTATAGCCTGGCTCGGGAACTGGCCGCATTAAATTTAGTCGTGGCCCGGTTTAATTTCCGCGGTGTCGGCGCGAGTGAGGGTAGTTATGACGACGGTAACGGTGAAACAGATGATCTGTTGGCGGTGATTGCGATGCTGCGCGGTCGTTACCCTCAACGACCACTCTGGCTCGCAGGGTTTTCCTTTGGTGGCTATATTGCTGCGAGGGTGAGTTCTCTGTGTGCGGCGCAGCAAACAATTTTGGTGGCGCCCGCGGTAACCCGTGATTATTTCGATGTGGAAGTCTCGGTGGAAAATCCGGGCCTATTGATTCAGGGCAGCGAGGATCAGCTGATTGTGCCGGCCGCTGTGAGGCAGTGGGCTGAGCAGCAGCCGGGGCAGTTTAATTATGAAGAGCTGCCAGGGGCAGATCACTTCTTTCATGGAAAGCTCAATGAGCTGCGTGAACTGGTCAGAGACTACGGCCAAAAGGCGCTAGCCGTTGAGTAGCTGAGGCTAAATGACTGCGTTGGAGGCGTTATACCGCTGTGCGTCTTAAAATAATGAATAATAATGTTGCGCTGCACCAAATTGTTATTTATACTTCTTCTCGTGGTCGGCTGGAGACCGGCCACATCCTCCTCTTTATTCCTCCATCCTCTAAGGCGCCACTCCTATGTGGCGCTTTTTTTTGCCCGTAATATAGGGATCTGTGGTCGTCAGCTTGTGCCTCTGCCAACCAGCGCTTTGTTCAGTTTGTGCGCGTCAGCCTGTCAGGCAGGACGGAGTTTCTGCTTGACAAGTCGGTGCCTGATTCGTAGCATTCGCGGTCATTTTTCTTCGGTGCAATGAGTTTCTGGTTCTGTTGCGGCCGATGACACCTCAGTTTCCTAGAGATAGATACAGATAATTCCTTATGAAAACATTTAGTGCTAAAGCGGAAACGGTTAGTCGCGACTGGTTGTTGGTTGATGCCGAAGGGCAAACTCTCGGGCGTCTTGCATCTGAAATTGCCAAACGGCTACGCGGTAAGCATAAGCCGGTGTACACCCCGCACGTGGATACGGGTGACTACGTGGTGGTGATTAACGCGGAAAAAATCCGGGTCACTGGCAATAAGACGACGGACAAGATGTATCACCGGTTTACCGGCCATATCGGTGGTCTGAAGTCGACTTCGTTTGAGAAGATGATTGATACCCATCCGACCCGAGTGATTGAGACCGCGGTAAAAGGCATGCTGCCGAAAAATCCGCTGGGTCGTGCCATGTATCGCAAATTGAAAGTATTTGCAGGGCCTGAGCACACTCATCAGGCGCAGCAGCCCGAAGTGGTCACCCTGACCTAAGGGACTCAATTAATTAAAGGACCACTTTGTGGGTTTCCTTCATTAACCAACCTAATTTATTACGGCAGGCAGATTTAAATGGCAACGAATGAGCAACAGTGTGTGGGTCGGCGTAAGTCTTCGGTGGCGCGAGTTCGCATGACCGCCGGTAGTGGCCAGATCACGATCAATAACCGTAGCCTGGACGAATATTTCGGTCGCGAAACTGCCCGTATGGTTGTGCGCCAGCCACTGGAAACGGTAGAGCGTACCGAAAGTTTTGACATTAACGTTAACGTTGCCGGTGGTGGTCCCAGCGGCCAGGCCGGGGCAATTCGTCACGGCATCACTCGTGCGCTGATCGATTATGATGAAGCCATGCGAGTGCCGCTTCGGCGTGCGGGCTATGTGACTCGCGACTCCCGTCAGGTAGAACGAAAAAAAGTTGGCCTGCATAAAGCGCGGCGGGCGCAGCAATTTTCCAAACGTTAATTTTTTAATTTTGGGGGATCGTCTAGTGGTAGGACTGCGGACTCTGACTCCGCCAACCTAGGTTCGAATCCTAGTCTCCCAGCCATTTTCTGGCGGCGCCTTCGTCAACCGCCCTTATGGAAAACCGAATCGCATCAGTCGATTCGGGGAGGTCGTCAGTGATTTCAGTGGGTGTGGTCGGTGGATCTGGCTATACAGGCGGAGAGCTTATCCGGCTGTTGCTAGCTCATCCCATGGTGGAGCTCACGGCTGTCACCTCCAGAACGCTGGCGGGCTCGCCAGTTTGTGAAACTTTTCAGAATTTACGCGGTGCGACGGACCTGGTTTTCGCGCCGGTCGACGTCGAATCGCTGCGCCGTTGTGACCTGGTTTTCTTTGCAACTCCTAATGGAGTGGCAATGGAACTGGTGCCGGAATTGCTCGCCGCCGGGATTAAGGTTGTAGATCTGGCAGCTGATTTCCGCCTCAAAGACCCTGCCGTCTGGCAGCAGTGGTACGGGATGCCCCATGCCTGCCCCGAATTGCTGGATGAAGCCATTTATGGTTTGCCTGAGGTCAATCGGGCCGCTATTCCGTCCGCGCGACTGGTGGCTGCTCCCGGTTGTTACCCGACTGCTGTTACCCTTGGGTTATTACCGGTTATCGAGGCGGGGCTGGCGGTACATGGTCCCCTGATCGCTGATTCGAAATCGGGGGTAAGCGGCGCTGGGCGAAATGCCAGTGTCGATCTGCTTTTCGGTGAAGTCACTGAAAGTTTTCATGCTTACAAAGTGTTTGCCCATCGCCACCATCCGGAAATCCTGCAAACCTTAGCAACTATCTCCGGGCGTACCCATGAGTTAGTGTTTGTGCCCCACCTGGTGCCAATGTTGCGAGGCATTCATGCGACTCTCTATCTTCAAATAGATGAAACTGAGCAGGCGATTCGCCAACTTTATGAACAGCGATATCGGGATGAGTCGTTCGTGGATTTTCTTCCTGCCGGTGCTCATCCACGTACCCGCAATGTACGGGGTAGTAACCTGAATCAGATTGCGGTTCATCAGCAGGGCAACCAGCTGATAGTGCTGTCGGTCATCGATAATCTGGTTAAGGGTGCTGCCGGTCAGGCGGTGCAGTGCATGAATTTAATGTCCGGGTTTGACGAATCCGCGGGACTGGCTGCCGTGGCGCAACTGCCCTGATCACTTCGACCGGTGGATAAACCCGGCACCAGCTATCGCATATCGCGGCCCCGGACTCCTCTCTATCTGTCTCTTATACACATCTCCGAGCCCACGAGACCTCTCTACATCTC
>CAJXVN010000282.1 GCA_913060775.1 uncultured Gammaproteobacteria bacterium | reverse complement strand
CGGCATACGAGATGTAGAGAGGTCTCGTGGGCTCGTAGATGTGTATAAGAGACAGAGCAGAAACTGATCGCCCGAGTTTGCTCATCTGTAAAACGGTGATTGGTAAAGGTTCACCCAACAAGGCGGATACGCACTCGGTTCACGGCGCTCCTTTAGGTGACGAAGAGATCGCAGCGACCCGGCAGGCGTTAGGCTGGGATCATGCACCGTTTGAGATTCCTGATCAGGTTTATGCCGGTTGGGATTGTCGGGACCAGGGGGGTGAGCGACAGGCGCAGTGGCAGGCGGAGTTTGATGGCTATGCCAGGGCTTTTCCTGAATTATCCGCTGAGTTGCTTAGACGCTCCGCAGGAGATTTGCCAGCGAACTGGTCAGCGGCGACAGACCAGGCAATTACTGACGCAGACGAAGCCGGTGCAGCCATAGCATCGCGCAAAGCATCGCAAAATTCGATTAACGCACTGGCGCCGCTACTGCCAGAATTTTTTGGAGGATCAGCGGACCTCACGGGTTCCAATTTAACTAACTGGAATGGCTGCGAAAATTTTGCTGCTGATAACCCTGCCGGTAACTACCTGAGTTACGGAGTGCGGGAATTTGGTATGGCGGCGATCATGAACGGCATGACCTTGCACGGTGGATTGCTGCCATTTGGTGGGACCTTTCTGACTTTTTCAGATTATTCCCGCAACGCCATTCGCATGGCAGCGCTGATGAAGCGGCGAGTTATTCACGTCTTCACCCATGATTCCATTGGCCTCGGCGAAGATGGCCCAACCCATCAGCCGGTCGAGCATACCGCGTCATTGAGACTGATTCCTGGCCTGGATGTCTGGCGTCCGGCCGATAGTGTTGAAACCATGGTTGCCTGGCAGCAGGCAGTTGAATACCGGCAGGGTCCAACGGCACTGATACTGTCCCGCCAGACGCTTGCCCATCAGCCGCGATCTGAGTCAGCGTTAGCGGCCATCAAGCGCGGTGGCTATTGTCTTGCAGATGGAGACGGGGCCGCGCCGGCAGCCGTGATTGTTGCTACCGGATCTGAAGTGCAACTGGCCATCGAGGCCCAGCAGCAACTGGCCAGTCAGGGAGTCGCCGTGCGGGTGGTGTCGATGCCTAATCCGAAACGCTTTTTTGCCGAAGACTCCAGTTACCAGCAGGAGGTTTTACCGCCTGGTGTGCCACGGGTCGTGGTAGAAGCGGGGGTGACTGATTCCTGGTATCGACTGGTCGGTGATAACGGTCGTGTCGTTGGACTGGACCGGTTTGGCGAGTCTGCGCCTGCGGCTGAGCTATTTGAGCTGTTCGGTATTACCGCTGAGGCAGTCGTCGCGGCGGTTAACGACTGTCTTTAAACGGGCTGGCCTGGTTAAGTGTTACGCGTAGCCATTAATGGTTTTGGCCGCATTGGTCGAGGAGTGCTTCGAGCATGGCTGGAGCGCAACCCGATCAGTTCGGGGCAGGAGTCGCCGATTCAGATCGTTGCGATCAATGATCTTCACGACGTGAAATCGGCGGCGCACCTGCTTGAATATGACTCGACCCACGGTCGGCTGAATAGGCCGATTACGTCCGATGAGGACTCGCTAGAGGTCGACCGGCATAGCATTCAGTGGTTTCAGGAGCCGGACCCGCGACGGCTGCCCTGGGCTGAATTAAATATCGATCTTGTGCTGGAATGCAGTGGCCGATTTGCCTCCGCGGCCGGTGCCGCGGCGCACCTCGATGCAGGAGCATCCAAAGTGCTGGTGTCTGCCCCGGCCAAAGGGGTCGATCGGACGGTGGTCTACGGTGTCAATCACCAGTTGCTTAAGGGTGACGAGACACTGCTTTCAAATGCTTCCTGCACCACAAACTGTCTGGCAATTATTGCTCAGCTCATGCAGGAAACAGTCGGGGTGGCGCAGGGAATGGTCACCACGGTTCACTGCTACACCAATGATCAATCCCTGCAGGATCGGTTCCACACTGATTTGCGCCGAGCGCGGGCGGTCGGTCCGTCGATTATTCCTACCACTACCGGGGTGATCGATGCCGTCAGTGAAGTGTTGCCAGAAATGGCTGGCAAGCTCGAGGGTTTTTCCGTGCGGGTACCCACCCAGAATGTGTCGCTGCTTGATTTCACTTTTACCGCCGATCAGGAAACCAATGCGGAGCAGATTAACCAGTTATTTCGCGAGGCGGAGAGTGGCTCTCTAGCCGGATTATTGTCGGTGAGTGATGCGCCACTGGTCTCCATTGATTTTAATCACCGGCGGGAGTCCGCAGTGATCGACGCCACCCTGACCCGGGTGAGTGGTCGCAAGCTGGTAAAAGTGTGTGCGTGGTACGACAACGAATGGGGATTCGCTAATCGAATGCTGGATGTGGCGATGGCCGCTTTTAAAACATCAGGGAGACAATCGATAAATGGCTAGCTACGCCCGTATGGTTGATCTGGAACTTGCAAATCAGCGGCTGTTGATTCGGGTCGATCTCAATGTGCCCATGGCCGACGGCAAAATTAGTGATGACAGTCGGATTCGAGCCGTGTTGCCGACGATTCGGATGGCGCTTGAGCAGGGCGCCGGAGTGCTATTGCTGTCTCATTTGGGGCGCCCTCAGGAAGGCCAGTTCGATCCGCAATTAAGCCTTGCGCCGGTGGCAGAGGCGCTCGCCGAATTGCTGGAAATCTCGGTGCCGCTGGTTCGTGACTGGCAACAGGCGGATATTAAACCCGGTGTAGTGTTGCTGGCGGAAAACGTTCGCTTTAACGTCGGTGAGTTAGCGGACGAAGATGCGCTGGCGAAGCAACTGGCGAGCTGCTGTGATCTGTTTGTCATGGATGCTTTTGGTACGGCTCATCGTGCCCATGCGTCGACTCACGGCGTTGCCAAATTTGCGCCAGCGGTTTGTGCGGGGCCGCTCCTGGACGCGGAGCTCGAGAATATCTCGCAGGCGCTGGAAAACCCGGCGCGACCATTAGTGGCCATTGTTGGTGGCTCGAAGGTATCGACCAAACTTGAAGTATTGCGATCGCTACTCGATAAAGTAGATCGACTGATCGTGGGGGGAGGCATGACTAACACCTTTCTGGCCGCAGCAGGATACGAAGTGGGTCGGTCGTTGCATGAACCAGAAATGATGCCAATGGCGGTAGAGTTGATGCGCTTGGCTCGAGGGCAGGGCGTAGAACTGGCCATGCCCGACCAGGTTGTTTGTGGACCTGAACTCAGCGCAGCAGCGCCCGCAAGGATCTACCCTGTAAATGAAGTGCCTGCAGATCAGATGATTTTGGATCTTGGCACCGGCTTTGCGGCGAAGGTTTCTGCAGAACTGGCAGACGCCGGAACAATAATCTGGAATGGCCCCCTGGGCGCATTTGAGTATGACCAGTTTGGCGAAAGTACCCGTTTGTTGGCTGAAGGAATCGCTGCATCGCCTGCGTTCTCGATAGCGGGGGGCGGAGATACCCCTGTCTCTTATACACATCTCCGAGCCCACGAGACCTCTCTACATCTCGT
>CAJXVN010000281.1 GCA_913060775.1 uncultured Gammaproteobacteria bacterium | reverse complement strand
GTCAGATGTGTATAAGAGACAGCTCAAACTGGTAGAGGTAATCGTGCTAAGCGACGCGGTTTGGGTAAACGCATCCGCGACTGTGTCGGCATAATTATTCGCCGCAATCGCGTCTTTCTCGGCCTGTGCCTCAGCCTGCTGCAAGGTACTCATCGCGCTAGCCGGCGCGGCCGTTGGTTGCAAATTCAGCGCCCGATTTAGCGCTTCACCTGAAAAAGGCACCGGCGCAGGGGCATCACCATAAATACCCCCACCCGTCAGGTTATCAAGCCCCTTGAAATCTATCGACGACAGATCAAAGTCATCGTCTGCGTAACCCAGAAAGGGGAAAGAGAAGGCAACGGCAAGAAAAATCGCAACCGTTAGAGTTCTGGATGACCGGAGCATTGCTGATGACATTTAAAAACCCACGTTTAGGTCCACATGACAACCTGCACCAAGGCTATCAATGGTGACAGTTTAATGTTCATAGCTCAACCACCCCTCTGACCTGAATGGCAGGTACATCCGGTCACTGGAATAGATCGGAGTCTCCGGGGCGCCAAGCATCACACCACTCCTCAATAATCAGGGAGGTATTTTTTACCACGCGACCATTAAAAGGGAAACGCTCCCATACGAGCAAACGGATGGCCTATCCGGCGTGTTCTAACTAAATTAGGGATTGTAAAGACTGTCAGCGTTAGATGCGGCCCAGAAACCGCTGGCTTTTCCTGTTCCCTATTCCTTTATAAAAATTGTCCAGGGCGCGTCGACCAGTACTCGAGGCAAACCAGTGATCACTCGGTCCGTTCGATCACCATGGCAATGCCCTGCCCCACGCCAATACACATGGATATGAGGGCGTAACGACCACCGACGCGCTGTAACTGCCGTGCGGCCGCCAGAGCAATACGCGCGCCGGATGCTCCCAACGGATGACCCACGGCAATGGCTCCCCCGTTCGGATTAATCCGGGGATCGCCATCGGCAATCCCTAACTGTTGCAAATCCCCCAGCACCTGGGCCGCAAAGGCCTCATTCAGCTCAATCACGTCCATCTGCGCGAGGCTCAGGTTCAGCCGTTTTAGCAGTTTCTGGCTAGCCGGCACCGGTCCCAGTCCCATCATTGAGGGTTCCACGCCGGCCGTTGCACCACCGAGAATCCGCGCCAGCGGTTTCATGCCATGATTTTCACCCACCTGTCGGCTACCGACGACCACGGCAGATGCGCCGTCATTGATGCCCGATGCATTGGCAGCGGTAACCACGCCGTCGTCAAACAGTGTGCCCATGGCAGCCATTTTTTGCCGGTCAGGGTTTGCACGCGGGTGTTCGTCGACTTCAACCACGACAGGTGGCTTGCCGCGTTTCTGGGGAATCTCCACCGGCACAATTTCTTCGGCTGGATAACCCTTCGCCGTTGCCTCCGCCCATTTCTGTTGAGAGTCATACGCAAACTGATCGCAACGCTCGCGGGAGACCCGTTCTGCTCTGGCAACCTTGTCTGCGGTGACCGCCATGGCATCGTGGCCATACTGCTTGCCAAACTCAGGGTTGGGAAAGCGCACGCCGATGGCACTGTCGTAAATCTTGATATCTTTACTGTAGGCGGTGCCGCTTTTGTTAAAAGTCAGCGGTGCGCGGGTCATGCTCTCCACGCCACCGGCGATAAACAGCTCGCCTTCACCGCAGGTAATGGCCCGCGCCGAATCGATGATGGCAGCCAGGCTGCTACCGCAGAGCCGGTTCACGGTCTGCCCGCCCACCTCAATCGGTAGTCCCGCCAGCAATCCTGCGTAACGGGCAACATTCCGACTATCTTCACCGGACTGGCAGGCACACCCCAGGATCACGTCATCAATCAACGCCGGATCAAAGCCATTGCGCTCAACCAGTGCTTTGATCACGCCGGCCGCCAGGTCATCCGGTCGCACCGGTGCGAGTGCACCACAGTACTTGCCAAAAGGGGTGCGCGCACCGTCGTAGATATAGGCGTCTAACATGGTTTTCGTCTCTCATTCACAAGTTGGGTTAACCGGTTTGATCGGCGCTGAGTCTCTATCAGTAAGCAAGGGCCTCCGCGCCTGACGAATGGCTCAATGATCAGGTTTTCAGGCGCATACAAAATATGGCGGCGGCGGCGATCAATAAGAAGCTGCTGAACAGCAGATAACTATCCGTAAAACCCCAGCCGAGAGCCACCAGGGCGCCACCGGCAATGGGCCCGATAATGGACCCGACTCGGCCACAGCTCTGCGCCCAGCTCACGCCAGTGACGCGAATGGCCGTGGGGTATATCTGGGTGGCCAGGGGGTAAAGGCCAACCTGCGCGCCACCCGCAGTTATCCCCATAAAAAATGCAGACACCAGTAGCAGCGTTGGCTGATCCACACTTAGCCCAACGGCCATAGCCGACAGGGTCGCAACCACAAAATAACCACTCAGGGTGAGACGCGGATCCAGCCGTTCACTCATCCACGCCAGCAACAACCCACCGCCTACCCCGCCGATGTTAAACACCAGCACCACGTTAAATGCCTGCTTGGCGCTTACCCCATAATCAATCAGCAGTTTGGGACTCCAGTACATAAGAAAGAACAGCACCAGCAGGTTGATAAAAAAGGCAATCCAGAGCATCACGGTGTTGCGCAGCCGATCCGGCGCAAACAGCAGTCCAATTCGGGTATCGACGACCGACTCCGCCAGTTCAAAGCGGTTTTCGGCGGAATAGGCGACGGCCGGATTAATGCGACCCAGCAGCCGGGCGACCTCGGCTGAACCACCACCCCGTTTAACCAGATACTGAATGGATTCGGGCATGAGGCCGATCAATAGCGGCACTAGTAACAGCGGCAATATCCCGCCGAAATAAAAGATGGATTGCCAGCCATAATTTTCAATCAACATTTTTGCCGCCACACTGCCAACAATACCGCCGGCTGCAAACCCCATGTACATGACCGTGACCATCATCCGCCGTTGACGATCGGCGGAATATTCGGCCACCAACGTCACGGCATTGGGCAGTGCCCCGCCCATGCCAATCCCGGTAATAAACCGGATAACCAGTAGCTCGTTGAGATTGCCGGCCAAACCGGCCAGCGGAGTGCAGAGGGAGAACATGACAACCGTGAGCACGATCATTCGTTTACGGCCGTAGATATCGCCCAGATAGCCGAACAGGGCGGCCCCCACCGCCATCCCCACCGTTGCCGCGCCAAACACAATGCCCAGGCGCTCAGTGGCGATGCCCAGGTCCGGCATCATCCAGGGTGCGGCAAAAGCGATTATCTGGGCATCCATGCCATCAAAAGTGGCCACCAGAAAACAGAGCAGCAGCACCAGGATCTGGATTTTCGACAGGCTGGCGCGATTAAGCTGCGCAGAAATTTCGTAACTAGTTGTCATGGCGAGTCCGGGAACGGCTACAGAGAAACAGTGATGTTCGCGGCAACATCACGCGCCTTGCGCCGCGCCTCCTCTGTCTCTTATACACATCTCCGAGCCCACGAGACCTCTCTACATCTCGTA
>CAJXVN010000280.1 GCA_913060775.1 uncultured Gammaproteobacteria bacterium | reverse complement strand
GCGCCATGGTGGCGCGGATAAGTAGATCCCCTTCGTTGAAGCGTGGCACAAACTCTGACCCCAGCCGCGGGGCGACGGCGACACCAATGAGCAGAACCACTGCCGCCAGGGTCACGGCAATCCAGCGGCGTGCCACCATGGCCTCCACCAGAGGTTGGTAGCCTTTTAGCAGCAAACTGACAATGTCCTTGCGAGGTTTGTCGGGGTCTGTCTCGGGGCGCTTCATCAGCAGGGAGGAGGCCACCGGTGCCACGATCAGGGCAAAGAACAGGGATCCGAGCATGGCCACCGCTACGGTATAGGCCAGTGGCCGGAAGGTCGCCCCTTCCACCCCCTGCAAGGTGAACAGCGGCAGGAACACAATGATGATGATGCTGATGGCAAACAGAATCGGGCGCGCCACTGACTGGCAGGCCCGCGCCACCAGGTGCAGGCGCGATTCGTCCGGGGAGGATTCGCGCAACATCCGGTCGATATTCTCCACCACGACCACCGCACCATCCACCATCATGCCGATGGCGATGGCAATCCCGCCCAGCGACATCAGGTTGGCGGAGATGTCGAAGAATTTCATGGCGAGAAAGGTGAAGCCGACGGAGAACGGAATCGACAGCGCCACCACCAGGCTAGGTCTGAACCCGCCCATAAACGCCAACAGCACCAGCGCCACCAGAATAATGCCTTGCAGTAGTGCATTGATAACGGTACTGACAGCCGCCTTGACCAGGGTCGCCTGGTCATAATAGGGCTGCACCTCGATACCTTCCGGCAGGTTGGCATTGATGGTGGCCAGCTCCTCCTTGACGGCGCCGATCACCTGGGAGGTATTGCTGCCAATGAGCTTCAATACCATGCCCACGACCACTTCGCCTTCGCCGTCCTTGCTGGTGAGCCCGCGGCGGATTTCACCGCCGATGTCCAGTTCGCCCAACTGGTGCAGGTAGACGGGTGTACCGTCGATGGTTTTCACCACAATGTTGCGCAGGGCTTCAAGATCCGTGGCCAGACCCACCGATCGCACGATGTACTCCTCATCGTTTTTGACGATGAACTGGGCCCCGGCGTTGGCATTGTTGGCCTCGATGCGCTCCTTGATGTCGGGCAGCGACACGTCGTAGCGGATCAGCGCGTCGGGGTCGATACGCACCTGGAACTGCTTGACCTCACCGCCGATGGAAAGAACTTCGGTAACGCCCTTTACCGTCTGCAGGTTGAACTTGACGATCCAGTCCTGGATCTCCCGCAGCTCGGTATTGCTGTATTGTCCGCTGGTGTCCTCCAGCACGTAGAACAGAATCTGGCCGAGTCCTGTCGTGATGGGGCCCATCACCGGCTCGCCAAAGCCGTCGGGAATAGCCTCCCGGGCCACCTGCAACCGTTCCCCCACCAGCTGGCGGGCGAAGTAAATATCGGTGCCGTCCTCGAAGTAGATATTGACCACCGACAAGCCGAAGTTGGAGATCGACCGCACATGATCCAGTTGCGGTAGGCCGTTCATAGCGCTTTCGATAGGGTAAGTGACGTATTTCTCGACTTCTTCCGGCGCGAGGCCTTCGGTTTCCACAAAGACCTGCACCAACGCTGGTGAAATATCCGGGTAGGCATCCACCGGCAGGGTTCGATAGGCGAAGTAACCGCCGATAAGCATCGCCAGAGAGATCACGACCACTAACAGTCGGTTCTCCAGCGCAAAACGAATAAGAGTTTGCATACTGTGCTCCCGCGATTAGTGGTTGTGACCGGATTCGAATTCGCTTTTCTGTAGCTGTGCCTTGAGCACGAAGCCACCCTTGGCGACATAGCGTTCACCCGCGTCGAGGCCCGTCAGAATCTCCACCGAGTCACTGTCACCGCGACCGAGCTTGACCGGGCGAGGTTCCCAGCTGCCGTCGTGTTGAACGAATAGGGTTGACTGGCCTTCAACGTCGATAACGGCGGTCCTGGGTGCCACCACCGCGGCAGGAAATTCACCCAGAGTAATTTGGCCTTCAATGAACATCCCCGGCTTCCAGTCATTGTCAGGATTGGCCAGGAAAACCCGCGCCAAGCCTGTGCGGGTGGCCTCGTCTACCAGCGGCGCCACATAGTCCAAGCTGGTCTCCACGGGTGCGGGGCCATGGCTGGTGGTGATTCGCACCGGCTGCCCTGTTTTTACCAGCGGCACCTGCTTGGGGTAGAGGGCGATATCCACCCACAGGGTGGACAGGTTCGCGACGACAAAAGCGGTATCGTCGGGCGCCAGGTGTTCCCCCAGGGTGACGTGGCGTTTGATAACCACGCCGTCGATCAGGGATTTCAGCTGAAAGCGAGACAGGGTCTCGGAGCTCTCGGCCACGGCGAGTACATCGCCAGCCTTGACCCGGTCACCGGTTTTTGCCTGTACCTCGACGATCTTTGCCGCAAAGCGGGGCGTGATATGGGCCACCGCCTCCTCGTTGAGTTTCACCTCGCCGGGCAGCGAGACCTGTTGGCGAATCACACCGGCTTCAGCAGTGGCGATTTCACCACCAAAGTCCCGTAGCAGGTCGGCGCTAAAAGTTAGATCTGGCTCTTCTTCCCCATGGTCTTCATGACCGGCTTCTTCGGTATGGTCGCCTTCATCCTCAGCGTGATCTTCCCCGGCATGTTCCTCTTCCGAGTGTTGCTTTTCATCTGCGTGCTGAGCCCCTTCTTCGGTGTGAGCGCCTTGATCTGATGGGGCGGCGATGGTGCTTTGAGATCCCATGGCGGCTAGCAGGAGGCCGCCCATTAAATAATTCAGTAACTTGTTCATTGTGATTTATCCTGTGGCGAAAGAGACGCTTCATCATCGATGCTGTCCAGCGTGGGCAGGCGCAGATCGGACCGGAAACCATTGATTGCTTCGGTGGGGTAGAGTGACTGGCGCCCCCCGGTCAGCGGCTGGCCGGTCAGGGTCTCTAGGGTGATAAGGGTCTGGTGAAAATCGGTGGCGGCGGCAACGGCCTCGGTTTTGAAGGACAGCAACTGACGTCTGGCCTCCACCAGTTCCAGGTAGGAAAAACGCCCGTCGCCGTAGCCTTCCTGAATCAGCGCCAGTGCCTGCTGTGCCTCGGGCAGTATTTGCTCACGTAACAGGGTAACCCGCTCACGGGCCTGTTCCAATTGGGCGAAGGCATTGCGCAGTTCCGTGAAAACCTTTACCCGGGTAGCCTTCTCTTCGAGATCCAGTTTCGCCAGATCCTCCCGCGCGGCCCTGATGTCGCCCTGGTTGCGGTTAGAGACGCCAAGAGGCATGGAAAACGAAAAAACCACACCCGTATCGCCGGTTCCCTCGACCCGTCTGATGCCCGCGCCGACTTCGATGTCCTGCCGGCCCCGGGCAATGGCCAGGTCCAGTTCGGCCTGGCGCAGTCTTTCCAGGGTTATAAACTGTTGCAGCTGCGGGGCCCGCTCCAGTTGGAGTTGGACGCTGGCAAACTCAGGCGTCGGCGCTAACGCGAAGAGTTCGGCCTCTACATCACCAAAATCCGCCGAGGTTTCGCCCCACAGGCTCGCCAGGCTGTCTCTTATACACATCTGACGCTGCCGACGAAGAGG
>CAJXVN010000279.1 GCA_913060775.1 uncultured Gammaproteobacteria bacterium | reverse complement strand
GTCGGCAGCGTCAGATGTGTATAAGAGACAGCGGTAGCACTCTTCCCAGATAAGCAATATAAGGGCTTTCGGCACCGGCAGCAGCGGCACCAGAAAACATGACATTAGTTGCGCCGAGAGATTCGTAAAACTGCACAAGTAACGACTCTAAGCCACTTAAGTCACCCGTCAGGTCAATCTGACTAAAATCGAACGCGCCGCCCGAATCCGATTCCTCAACGGCGGTCTGCTCACCCTCGGTAAACAGGCCGTCATCTTCCTGACCGGGGACATTTGACGATAAACCAGCAATCAGCCCACCGGTTTCAGTGCCACCTTCGGCGCCAAAGTTATCGCCGCCTTCATCACTACCTCCGTCGTCGCCATCATTGCTGGCAACGTCACCTTCCTCCGGGTCATCACCAACCTGGGTATCGCCGCCAAACAGATTTGGCGGTGGCCCCATCAACGCTTGAACACCCTGGGCGTTGGCCTGAAAATACTGCTGCGGACCAATGGGAAGGTCATCGTTGACAACTATCTCGCCAAACGCCGTACCGCCGACCAGTGATTCGATTATTGCGTCAAGAAAAAGCGCGTAGTGAGTGCCACGTATACCAATGGTGGCAAACGGGGTACTCACCCGGTAATTGGATTTATTGGTGTTGCCAATCGCACCGGTGATCGTTCGAAAACCGCCTTTAACCAGGCTCATAACGGCTTTTTCACTGCCGTCTTCTTCACCCTCCCACTTGTACTCATCAATTTTTAGTGATGAATCTCGGCGCAGCGCGATCTGTGCACCATCGTTAAATTTAACCTGTGCGCCACCATTTTCACTGGTGTTCAGGGTATCGCCCTGGCGGACATAAGAGCGACGCCGCAATGGCCTGGTCGCCCCATCGTCACCAGTGGCGGTAAGTCGCCCACGCATCACTGTGACACGGCCAATTCGCTCGGCCATGGTGACCGTTTCCGGCGGTGACTGGACGCCCGAATCAGCCGGTGCTGATGGAGTCTGGGCAAAGTCACTGGCCCCCGGCAACTTCAGATCCGCTCCGGCGCGCATGCGGTTAGGGTTGGAATTGACAAACGCCTGTGGATTAAGAAAGACGATTTCTTCCATTAGTCGAGCCCGTTTGGCCGGATCGCTTTCCAGTGCAGCCACAATGCGGCCGAGCCACTGGCCCGATTCCACCGTCCACACGCCGCTACTGCGGGCTTCCTCAGCGCTGCTTGTTGCCTGGGCAACACCGGTGATCCCTATCATTCCAGCTAAGACTAAACCGGCCAGTCCGCGAGTAAATTTGTTATTTAACGTCATCATCGTTCGCGTCCCTTAGTTGAAGTTGTAGCGCACGAAACCACGTGCCTGGGTGCGGTCAAAGTCATTCAGGCCAACGGTAGAATCATTCGAGGTGTAACTAACCTCTCCACCGACCACCACGGCATCCGTGAGCAGATACTTTGCGCCAACGCTGACCAGGTAAAAATCATCTTCCCGAGTCACTGCGCCGCTGCTGTTAAACACAACAGTACTGGCCTTGTTGTACTCCGCCCACTGGTAGGTAACGCTGGCATCCAGGCTGAGCCTCGGCATAGGAATAATACGAATCCCGCCACGCATGCCGGCGAATTCCCGGTCGGCCAGAGACTGGGCCGCGTCGCTACGATTATCGGAATGTTCCATACCCGCCCAGACACTGCCGAAAATAACCGGCTTGTAGCGTTTGACCCAGGCTTCGTCGTTGCTCACCACGTGGGTAGCACCGGCACCCAGGGTGTAGAGCATGGAATTACGTATGTCAGCCCCCGGGTATTTAAGATTGGCAACCTGACCAAACAGGCTCGCCTGGGTAACCCGGCTAACGGTCCGTTGCCATTCCCCGTTAACCGCCACCATCTGCCGGAAAGTATCTTCATCGCTGAACAGAAAATCATTCAGGTTGCTTTCGCCGACGTGGTATTTCTGTCCCTGCAGACTAACACGATAGCGATCAGCCCCCTGCAGAACACTTAAACCGGCAACGCCATTGATATAGCTGGTGTCAAAATCGTCGTCGTGGAGGTTATGCCGGGACTGTACGTCGACATTACTGAAAAAAGAACGGCCAGGACTAAAGGGCTTGTTATAGCTGGCACCACCTCGGGCATAAATAAACTGGTCTGACTCTTCGCTGAAATTACCCGTCAGGAAATTGAACAGCACGACGTCGCCTTCAGTGGACGAGCTTACGTTGGTATCGTGACCAAAACCGGCTTCAACGAAGGCGCTGGAGGTCGGCCGGTAGCGACCTTCACGGAGACGAATTGCATCCATAAAGCGCTGCACATTGGCCCGCACATTTTCAGAGGGGTTCTGTGCCAGAACCGCCTTAAATTCCTGCTGGGCCCGGGAGTCTTCGCGGAGCAGAAAATAACCACGGGCGAGCTCTAACCGGGCTCGCAGATGACCGGGCTGCACCAGCAGCACTCGCTCAAGAGCAAACACCCCTTCGTTCAGATGACCCGAATCGATAGCAGCCACGCCGTAATAAAAATCGAAAGCCGGATCGCCCTCGCCTTCTTCAAGGTCGATCACCGCCAGATCATATGCCTGCTGAGCTCTACCGGATTCGTACGCCTGGCGCAGTGCGCCGACATCCAGCGCCCAACTGGGCAGGGCCATTAGCGTTCCCGCTAAACCCAATCCAAGAAACATTCCCTTTTTCAACGTCATTTATACATTCCTGCATGGAAACCAACCGGCAACAAACCGGCTCAGATTACGCCAATTCAAAAAACTATTAAATATTTTTTATAACAATCAGTTATTTAGAGACCTTAACCACTACTCTACCCTTGATGGTGCCGTTCAAAAACTGTTCAAACTGGCCCGGGAGTTGATCAAACTCAACTGCGGAGGCGATTGCATCCAGATGGCCAGGTTTAAGGTCCGTGGCCAGTCGCTGCCATATCTGCTGGCGGATATCCATGGGACAGAGCACCGAGTCAATACCCAGCAGGGTCACACCGCGGATGATAAACGGCATAACCGTGGTATTCAGTTTAATCCCCCCGGCTAAACCGCAACTGGCGATAGCGCCCCACGGGTTAACGGTGCGCGTCAGCCAGGCGAGCGTTTCATCGCCGACCGTATCGACTGCCCCGCCCCAGAGGCCTTTCTCCAGTGGACGGCTGCCGAGTTCAAGCTCATGGCGATTAACGATTTGACTGGCACCGAGCGATTTCAGGTAATCGGATTGATCGACTTTGCCGGTGAAAGCAGCGACTTCGTAGCCCTGCCGAGCAAGCAGGTCAATCGCAATCGAACCGACGCCACCGGTCGCCCCGGTAACCAGAATGGGTGCACCACCCGGCTCGACACCGATCTGTTGCAGACGATGCACACTGAGTGCAGCGGTAAAACCGGCGGTTCCGAGGGACATGGCCTCCAGCAAGCTAATTCCTGCCGGCAGTGGCACCAGATAATCGGCACTTACCCGCGCAAGCTGGGTATAACCGCCATCCAGCGATTCACCGTGGCTGTAGCCAGTGAGAACCACCTCGTCGCCGGCGGTGTAGCGGGGGTCGGCACTCTCAATGAC
>CAJXVN010000278.1 GCA_913060775.1 uncultured Gammaproteobacteria bacterium | reverse complement strand
GGATCTGTAAATGCCTCAACTGCCGCCGGGTTGTCGCCCCGGTCGAACGCCTGCTGGGCTTGCTGGTCAGGGGTTTGCCAGAGGTTTTTCCACTGTTTCTGCCAGTTGTCTGGCCATTCCACTGCGGCTGCGGGCGGGGGCATTAATATGACTGCCAGCAGAACGACCAGGAAACCTCGCCGGAACGCCAGCGCTGCAAGCAGCATCAGGGGTAGTAATAGCCAGGGGCCTTCCTCCTGCCAGAGATCGGCGCGGCGATCCTCCTGAGCATCACCACTGGCTAACTCCGCCCGGCCGGAACCGCCAAGCAGATGGTCGATATCGGCCCCATCGCCGCTGAGTCGGGCATACCGTCCACCACTGCTGGCTGCCAGTGCCCGCAGGGGTGTCTCCTCCAGTTTCGGTAAAACGATATTGCCACTACTATCTTTTAAAAATCCGTTGCCGGTGGCAATGGGGGCTCCCTCCCGGGTGCCGATGCCAAGCACCGACACCGGGTAGTTACCCGCGGCGTCGATGAGTTCTTCGATATCGTCCTGTTCAGCCAGTCCATCGGTGAGTAGCCAGATGTTGCCTTTTACCAGCCCGGCCTGCTTTAGCAGCTGGTTTGCCAGGGTGATGGCCGCCAGGGCATTGCTGCCCTGGGCCGGCATCAGCGTAGTGTCCAGGGCGGGTAGTTGTAGTTCAAGCGTCGAGCGATCGTCGGTGAGTGGGGTCACGGTAAAGGCATCGGCTGCATAAACCAGCAGGGCGATCTGGCCATCGGGCCAGGCGTCAATGATGTCACTGATCTTGAACCGAGCGCGGCTGATTCGGTCGGGCGTGAGGTCGGTGGCGTTCATCGAACGAGACAGATCGAGCGCTAGTACGATGCCGCTCTGGTTACGAAACAGGGGTTGGGGTAATTCCCGCCAGGCGGGACCGGCTATCGCGATTACGGCCAGTAGTCCTGCCAGCGTGACGATGGCCAGGGTCTTATAGCCGGGAGAAGTGTTACCGCCTTTCAGTAGATAGGGGAGTAGCTCCCGATCGACGTGGGCAGGCCAGTCGCCACTATTACTGCGACGGATGGCGACCAACAGCAACCCGGTCAGGGGCAGGAGTAGCCAGAGCCATTCGGGGCGTAAAAAATGGAAGTTGGCGAGATCGTTCATGGTTTCCAGGCTCGATAAAGCATGAGAATCATGGTTATGCCAATGGCCCCTCCCAGTGGCCAGTGGAACAGGGCGGTTTTCGGGCGGAATAGCTGGGTCTCTTTAACTGTCGGTTCGAGTTCATCGAGCAGGACATAAATGGTGGCCATTTCCTCAGTGTCACGGGCACGAAAATAACGCCCACCCGTCTGCTCCGCAATGGCCGTCAGGGTGGCCTCATCCAGCTCTGAGGAGGGGTTGACCCGGCGGCTGCCAAAAAAACTGCGGACCACCATTTCGTCAGCCCCGATGCCCACGGTGTAAATTTTCAGTCCTTCCTGAGCTGCCAGCTGCGCCGCCTGCAAAGGCTCAACGTTGCCCGCCGTGTTGGCACCGTCGGTCAGTAAAATTAACACCTTGTCGGCTTCGGGCTGTTCACGAAGTCGTTTAACCGCCAGGCCGATGGCGTCGCCGATGGCAGTCGCTTTTCCGGCCAGGCCGATTACGGCTTCATCCAGCAGGGTGTTAACGGTAGTGCGGTCGAAGGTAAGCGGTACCTGCAGGTAGGCCTCTTCGCCAAACAGAATCAACCCCAGGCGGTCGCCCTGGCGGCGCTTGATGAATTCAGTGGCCACTGCTTTGGTGGCCTGTAATCGATCGACACTGGTGCCATTGAGGCGAAAGTCCTTTACTTCCATGCTGCCGGACAGATCGACCGCCAGCAGCATGTCGCGACCGCTGATGGGTATTTCTACCGGCTCGCCGAGCCACTGGGGGCGGCAGCTCGCGGCCACCAGCAGTAGCCAGGCCAGCGTTGCTAGCCAGACTGGCCATCGGCTGACTCGGCCAGCTGCCGTAGCGGTGGTCGCGCCAGCCATTGCCGCTGCAAAAGGCACCTGTAGTGCACGTAACTGGGAGCCACGTACCGGGGGTAAAAATCGGCGGACTAGCCAGGGCAGGGGTAACGCCAGCGCCGCCAGGGGCCAGATGAAAGTGAGCATGCTGCGTTACCCAGTCCCGTGCGATGGATGGTTGGCGCGCGTCTGCGCGGCGACCCACCGATGGCAGAGGTTAAGTAGCTCGGTAGCGTTGATATCGACCACTGGACGGTACGCCTGATCGGCAAACACCCGGCCGATTCCGGTAGTAAAGGGGCGGTCGTCCAGCGCCTGATCGAGTCGCTGTAACCAGGCATCGCCCACCAGTCCGGCGACCTGTTCACGGGGCGACTGGCTCAAAACGACCTGGCGCAGAAAGGTTGATAATTCGGCAAGTAGTAGTCGGCTGTCTCCGTGGCGGGAAAATCGCCGTTCAATTTGCCCGAGTGTCTCCTGAGCCGGTTTAAGCAGGCTCAGGCGTTGGCGACGTTTTCGCCAAAGCCAGACACCAACGGCCCCTGTGGCGACTAATAGCAACAGCAATATCCACCAGCCGGGTGCCGGCGGCCACCAGCCAATGCGGGGCGGCAGAACGATGTCGCGAAGGGCCAGAACCGCAGCCCCGTCAGGCAGCGGTGGGGTTAAATCAGGGTTCATTGACGACGGCTGGGCAGCGCTTGCTGTAACAGGGTTAACGGGTCGTCGGCACTGGTCTGACTGACCAGACTCACGTTTCGTCGCCGCCCCAGGGCCTGTAGCGCCTGCTGACGCAGGGCGAACTCTTCGCGATAACGCTGTTCCGTCACGCTGGTTGGCTGCAGCATGTACTGGCGGTGGCCATCGCTGACCGGGTATCGGCCCTTGCCCGGCAGGGCCTGCTCCAGTGGGTCGTAGATCTGGTGCAGTAGTAGTTCGTTGTGGTCCGCCAGGCGCGAGAGTAATTTCTTTGCCGGATTGCTGGAGTGGAAACTGAGTCCCCGAAAATCGCTGACCAGAAACAGCAGCGAGCCAGGCCTGGCCAGCCGCAGCAGCCGATGCAGGGCGGCCTCTAGCGTATCGCTGTCAGATTGGGCGGGCTCCGCAGGCGCCGAAGTTTTCCAGCGATGCTGTGTGCCGGCTGACTGGAGCATGGCTAGCATGCCCTGGCGACCACGCTGCGGGCGGAATTCGTGATGTTCCTGGCCGTTAAAAATCATTCCGCCCACCCGGTCGCCGTTCTGCTGGGCAGTCCATGCCAGTAGTGCAGCGCTTTTTGCCGCCAGCACGGATTTGAACGAACCGACGGTAGCAAAAAACATACTGGCCCGATAATCGAGCCAGATGAGGACCGGCCGCTCTCGTTCATCGCGATAGAGTTTGGTGTGAGTGGTACCGCTACGAGCCGTGACCCGCCAGTCGATACTGCGGATGTCGTCCCCCGGTAAGTAACGGCGGGACTCCTCATACTCCATCCCTCTGCCGCGAAATTTCGACAGATGGCTACCGCCCCGGGTGGCCGCAATTTTGCCGGCACTCAAACTTAGACCGCGGGCGGCATGTTGCAATGAAAACCTGTCTCTTATAC
>CAJXVN010000277.1 GCA_913060775.1 uncultured Gammaproteobacteria bacterium | reverse complement strand
CCTCTTCGTCGGCAGCGTCAGATGTGTATAAGAGACAGGGGTAAAACGGTGCTCCTTGCCATCGTTTTTGCCTTAATCCGCCTGTCACTGCATAAAGAATTCCCCCGGCGCCACTTGCCATCAATAGTGTTCCGATAACCGGGTCATTAATGGCCCCAGGGAGTAGCCATCGCATTAGTCCCAGTAAGCTGGTGGCGACCGGTACCGACCACATTAACAACCTCACCCCGGGACGGGACGAGCCATAGGCCAGTGGCTGCCACTGGTGTAGCGGCCAGAAGCCTGCTTTGAGCGCAAAGCCGATGATCACCATCCAGTAATAGAAAGCCGGTGACGGTGACTCGGTGATGACCGGGGCCACGGTCGCGAATCCCAGATCATCCGTTAAACCGCCAGCCATCAGCAGGGCTTCAAAGAGGATGATGTCCGCCACAATCAGCGGTACCAGATACCAGCGCCCGGCACGGCGGGCTCCGCCATCGTCATCGACCAGCAATAACCCGGCGAATGAATAGCCCATCAGGGTCATAAAAGTGAAAAAGATCACCAGGTTGGTCGCGACAATTGCCCCGAGCTGGCCTGCCAGCGTTAACAATAGCAGGGCGGTCAGGCGCTGGTCGTTCTCCGCGCCAGTGGAGGGTCGTAAAGAGGCAGCGCTGACCGCCCAGATGATCACTGACATAACCAGCCACCAGCGCGACACCGTGTCCAGGCCGACACCGGCACTGCCCAGTAACATCCATGGCAGTTCGAACGCGAAGTCGCCCGGTACGAATACCAGCACGATCGCCGGTACTAATGCGATATGAAGCGGCCGGGACAGACGCCGCCGCACGGCAGGAATCGTCAATAGCAGGGGTAAGCCGGGCACCGCCAGCAGCAGTAACATCATCACTGCGTCGATCATGGCGCAAACTCTCTGCTGGCAATAAAGCGCACCCATTCAAGCGGGCTGATCGGGCTTGACGCCAGTAGCCCTAATCCGAGTGTCAGGGCCGCCGTGAACAGGGGAGGAAGGAGCAGCGGCCAGGCGGTCTCAAGCGCGCCAAATGAGCGCTCGTGGGGCCAGCTAGCGGGTGGCGGCTTCAGCCAGGCGGAATGGAGGATGGGTAGAAAGTAAGCGGCATTGAGCAGGCTGCTGCCGGCCAGAATAAAAATAACCCAGTTCTGCCCGGCGTCCAGTGCGCCCATGCCGAGATACCATTTGCTAATGAAACCGGTGAGCGGTGGCAGGCCGATCATGCCAAAAGCGCCAATCGTGAAGGCGGTCATGGTCCAGGGCATGCGCTGAGCGACGCCGTTCATTTCGCTTACTTTGTGGATGCCCAGCGTTTCGGCCAGATTTCCGGCACAGAAAAACAGGGTGATTTTCTGTATTCCCTGATGGACCAGGTGAACCATGCCGCCGATGGCTGCGATTGGCCCCACTATCGCCACGCCGAGGGCGATATAGGAGACCTGGCTCACCGTGGAAAACGCCAGCCGACGTTTTAAATCATCTTGGAACAGGGCGCGTGCCGAGCCATAAATAATGGTGACCGCTGCCAGTATGGCCAGCGGCAGGGTAACGCCGAGACTGGCTGCGAACTCGATACCGTAGACATCGTAGACCACGCGAATAATGCCAAAGGCACCGGCCTTGACCACCGCCACCGCATGCAGCAGAGCGCTGACCGGCGCCGGGGCCACCATGGCCTGGGGTAGCCAGCCATGAAAGGGCACCAATGCTGCCTTGACCCCGAGTCCGGCAATAAACAGGGTAAAGATAACCACCAGCGCCGGATGGTGAACCGGGTCAAGGTTGGAAAGAAAACCCCGTGCAGTAAATTCCAGGGTGCCGGTAATGGTGTATAGCCACACGGTGGCCAGCAACAGCAGTGCACCTCCGGCGATGGTATAGATTAAGTAATTCCGTCCGGCCAGGCGCGCTTTTTCGGTTCCGCGGTGAACGATTAGCGGGTAAGCCGCCAGGGTTAGCAGTTCGTAGAAAAGTAAAAAGGTTAGCAGGTTGCCGGCCAGGGCCAGACCAGCGGTTGCGGTCATGCAGAAGCTGAAGAACCCGAAAAAACGGCTGCGGTGGGGGGCATGCTCCAGATAGCCGATAGCGTAGATGGTGGTGAGAAACCAGAGGGTCGCTGACAGGGTTACGAATAACATTGCCAGTGGACCTGCTCGCAGAAAGAGGTCGATTCCCGGCAGCAGTGGCAAACGAATTTCGTACTGAACACCGTGAAAAATACCTAGCAGCATGACTCCCGTCAGCGCCAGCTTGAGCAGGGTTCCGGCCATGTTTAAAGCGATCCGGACGGTCACCTGTTTTTCGCCCAGGAAGAAAATAATGATGCCCGGTACGAGTGAGCTGCCAACCACCAGCAGTGGTAATGCCTGAGTCAGGGTCATCCGCTTCCCACCCCATGGGTTGGGGCGCCGATGCCGAGCCAGTCAAAGGCGTCGGTAGCGTAAAACCCCAGCAGTATTGCCGCCAAAGCCAGCACGACGGCGGTCCACTCCATCCGCGCTGGCACCAGACCCGTTTCGCCGGGCGCGTCAACCTGGGTGAATGCATGACCGATGACCTGAAAAATGTAGGCGGCGGCCAACAATCCACCCAAAATCAGAACGCCCGCCCACCACCACTGGCCCGAGCGCAGGGATGCTTCCAGCAACAACCATTTGGCGACAAACCCGCCACTCGGTGGAAGTCCCATGATGCTGATCCCGGCGAGTGAAAACGCCGTCAGGGTTAAGGGTAATCGTTGCGCGACTCCGTCAAGGTCGGTAATGCGATCGTGACCACAGAAACGCAGTATGTTCCCGGCAGCCATGAACATGGCGGCTTTGGCCAGGGCGTGTGACAGCACCATATAAAAGCCCCCCTGCCAGGCAACCACCGTGGCCAACGGAAAAGCCAGAAACAGGTAACCCAGCTGTGCCACGGTTGAGTAGGCAATCAGTAATTTAAGTCGTGTCTGGCGTAGCGCCTGGAACCCGCCCCAGATCACGGCTGCGGCGCCGAGCAGTCCCAGTAGCTGACCCAGCGGAGCCGCGATTGGCGAGAAAAATTCCAGCCAGAGACGCAACAGGATGTAATAAGGCGCTTTAACTACCAGTGCAGACAGCAGGGCACTTACCGGGGCCGGAGCACTGGCATGGGCAGCCGGTAACCAGAAGTGCATCGGGAACAGTGCGGTCTTCAGCAGCAGGCCGGCACTGATCAGCCCGATGGCCGGCCAGATGGCGGGCGATGACTCCATTCGCTGGGCCAACATGGCAATGTCGACCGTGCCTGCACTGTGATAGATCAGTGCAACTCCCAGCAGGTAGAACAGTGAGCCCAGCAGACTGACTAGCAGATAGCGCATGGCGGCCTTCAGTGCATCGGCACCGCCGGCCAGCGCCACCAGCGCGACTGCTGCGAGCCCCAGCAATTCCAGCGTTACGTAGAGATTGAATATATCGGCGGACAGAAACAGCGCATTCAGTGCCGCCCAGAGAAACAACCAGATGGGCCAGAAATGGCTTGCTTTGTCACCGTTGAAATAAGCGCTGGAATAGACGCTGACGCCCAGCCCGATCAATGCGGTCATTACCAGCATCAGCAGGCTTAGTCCGTCGGCGTAAAGATCGATCCCGAGGGG
>CAJXVN010000276.1 GCA_913060775.1 uncultured Gammaproteobacteria bacterium | reverse complement strand
GTAGAGAGGTCTCGTGGGCTCGGAGATGTGTATAAGAGACAGGTAATGAACAGCGGACCTCATGCCGAGCAACTAAAACACTTAAAACCCAACCATCAACTGCAGTGGCTGGATCAAGGCGAAAAACTGGAAAAGATTCGTTACAACATCAACCGCACAACCCGTCTTGATATCGACCTGACCTCCGACCTGCCCAGTGCACAGACCATCGAACTACCGGTTGAAGTTAGGTTTCAACACACCAGCGGGGAGATTAATTCATCCCTTTACCTGGCCGGTAAAGCCGCCGGCCTTGCAGATGCGCTCACCATGGAATTAGCCAATATCTTTGGCTGGGATATTGATTTCACGCTGGACCTGCGTAAGGGCGATCATTTCATAGTTATTTACTCTGAACTGTTCCTTGATGGTAAGAAAATCGATAACGGAAAAATCTTCGCGGCCGAGTTGACCGCCAATGGCCGCAAGTTCAGGGCTGTCCGATACGAGAACGAAGCCGGCGAGGCCGATTATTACGCGCCATCCGGCGCAAGTATGCGCAAGGCCTTTTCCAGAAATCCTTTGCCAATCACCCGAGTAACCTCCCGCTTTAACCCCAATCGACTCCATCCAATATTCAAAACCAGAAGACCCCACCGAGGCGTTGATTACGGCGCAGCCAGCGGCACGCCTGTCCGCTCGACCGGGGACGGCAAAGTAATTTTCAGAGGTAAAAAAGGAGGTTATGGGAACACGGTGATTATCCAGCACGGCCAGCGCTATACAACGCTCTACGCTCATCTCAAGAATTTTGCCCGTTCAGTCAAACTGGGCAGCTGGGTTAAGCAGGGCAAAACCATCGCCTATGTTGGCCAGAGCGGATGGGCAACCGGTCCTCACCTGCACTATGAATTCCGTGAAAACGGCGTGCACAAAAATCCGCTAACGGTGAAACTACCGCCAGCCAAGCCGGTGGCGAAAAAAGAACAGCAGCGCTTTGCTGCCAGCACCGAAACCTATTTAAAGCAACTTGACCAGCTAGCTACTCAACAACTCGCAACGCGCTCACCCTAACGCTCACTCGCTTGAAGGCCAGCAGAAATGACCGACCTATATATAGGTGTCATGTCCGGCACCAGCCACGACGGTATCGATGCCGCCATCGTGGATTTTCATTCAGACTCGCCCAAACTGGTGGCCACCGCCTTTCAACCCTACACTGATAACCTGCGTTCGGCCCTGTTGCAACTCAATGAGTTTGACCAAACGCCCCCTCTGGGTCCGGTTCTACAAGCAGGTCGCCAGTTTTCGAGCGCGGTAACTAACCTGCTCCAGTCACTGTTACTAAAAGCTGAACTCGATAGTGATGCCATTACTGCAATAGGCTGCCACGGCCACACCGTGAGCCACCACCCGGACGGTGATACCGGCTACAGCTTTCAACTCGGTGACGGCGCTGCGCTGGCAGTGAACATTGATATCCCGGTAATTTGCGATTTTCGCAGTGCGGATATCGCCCTCGGCGGAACCGGGGCTCCCCTGGCTCCCGCGTTCCATCAATATGCTTTTTCATCCAGCGAGGAAAACCGGGTTATCGCTAACATCGGTGGGATCGCTAATCTGACGATTCTCCCCAATGACGGCCACCCCTGTACCGGTTTTGATACCGGACCTGGGAATCTATTAATGGATTTCTGGATGGAACGTCAATTTGGCGAGCGGTACGACAATCGGGGCGACACGGCTCGCCAGGGCAATGTCATTAATCCTTTGCTGGCAAAACTCATGGCCCATCCATTTTTTGCCGCCACCCCTCCCAAAAGTACTGGCAGAGAAATGTTTAACGGCCCCTGGCTGCTCCAGCAGGCAATCAGCGATGCAAAACCAGACGATGTGATGGCGACGCTCGCCGAGGTGACGGCGAGGAGTATTGCTTTATCGGTCAAACAACTGGACGTAAACCCGGGTGGTCTCTACGTCTGCGGCGGTGGACACCACAATGATTACCTGATGCAACGCATCGAGGCACTAATTGCCCCCTGGACACTGGGCACCACTGACGATTTAGGCCTCCACCCAGACTGGGTAGAGGCTGCGGCATTCGCCTGGCTAGCGCGGCAGCGATGGCTGCGTCAGCCAGGAAACCTTCCAGAAGTCACGGGCGCGGTCCGCAAAACGACGCTTGGGGCAATCCACCTGCCGTAATCACGGCATTGAACAACCGCCAGAACGCTCCTGTCCCGGGGCAAACGCCGAATCAGACGCTAAAAGAAGAACCGCAACCACAGGTGGTGGCCGCATTTGGATTTCGAATCACAAACTGGGCACCCTGGAAGTCATCTTTGTAATCAATCTCGGCTCCGTCCAGGTACTGCATGCTCATGGCGTCTATTAATAAAGTGACGCCATCCGTCAGTACCTGTGAATCCTCTTCATCGACGTCTTCGTCAAAGGTAAACCCATACTGAAAGCCAGAGCAGCCACCACCGGTGATAAACACACGAAGCTTGAGATCCTCGCTCTCTTCATCGTCCATCAACTCGCGAACCCGGCCAGCGGCTGCACTAGTAAAAACAAGATCAGTCATTGCATTCATCGTCAGTTCCAAATTATTCGATTACTAAGTTTAGTTTCCCGTATCGGGCACGGACTATGCCGATTCTGTTGAACGAATCGTTTCACTGCCAGCGTGTACCAGCTGGCCATTAACTTCCGCACCGACGGCCATTTCCAGAAAATTATAGCGGACGTTGCCGGTTACCCGCGCATGCTCCTTTAATGAAACGTATTCGGCAGCCACCACATCGCCGATCACCGTTCCATCTAACACCTGATGGGCCACCTCAACACTGCCTTCGATCACCCCATCTTTGCTCAGCGTTACCGCCCCCTGGCTTCCATCCCTGCAGATCAAATTACCGCGTACGCGGCCTTCAACCACCAGTCCGCCCGTAAAGATCAGGTCACCATTGATTTCACTATTCGCACCGATCAAGGTTTCCAGCGACTCCTTCGTAGCCCGCTGCACAACCTTATTACGATTTTTCATCCGACTACTCCGCTACTGCCGTTATTAAATCCGGTAACGGGTATTTAAACACCGTCTCTTCCGCCGGGTCGTCAACTACTACGGTCAAAACCACCTGAGCGTCTTCCAGGTCAGTCGCCGTTACCTCCTGCAAGGTGCCAGAAAATTTCTCGAATACCCGGAAATCAAACTCATGCTCAACCAGCACCCTGGTATCCAGCTCTTTCATTAACGCTATCCGCACCTTACCGGCGGCCGTTTGACTGGATGCCAACGCCTGAGTGAGCACGAGATCATACCGGTATGTAGCGGCCTCTGCCGTAGACTCCAAGACAAACTGATAAACAGAAACGCTGCTATCGGACGATGTTTGATCCGCCAGGCTCGAATAAAGTTCCAGCTCTCTACGCAGGCCGGTCAGTTGATGGCGAAGCCGTTTTAGCTCCTCCGCACTGCTTTTATCTGCCAGTTCATCTAGCTCGGTCCGCTGGCGCAGCGACGCCAGCTCAGCCTGCAAAGCAACTAGCTCGCCCTGAGCAGCGATAAGTTGCTGGGTCGCGTCAACAAAGTTCAATTCCAGTGCGCGGTAATCCGCCTGTCTCTTATACACATCTGACGCTGCCGACGAAGAGGATAGTGGAGATCT
>CAJXVN010000275.1 GCA_913060775.1 uncultured Gammaproteobacteria bacterium | reverse complement strand
GCTCGGAGATGTGTATAAGAGACAGGCCGTAAAAACCTCCCGCTAGAATTCTCGCCAGATGGGTTGACAGGGCGCCGACATTTTCAGAGATCGACATTTCATTGTCGTTGAGAACCACCAGCAGATCGGCGCCAACATCACCGGCGTGGTTCATTGCTTCATAGGCGAGCCCGGCGGTCATGCTGCCGTCGCCAATGATTGCCACGACCCGCTTATCGAGACCCTGGGTAGCGTTGGCCATGGCCATCCCCAGTGCAGCGCTAATGGAGGTGCTGGAGTGGCCTGCTCCAAACGCGTCGTAGGGGCTCTCAGAGCGACTTAAGAAGCCGGAAAGGCCACCCTGCTTGCGGATGGTGAGCATCTGTTCGCGCCGGCCCGTCAGCACCTTGTGAGGATAACACTGGTGACCCACGTCCCAGACCAGGCGGTCGTCCGGGGTGTTATAGATATAGTGGAGGGCGACAGTGAGTTCGACCACGCCAAGTCCGGCAGCGAAATGGCCGCCGCTGGTGCTAATCGATTCAATCAGAAACTGGCGCAGTTCATCGGCCAGTTGGGGTAACTGTCCGGGGGAGAGCTGGCGCAGATCAGCCGGGGTTTTCGCCTGATCAAGGAGGGGGTAATGAGTCATCGGTGGCTACTGGTCATGGGTGGCAGGTGGCAACTTAATGTGCGCGCTCAAGCTGAAACCGGACCAGCTCGCGCAGTGTGTCGGCCTCCGGGCCAAATTCGGTGAGTGCTTCCAGTGCTTTTTGACTACAGTGTTCGGCGGCCTGGCGAGCCCCGTCAAGTCCGAGAAGCGTCACGTAGGTCGGCATTTGCCGGGCATCATCGGAACCATTGGGCTTGCCAAGCTGATCAGTGCTGGCGGTGACATCAAGAATATCATCGCAAATTTGAAAGCAGAGTCCAAGCTGGGCGCTGTAATTATCGAGCGCGGTCAATGCCGCCGCTCCGGCACCGCCGGCAATTGCAGTGAGACGGCAACACGCCTGGATTAGCGCACCGGTTTTGAGTCGGTGCATTCGCTCCAGGCCAGTGATATCCAGGCCCAGCGCACTGGCGGCGACGTCAATCGCCTGACCCGCGGCCATGCCCTGTACACCGATGGCGGTGGCCATCGTTGTCACCATGGCGCAGCGCTGCTCAGCGGTGAGCTGTTCATGGGGGTGAGCCAGTAGCTCGAATGCCAGGCTTTGTAGCGCATCGCCGGCCAGAATCGCAGTGGCTTCATCGAAAGCGACGTGGCAGCTTGGTTTGCCTCGGCGTAGATCATCATCATCCATGGATGGCAGATCATCATGGATCAACGAATAGCCGTGGATTATTTCCACAGCCGCCGCAGCCGGGTCCACCGTTGTTAGTTCGCAATTGACCGTTTCCGCCGTGGCATAGATGAGGGTGGCCCGAATGCGTTTTCCGCCGCCGAGCACGCTATAGCGCATGGCGTCGCTCAGCTCTCGGGACGGAGAGCAGTCCGTCGGCAGGGCAGCCGCAAGCACCGCTTCGACGCGTCCCTGCGCGTCGTCCAGAAAACGGCTGAAACTCATTTTTCGTCCGGTTTACTAAACGGCTCAAAGCTAAGCTGGCCGTTTTCTTCAATCAGTTTTTCTACCCGTTGCTGGGCATCGTTAAGTGCGCTCTGACAAGTGCGTGCCAGTTTGACGCCACGCTCGAAATCTTTCAGTGAACTTTCCAGGCTAACGTCTCCCTGTTCCAGTCGTTCGACAACGGCTTCGAGTTCGGCGAGTGCCTTTTCAAAATCGTGGGGATCAGTATCCTTGGTCAATGCATGGCTCCATCGTCACATCCGGCATTTTTTCAGTTGCCCTGAATTAGTGAGGTACGATTCTATCGGTGCTACCCGGGTAGGGCCGAACGGGTATGATCGGGCATGACGGGAGATTCAAACAGTCATCACCGACCATCGAGATTAGAGTGGACCGAAGGCCGAAAATCGGTTTACCCGGTAACGGCGGTTAGGATACATTAGCCCGGCTAGAGCTCATAGCCTCTGCACTTAATTGGGCCAGAATGCTCTTCACCCTGCAGCTGTAATCGGTAGATTGTTTGCGGGGCGATGCCGTTTCGGATCGGCACGATCATAATTAGTAATCGTCAGCACTAATCACAGGAGATAGAAATGGATCTTAAAGCTAGTCAGACTCTGCAAAACCTGAAAGACGCATTCGCCGGTGAGTCCCAGGCTAATCGCCGCTACCTCTACTTTGCCGCCAAGGCCGACGTGGAAGGTTACAACGATGTCGCCACGGTATTCCGTTCAACCGCCGAAGGTGAAACCGGCCATGCCCACGGCCATCTCGAGTACATGGAAAGCGTTGGCGATCCAGCCACCGGTTTGCCAATCGGCAGCACCGCTAATAATTTAAAAGCTGCCGTTGCCGGCGAAACCCATGAATACACCGATATGTATCCAGGGATGACCAAGCAGGCTCGGGAAGAAGGCTTCGACGAAATTGCCGACTGGTTTGAGACGCTGGCCAAAGCCGAGCGCTCTCACGCTAATCGCTTTCAGAAAGCGCTGGATAACCTCGACGGTTAATCAGGACAGTGTGGAAAACCCTGGGGTCGTTTTCGTCCCCGGGGTTTTTTTTGTCTGCAGTAAAAGTTTTCAGGGGTTTCCAGCTAACCCCGGTTAAGGGTTGTTAATGAGCGACAGTTACGACGCAACATCGATAGAAGTCCTCACCGGACTCGACCCTGTGCGTAAGCGTCCGGGCATGTATACCCAGACGGAACGCCCGAATCATCTGGTCCAGGAGGTGATCGATAACTCGGTCGATGAAGCGCTTTCTGGCTATGCCAGTAAAATTGATGTCACCCTCTATCGCGACGGTTCGCTGTCGGTCCGTGATGATGGCCGCGGTATGCCGGTGGACCTGCACCCGGAAGAAGGAGTGCCGGGGGTGGAGGTTATTCTCAGCAGGCTCCATGCTGGCGGTAAGTTCAACACCGAAAACTATCAGTTCTCTGGCGGCCTGCACGGCGTGGGCGTGAGCGTGGTTAATGCGCTTTCCACTCGGCTGGAGGTCTCCATCCGTCGCGATGGTGGTCAGTTTTTTATTGCCTTTGAAAATGGCGAGCTGGTCGAACCGTTAACTAAAACGGGCGAGGTTGGCAAACGCAACAGCGGTACGGAATTGCGTTTCTGGCCGGACGAAAAATATTTCGATAGTCCGAAAGTGTCGCTCTCTCGACTCAAGCATATGTTGCGCGCCAAGGCGGTTCTCTGCCCCGGGCTGCGGGTTAGTTTTACTGACGAAGCCGAGGATCAGTCGGAAGAATGGTTTTACGAGGAAGGTCTGGGCGACTATCTGGGAAGTGCACTGACCGGCCTGGAGCAGTTGCCGGAACAGCCCTTTGTGGGCAGTTTCTCTGGTGAGAATGAAGCCGTCGACTGGGCAGTCAGCTGGCTGCCGGCCGGTGGAGCCTCGGTGGTGGAAAGTTACGTTAACCTGATTCCAACGGCTCAGGGTGGCACCCATGTGAACGGGCTGCGCACCGGATTAACCGAGGCGATTCGAGAATTTTGTGAATTTCAGAGCCTGCTACCGCGCGGGCTTAAAATTGCGCCGGATGACGTTTGGGAACAGTGTAACTACTGTCTCTTATACACATCTGACGCTGCCGACGAAGAGGATAGTGTAGA
>CAJXVN010000274.1 GCA_913060775.1 uncultured Gammaproteobacteria bacterium | reverse complement strand
ACGAGATGTAGAGAGGTCTCGTGGGCTCGGAGATGTGTATAAGAGACAGTCCCAGAACTCCACCGGGAAGGTGCTCTTAAAGAACATGGGGTTGGAGTAGATCATGATCGGCATATCTGGCACGGCTTCGGCCAGATCGGCATAAAACTGCACCATCATTTCATTAGACGGTGTCTGCCACAGGGGCAGACCGACGAACACGCCATCAGCACCGAGGTCCCGGAAAGCTTTCATCTGCCGTACCGTCTCTTTGGTGCCCAGCGCAGTGACACCGGAAAACACCGGGATACGGCCCTTGTTGGTTTCGATGATGCATTTGTTGAATTCGAGCTTTTCTTCCCATAGCAGTGCCGCGCACTCGCCAGTGGTGCCGTTAACGGCGAAACTGCCGGCGCCATCCTGGCACAGGTTTTCAACCATGCGAGCGGTTTCATCAAGGTCCACCGACTGTTCACTATCCCAGCCGTCTTTGCCGGGCAGGCAGGGGGTTGGAATCATCGCGGAAAAACCAACAATATCGTCTTTAGTCAGCATAAAAGTCTCGTTTTAGGTAGGTAGGTAGGTAGGAAGTGTTGACCGCCTCAGCCGGCGTGTTCGAGTGGCGCCCGGCTATCGATGGGGTGGGGTAGTTTGCCGCGCCAACCAAACGACTGTCCAGTCAATGAAATATTTCCCCGCAGCACCGTAAAAACCGACATGGATCAACTGCCGATTGAATAACCGGGTCAATCGGCAATCAGAAATTGACCGAGCCCACCGCCCCTCGTTAGCTTGCGGTTCTGTCACGCATGAACATTTTATCCAGCAATTAATTGGGGACGAGTTCGATGGTCGAAATTACAGAATTGGGTTACATCGGCATCAGCGTATCTGACGCGGAGGCGTGGAAAACTTATGCCACAGAAGTGATTGGTTTCGAACTGGTAGAAGAGCAAGGCGAAGACGATCGCTTCTACCTGCGCATGGACGAAATGCACCACCGCATCATCGTCCATACAGACGGCAACGATGATCTTGAGTACGTCGGTTGGCGGGTGAAAAGCCCCAAGGCGCTAAAAGCAATGAAACAGCAACTTGACGATGCCGGCGTTGATTACCGGGTGGCCACCGATGACGAGTGCCGCGAACGGCACGTGCTGGGGTTGCTAAAACTTACCGATCCCGGTGGCAACCCGACGGAAATTTATTGCACTCCGCGGGTAGAAGCTGACCGCGCATTTCACCCCGGTCGCCCCTTGTGGGGAAAATTTACCGCCGGTGGCCAGGGACTGGGGCACATGATTCTCCGACAGCCGGATCCCCAGGCCGCCTATGATTTCTACACAGAAGTGTTTGGCATGGATGGCAGTATCGAATACAAACTACCCGCCCCCGGCGGCGAGGCAACGCCCTGGTTTGTTCACTGCAATAATCGCCAGCACTCGCTGGCGTTTGGCATCCCTAATATGGAAAAACGTATTAATCACCTGAATATCGAGTACACCGAACTCGACGACCTGGGTAAATCCCACGATATCGTCCGTCATCACAATATCCCGGTGGCTATTCAGCTCGGTAAGCACTCCAACGACAAAGCGCTGAGTTTTTACCACGTTACGCCGTCGGGCTGGCTGATGGAACTGGGCTGGGAGGGCCGTCACACTCCAGACCAGGAAGAGTACTACGTGGCTGATATCTGGGGCCACGAAATGGAAGCACAGGGCTTTGGCATGGACCTGGAAATGAATCGGGAGTGATGATTTCGCCCTGTCAGCTAAAAAGCCCGGCAATTGCCGGGCTTTTTGGGTAGTTGCTTGCACACGCTAATTTGAATCTGGAATTTCTGTAGGAGCGACTTCAGTCGCGACAGCGGAAGTAGCCGGAATCTCTGCTGTCGCGACTGAAGTCGCTCCTACCAGGAACATCGCTGTTCGCCCCAATCGGCGAAAACCGGGCCGTATTGAAGCTAGCTATATTCCGAAAAACCGCGCCGACAATGATTTCTCGCCGCTGAACTTATAAACCGCTATATAAAACTAATCGCCCGACCCAGCGCCTCATTAAATCGCTCAGTAGCCTCAAGCTGAGGGAAGTGACCCACCCGATCAAGCACCTCCACCTCTACCCGCGCCAACTGCTGTTCAAGGGCAGCTCGATTAGTCGGCTGCATATCGGAGTTAATGGCGTAAAACGGCACTTTCAGGTTTTTAAACAGTGGCATCACATCAATCGAGGTAAGCGAAGACATAATGCCAATCGCGCTTTCCGGGCGCATACCGACAAATTCACGCACCAGCCGCGCGGCTAGATCCGGGTCGGTTTCCTCAATCATCAGGGCACGGGCAAACCCTTCCATGGTCGGGGCAAATGCCTGCTGCATGCCTTCCACCAGCTGGTCAAGCATTCCTGGCGGAAACAACGCCTCAATATTCTGCAGGGTGTCTATCGCCACCAGCCCCCTGACCCGATCGGGATAGCGGTTCGCCGTTTCGAGCATGACAATTCCCCCCATAGAATGGCCAATCAGGATCGCCTCATCCACGCCAGCAGCATCCATCACCGCAATCACATCATCGGCAAACGCGGCAGCGCCCCACTGAATTCGGTCATGACCGGACTGACCATGACCGGCCAGATCCAGGGTAACCACCCGGTGACGCGCGGAAAAAGCATCCACCTGACCAGTAAACTGGTTCTGATCACCGGCAAAACCGTGAATAAACACCAGCGCCGGTTCGCCCTTGCCGGTGGCACTCCAGGCCAGCTGGACACCATCTCTGGATTGCGTGGTGGATAAGCTCATGATCTTCTCCTCAACTAAAGTTTTTCCGTCGTAGCGACCACTTTATCAGCTCCCGGAGACACCCTTTCTAGGCAACCCAAATGCCAGCAATGCGGTAATTAAAAAACCGCCGCCATAAACCAGGAATCCGGTCTGATATCGCTCCATCGGATTCATGCTGGTTGCCCCTAACAGCACTCCCAACAAGGTAATGGCGGACACGCTGGCGACGTAACGAAACATGCTTAAGGCCCCGGACGCCATACCACTGTGGCGCGGATCAACAGCACTGAGCGCGGATGCCTGGGAGGGCCCGGTGGAAAAACCGAGTGCTGCGCCCAGCATCACCAGCCAGGGCACAAGGGTCATAGGCAGGTCCCAGGGCTGGGCCATGGACAGAACACCCATGGCGACGAGTCCAAGCGTGGAACCAAAGGCCACCACACTGCGAGCACCAAAACGATCGGCAAAACGGCCACCGAGGGGAGAACAGACCACCATGCCACCGGTCATTGCCAGCAGCATCTTCCCGGCCACCGTGGGACCAAAACCGTGTAACTCTTCAAGCATATAGGGCAGTTGAAAAAGCATGCCGTACATGCAGAAATTCTGCACGCTGCCCACTCCCAGCCCGGCACTAAAACGCAACCGTTTGAACATACGTGGATCAAGCACCGGCTGATCGGTACGCAGCTCCCAGCGTAAAAAAAATATCACCGTGATCAAGCTCATGGCTGCCGCCACCCAGGCCATTGCACTGCCCAGGTGAACCGCACTCACGGCACTCAACAAGGTGATCGTCAGCAGGACAATCCCCTGCCAGTCGAGGCGAGGTTTGTCGCTGCCGCTATCGCTTCCCAGCGTGAGTCCGCGAGTCAGCAGCTGTCTCTTATACACATCTCCGAGCCCACGAGACCTCTCTACATCTC
>CAJXVN010000273.1 GCA_913060775.1 uncultured Gammaproteobacteria bacterium | reverse complement strand
AGATGTAGAGAGGTCTCGTGGGCTCGGAGATGTGTATAAGAGACAGGCGCTGGATAGTTTTGATATTCGTGGCGTCACCACCAACATGGTGTTTCTAAATGCTCTGATTAGCCATCCTGCTTTTGCCAGTGGCGACATTTCCACCGGCTTTATTGGCGAAGAATATCCAGACGGATTTGTCGGCAACGCCGGTAGCCGGGAACAACAGGAACTGTTTGCCGCCATCGCCGGCTACCTGCGTGCAGAAGAGCGATTGCGGGCAGCCAGTGTGCACCCCAGTGATGCAGATAGCCCCTGGAAAATTCTCAAACGGGCCGGGAGTGGCAATTGAGCAACCGAATGAAATTAGACTACTACGTCACCATTGACGGTGAGCATTTTGACCTTGAAGTTGATGCCGGTCCGACGGGAGCAACCATCAAGATTGGCGACACGGTTTACGAAATTGAAGGTGCCTACCGCGCCGGAGCAGGAGCACAGACTTTCCAGGTAAACGGTAAGCCCATGTGCTTTCAGATTGAACAGCAGAAAGATCAGCTCATGCTGTCTCGTCATGGTCGCCAGGTGCGAACCCGAGCCATGAACCAGCGCGAACACAAACTTTACGATTTGATGCCGGAAAAAGTTGAAGCCGACACCTCATCGATGGTGATTTCGCCCATGCCTGGCAAAGTGTTATCCGTCTATGTCAAAGCGGGCGATAAACTCGACGCCGGTGCAGAGGTCTGCGTTCTCGAAGCGATGAAAATGGAAAATGTGCTCTACGCCGAAAAAGAGTGCGTAGTCCAGGAGGTCCTCGTCAGTGATGGCGACACGGTGGAAGCCGATCAACTACTGGTTCAACTTGAGGTTAATACCGGGGAATCGGCATGATTGGTCGGCTTAACCACGTCGCCATTGCTACCGGCAACCTGCAACAGGCAGCGGAACTCTACAAAACCGTGCTTGCCACAAATGATCAGGTATCCGCCCCGCAGGCCCTGCCCGATCATGGCGTCACCACGGTTTTTGTGGATACCGGTAACACCAAGCTGGAACTGCTAGAACCGCTAGGTGAGGGGTCGCCTATCGCTGCTTTTTTAAAACGCAACCCAGCCGGTGGCGTACACCACCTCTGTTTTGAGGTGGAAGAGCTGACGGCGGCTATCGACCAGCTAAAAGCAGCGGGTATGCGGGTACTGGGCGAACCGAAAATCGGTGCCCACGGCCTGCCAGTTGTCTTTCTGCACCCTAAAGATTGCGGTGGCGTACTGATTGAGCTGGAAGAAACAGGTAAGGCATAAAGCAGCCAATGCCGGGCAAAGACACCGGTCTGGCGCTAATTTTTGTCGATAGATATCGGTTTGAAATTTAAGCTCGGCTGCAGCTGTTGCACTGATTCAGAAATAAAATCCATCAGCATCTCCACCCGCTTGTTGTGCAGGTCGGGGTGAGTCAGCACCCACATATCCAGATCCAGCTCGGGTCCGACGTCGAAGGCTCGCTCCAGGCGCGCTTCGGTTTCTCCCAGGTATCGGGGCAGCACCACCAGGCCAATCCCCTCGCGGGCGGCAGACCGTTGTGCCATCACCACATTACTGGTGTAAACGATGTCATCCTCATCAACGTGTGCCCGGGTCCATTTGGCATAGGCCCGATGCGCCTCGTGACTGTCAGCACCCACAAACTGATGTCCCTTTAGCTCCGCTGCGCTGGTGGGTCTGCCGTGCTCCTTAAAATATCCAGGGGAGCCGTAAACCGCCCAGGAGACCTGCCCGATACGACGACCAGTAAGGTGCTCCGGTGGACTACTCTGTCCCATTCTTATCGCCACGTCGGCCTCTTTCCGTGACAAATTAAATACCTGGCTACTGATCACCATATCGATGCGTATTTCCGGGTGTAATTCGCGAAACTTCTTGATGAACGGTGGCAACAGCACCATCGCCAGCCCCTCCATGGTCGCCACCCGGATCGTACCGCTAAGCTTTAGATCGCCACTGCTGAGTTTTTCGGCAATCAGTTCACTCTCTGCCTCCATCCGCCGGGCGTGTTCCAGCACTTCCTCGCCGGCCAGGGTGAGCCGATATCCCGACGGCTGGCGGTCGAATAAAGTAATTTCTAAATTCTCCTCCATCGAATTGATTCGCCGAAAGACGGTGGAGTGAGTCACCCGCAGTTGCCGAGCTGCTCCCGAAAGAGAACCATTGTCAGCCACCGCTAAAAATATCCGGAAATCATCCCAGTTAAGCCCTGTTCTATTTTGCAATGGCAATTTTCCAAATTAGGTAATTTACAACAGATGAGAACAGCTTATCATTCCGATCCAACGGGAACACGGAAGTTATCCTGATTGACTCACAGGGATTGTGAGATTTACCTGATAAGGACTTCAGGTACCGGGTAACACACGACTGCAACGGAACTGCAGACACCGTGATCGTCGGCTCAGGTGGCAAGGATGGCTACACCGACGAACCCGGTCTTCTATAAAAACTACGCTACTCGGCGTGGACTGTGCAAAACCCGGCGGCGGGGATCCTCCTCCTCTCCCTCTCCGTCGCCGGTCTTCTTCCTGCGATAAGCCTCGGTAACCATTAGCTGCCCTCTCCAGGAGGACGGCCATTACGCCATTGCTTGCCCACGGAAAAAACAACGCTTAGATCTAATTCCTTTTGATTAACCTCCCGTTGAGCCAGGTCAGCATTGTCGACCCTGAGCCCCTCGTAGTATCTGTGCCGCCTGCTTTTTATAAAGCAATTCACAGGTTTCGATAAGCTCAAACCATTAGGAAGGGAACAATGCTCAAAGGAAATCTCAATCTTGTAACAACCGCGGCAATAATCGGCTCAGCCTTAACTTCCGGACCATCGACGGCTTATGAAGCCGGGGACTGGCTGGTTCGAGGCCGGATCATCGCGGTGATGCCCGATGACAGCAGTAATACGGTGACACTAAACGGTGGCTCCGTGGGCAGCAAAGTGGGTGTTGACAACGATCTTGTGCCAGAAGTTGATTTCACATACATGCTTACCCGCAACTGGGGAGTTGAATTAATTCTGGCCTCAAGCGAACATGATGTTAAGGCCAAGGGCGGTGTCCTGGCTGGATTAGGTAATATTATCGAAGCCCGCACCCTACCACCGACTCTAACCCTGCAATATCACTTCATGCCCGATAGCCGCTACCAGCCTTATGCGGGTATTGGGGTTAACTACACCCTGTTCTTTAACGAAGACGCCAGTAGCAGCCTAAAGGGGTCGATAGTCGGGCCTAAAGCGAGCGTGGACCTAGATCCGTCAATAGGCCTTGCACTTCAGCTCGGCATGGACGTAGCTATCGATAAAGACTGGTTTATGAATTTCGATGTTAAGTACATCGACATGGAAACCGATGCGAGCATCTCCACCACCGCAGGCAAAGTGAAAGTTAATGTTGATATCGACCCCTGGATTTACGGCATCGGTATCGGTCGCCGCTTCTAAGCGAGTCACTACAATAAAACGTTGCCGGAGGCTGAATTCTATTCTTCGGCAGCGTCTTTATTTTTTCACCCCACAGCATTCACGGACACCGGTGAAACTCCGTCCAAACCACTAACCCGGCCATCGCTTTACACTTCATCCGTATACCGTATTCTTACACCGTACCTACATACCCCCTTCATCACACGGTGTTAAATCTGTCTCTTATACACATCTGACGCTGCCGACGAAGAGGATAGTGTAGA
>CAJXVN010000272.1 GCA_913060775.1 uncultured Gammaproteobacteria bacterium | reverse complement strand
TCTACACTATCCTCTTCGTCGGCAGCGTCAGATGTGTATAAGAGACAGGATCAACACCACGCTTTCGGCGCCGAAAGCAGTTGCCAGAGCCGCGGGTCCACGGCTGTCAGCCGCCTCGGTAAGAAGGTCGAGGGCTTCCTGCACATGCGGTTCGATAATAGAAAATGTGGCGCTCGGGCTGTTCATGGCGCCGGATTTTAAGGGCGGATAAATATATTGAAAAGGAATTTAAAACAATAAAATAATAACTAATAGGAATTAAAAGTCTAGCTCCACCCACTCCCCCGGTTTCAGCGTCTGTAACGACCAGGGGCCGACACTGGCTCGTACCAGGCGCAAGGTGGGTAGTTCCACCGCTGCGGTCATCCGCCTGACCTGGCGATTTTTGCCCTCTTTAATGGTGATGCTCAGCCAGCTGGTGGGTTTGTTTTTCCTTTGTCGGATGGGCGGCTCTCGTCGCCATAAATTAGCCGGTTCATCCATGGCAGTGACCACGGCGGGTCGCGTCGGGCCATCTTTTAGTGTGACCCCCCGGGCCAGCTGATTAATCGCGGCGGAGTCGGCGATACCCTCGACCTGTACCCAGTAAGTTTTGGCCATTTTCTTTTTCGGGTGGCTAATACGGTGTTGTAGCGCGCCATCGTTAGTGAGCACTAACAGCCCCTCGCTGTCGCGATCGAGGCGACCGGCCGGGTAAAAGCCCGGCTGCTCCAGGTAATGCGCCAACCCCGGATGGCCAGCTTCATCGGTAAACTGGCTGAGAACGCCATAGGGTTTGTTGAACAGAAGCAGTTGACTCATGGTCTATGTAGGCTTGATTCGGTCATTAATTGGGGAAGGTTATGCAGGGCATGCGCGCAAACTGGTTGGTAAAAATTCTATCCGTTTTGGTCATCAGCAGTGGTTTTTTGGCAACAGCCACCACTGCGGCCACTGATGACGAGCGACGCTCAACGCTCGATGATCAAACTGCGCTGGCGGTAACCATCTACAACCAGGATCTGGCGCTGATCAAGGATCGGCGTAAGGTGATTCTGCCCAAAGGAGAGAGTCGATTAGCAATTCGGGATGTGAGCGCCCAGATTCGGTCCGAAACCGCCCTCCTGAAAAGCCTCAAAAATGCGGCCAGTCTGCGGGTGCTGGAGCAGAATTTTGATTTTGACCTCTTATCACCGCAATCCCTGCTTAACCACTATGTCGGTGAAGATATCCGCGTCGCAAGGACCAACTCGGCGACCGGTAAGGAAACGATAGAGCGCGCGCGGGTGCTAAGCAACAACAATGGCCTGGTGCTGCAATACGGCGATCGCATCGAGACCGGTGCGGGCGGACGGCTGATATTTGATACCTTGCCTGGCCGACTGCGTGATCGGCCCACCCTGGTCACTCACCTGCACAGCGCCACCAATGGGCCTCGTGAACTTGAGCTTAGTTACCTGTCCGGTGGCCTCTCCTGGCGGGCCGACTACATTGCCGAGCTCAACGGCGACGATACGCTGCTGGATCTCCAGGGCTGGGTAACCCTCACTAACCAGAGCGGCACTCGCTATCCCAACAGTAAATTGCAACTGGTGGCTGGCGACCTGAATCGAGTTACTGAGTCAGTCCGGCGGCGCAACGGGGCGAAAGAGATGATGATGGCGATGTCTGCGGATAATGCAGTTGCCGAAGAAGCCCTGTTTGAGTACCACCTCTACACCGTGCCCCGCGCCACCACACTGGAGAACAACCAGACCAAACAGGTGGCATTGTTAGCGGCGGCCAGGGTGCCCGTGCGTAAACAGTTGCTCCTGGCCGGCAGCGGTTATTACTACCGGGGGCAGTATGGTGATCTGGGCCAGAAGCAGAAAATTGCGGTGCTGGTCGAATTTGATAACGATAAAGCCAGCCACCTGGGTATGCCACTGCCAAAGGGCGTGGTTCGGGTTTACAAGCAGGACCAGTCGGGTCATGCCCAGTTTGTTGGCGAGGATCAGATTGACCACACGCCAAAGCAGCGTCCGGTAAAACTCAAACTGGGTAACTCCTTTGATGTCACCGCTGACCGGCTGCAAACTGACTATAAAAAACGTAACGCCAGTGGTCGCTACAGCCACGCCAGTGAGACGGCCTACAAAATCACGCTCTACAACGCTAAATCGACAGCGGTGGTTGTGACCGTACGCGAAAACCTGCCGGGTGACTGGAAAATACTCGATGAGAATCAGCGCCATAAAAAAATTGCCGCTCATCAGGCGCAGTGGCAGGTAGAGGTGCCAGCCGCCGGGCAGACAGACCTTACCTATCGGGTCTTAAGTCGTTACTGAGTCAGGGCTAGTTCGTCACGGCTCCAGCATGGGTTAGCCGCGCGGTCGCTGTTCAGTCGGCTAACAGCTGGTAGCCCCGGGCTGCTTTACTGATATCGCTGGGGGTGAGGGGTATCGCCGCCCGTAGCTGGCGGGCCACTGTTTGCAGGGCGGTAACATCCCCGCGTTTGAGTTCCAGCTCGATTTCGCTAATCGGTGTGCTGTTGTTCCCAGCAGTCACCTCGCCCAGGTCGAGCACCAGTTCTATCGCAGTCTGTTCGTCAACCAGGTTCCAGCAGTGGCGGGTGAATCGGGTGGTAAATAGTGGCGCAAGGTCCAGGCTGGTGAGCCACTCAATCATTTGCCGATTACAGCCGGCCTCGGCAAGCTGGTTGATTTCCAGCGCATTGCAGCTAATCGGGGTTTCCCACTCATCCCGCAGGTGCAGCCCGTCCACTGCTTCTCCCTTGCTTTTCAGGGTCTGGCACCAGCTCTGGCCGTCATAACGGGTACGTAACCCCATTTTTTTTGTTGCCAGCTGGCGATCATCGCTGTCGTAGTAGACATTTTCCAGCTCAGTTACGCTGGGAACCAGGGTCACTAACAGAGGGTGGTTTTTCAGCGTTAAAATCTGTTCTGGGCCAATTTCGAGTTTGAGTTCTATTTCCGTTGCCATAACTTTAGTTCCAGATTGGGTGATCTACTATTCTAGTGGGGGGCTGTCACTAATGGAGTTTCGCGGGTGGATGTAAAACGGTCGAAACTGAAGCGGCCCAGGCAGCTAATGGCAGAAGATGTCGCCGCTGCTCTGGAGAGCAGGCAGCTTCTGCCGCAGTATCAACAGCGGCCTGCGTATCAGCAAAATGATTACCTGAGCTGGATTGAGCGAGCTAAACGGCCGGAGACTCGGCAGAAAAGACTAGCGCAAATGCTCGATGAACTGGCCGAGGGCGGCATTTATATGAACATGAAGCACCCCGCATCAGCCAGAATATAGGACCCGGGTGATCCGGCCCCACCACCTACTTAAACCGCATCGACGGAAAATTAACGATATGGAACAGACCACCCGACTGCTGCAGATCATGGCCCAGTTGCGCGACCCCAATGGCGGTTGCGAGTGGGACCTGCGTCAGGATTTTGCCAGCATCGCCCCTTATACGATTGAGGAGGCCTATGAGGTCGCGGATGCCATTGAACGTGGCGATGATGATGACCTGCTCGACGAACTGGGTGACCTGTTACTGCAGGTGGCTTTTCATGCGCAGATGGCGCAGGAACAGGGGTTGTTTGATTTTGAGCGGGTCGCGGCCGGGATTGCCGACAAGCTGGTTCGGCGTCACCCCCATGTTTTTGCCGGCGTAACCTTTAACAGCGACTGTCTCTTATACACATCTGACGCTGCCGACGAAGAGGATAGTGTAGATC
>CAJXVN010000271.1 GCA_913060775.1 uncultured Gammaproteobacteria bacterium | reverse complement strand
AGCGTCAGATGTGTATAAGAGACAGGATCAGCAATACGAATGGTGTCATCGTGCAGCGGATAACCCTCGGCAACCCGTATTTGCGCCTGCACCAGATCACGGCCGGTAATCACCTCGGTGATCGTATGCTCAACCTGAATGCGGGGGTTGACCTCGATGAAGTAGTGGCGACCCTCGCCATCAAACAGAAACTCCACCGTGCCGGCATTGCTGTAGTTAACCTGCCGGCAAATCGCCAGCGCATCCCGATAGATCGCCTGCCGCTGTTTGTCGGTCAGATTCAATGCTGGTGCTATTTCCACCACTTTCTGGTGGCGACGCTGCACCGAACAGTCACGTTCAAACAGGTGTACCAGGTTGCCATGCCTGTCACCCAGTACCTGTACCTCAATGTGACGCGGCTGTCGTAAATAGCGTTCCAGGAATATGGTGGCGTCGCCGAAGGCTGATTCGGCTTCAGACCGACATTTAGCCATGGCATCGACCAGTTCCTGATCATCGTTAACCACCGCCATTCCTCGGCCGCCGCCGCCCATGGCGGCTTTGACCATCAACGGATAGCCTGCCTGGCTGGCGAACTCGAGCGCAGACTCATCGCTGGCAACCGCATCCGGGGTGCCGGGAATGGTTGGCAACCCCGCCTGCTCCGCTGCGTGACGGGCCTTTACCTTGTCGCCTAGCGCATCCAGCACCTCAGCCGAGGGACCAATAAAGACAATTCCCGCCGCTTCACAGGCTCGTGCAAAATCACTGTTTTCAGAGAGGAACCCATAGCCGGGGTGGATGGCGTCTACCTCTTTTGCCAGCGCCAGTTCAATTATTTCGTCGTACTCTAAATAGGCCGCCAGCGGGGATTTACCGCGGCCCACCAGGTAAGCCTCGTCAGCTTTATAGCGATGCAGATGTAAACGATCTTCGTGGGAATAGATCGCCACCGTAGAAATTCCCAGCTCTGTACAGGCGCGAAATACCCGAATAGCGATCTCGCCACGATTAGCCACCAGAATTTTCTTAAAGGGTGTTACCTGATCAACCGACATTACTACCTCTGCAAAAATCAATCTTGGCGCCGGGTTACGCGATATACCAACGAATACCCAGCCGGGATAAAAACTTTAGGCGACCTATGTTACCCGAGTAATCGAGTCATCTTGCGCCGCGAAAAGCACTCTTCAGTCAATACGGACTCTGATCATCCGCACTATTTCCTCTAACAATCTGGCCAGACGGGCTTTCTTTTCTCCAGAAAAGCCGCAATCCCTTCCTTCGCCGGCGCTGAGTCAAGGTTAGTAATCATTTCAGCCGCAGCATCGGCATAGGCCTGATCCAGTGATAAACCCTGCTGGCGGTAAAACGCCTGTTTGCCAGAACCCATGCAGGCCGCCGACTTGCTGGCGATCTGCTCCGCCAGAGCCGCAGTCGCTGACTCCAGATCGACCTCCTCCACAACATCACTGACCAGGCCAATCTGTTGCGCCCAGCGAGCGTCCACCGGGGCTCCGGTAAATAGCATTCTTAACGCCTGCTTAGTCGGCACCGACCGACTCAGTGCGACCGCAGGGGTAGAACAGAACAGGCCAATATCGACCCCTGGCGTAGCAAATCTCGCATGACTGGACGCGACCGCCAGGTCACAGGAGGCGACCAGCTGACAACCGGCGGCCGTCGCCACCCCCTGCACCTGCGCGATGACTGGCTGGGGAATCCGCTGCAGTGCCATCATCATTTCACTGCACCGCCCTAATAGCTGTTGCCGTTGCGGTCTGGTCAGGGCAATCATTTCGGTGAGGTCATGGCCCGCGCAGAATGCTGTACCCATTGCCGCGATCACCACCACGCGCACCGCGTTATCCTGCTCAGCAGCACCAAGTTGCGCGATCAACTCATCGATCAGTTTGCCGCTTAATGCATTGCGCTGGCCGGGGCGATTTAAAGTTAAACGCAGAATGCCTGCTGATTTTTCGGTCAGTAGCACTGCCTGATGATTCTCTGGGGTCATGTCATCTCCCACTGCTTTAATAGGTCATTGACTAGTTAGACAGTTAATCTACACCCGAAGGCTGCGTAAAAACTGCAAAAACGACTGGTTTGAAAAATTAGAGCCGTAGTAGAATCGAATAAATTAACGATCGTTTAGTAAATAGCCTTGGCTGGCTTTTGGGAGAAAACGATGCTGCTTAACGAGAATCTCGGCCCCGCCGATATCGATCGCCTGGTGGATGAAAAGAATGCCACCGCAAGCCGGCTGATTTTTACCGACCAGTCTATTTTCGAACTGGAGCAGGAAAAGCTCTTCGCCAAAGCCTGGCTCTATGTTGGGCACACCTCGGAAATCCCCAACGAGGGCGACTACGTCACTCGGCAGATGGCCACCGATCCGGTCATTCTCACCCGCGGCGAGCACGGCAAAATCCACGTGCTGCTCAACTCCTGTAGTCACCGCGGCACCCTGCTGTGTACCTCAGATGTCGGTTCGAGCAGGGGATTTGTCTGCGCTTACCACGGCTGGGCTTTTGGACTGGATGGATCACTCAAAGCCACGGCCGATGACATGGAACTTTACGACGGCAAGGTTGATTTCAAAACGCTCAACCTGAAAACCGCCGCTCGCGTCGACACCTACGCCGGACTGATTTTTGCCACCTGGGATGAAGCCGCCCCCGATCTGGCCGATTACCTGGGCGATGCCCGCTGGTATCTGGACCTGTATCACAACCGCACCCCGGAAGGCATGGAAGTGCTCGGCGCTCCCCACCGCTGGGTGGTCGATGCCAACTGGAAAACCGGTGCGGTCAATTTCGGTGCGGATGGCCCCCATGCCGTCAAGGTCCACGGGCCCATCACCGCCGCGACATTTGGCATGCCAGCGCAGACGGTTCGCGACTCCCTGTTAAACAGCCCGGCCGTGAGTATGGGCAATGGTCATAACGGAATTTTGCCGCTAATTCCGGAGTCTCTGCGAGACCAGTTACCCGATTACCCAGGCTATCCAGCCGACCTGATCGAACTCTATGAGCAGATGCTCACCCCTGAACAACAGGCGATGTCAAAACACCTTATCGGTGGCGTGCAGACCATGTTCCCTAACTTTTCGTCTGTGCAGGCACCTGCCATATTTAATCCAGAAGAGCCGCCGGTAAACATGCTGGCCATTCGAGTCTGGCAGCCGGTGTCTGCCACCCAGATGGAAATCTGGAACTGGTTTCTGGTCGAAAAGGAAACCACCGACGAATGGAAACAGAAAGCGATGCAAATGGGGGTGAGAACCTTCTCCGTGGCTGGCACCTTTGACCAGGACGATGCCGAAGCCTGGGCGGGTATTAACATCGGCGTCGCCGGACATCAGAGCCGCCAGGGCGATATGAATTTTCAGATGGCGCTGGCCTACCGCGATAAAATCATCCCTGATTTCCCCGGACCGGGTGCAGCCTACCCCTCTAACTACGGGGAAGTCACCGAATTTGATATTTTGCTCGAGTGGCAAAAGTACATGAGCGCCTGACGCTCGAAGCTGCCTCAGGAGAAATCCCTATGTTAGTTAAAGAAAATCTTGGCCCCGCAGACTTTGAACGTCTGGTGGATGAAGAGAACGCCACCGCAAGTCGGCTGATTTTTACCGACCAGTCTATTTTCGAACTCGAGCAGGAAAAACTCTTCGCCAAAGCCTGGCTCTATGTAGGGCACACCTCGGAAATCCCCAACGAGGGCGACTACGTCACTCGGCAGATGGCCA
>CAJXVN010000270.1 GCA_913060775.1 uncultured Gammaproteobacteria bacterium | reverse complement strand
CGCGCCTGCTTTGGGAGCAGGATGTCGGGAGTTCGAATCTCTCTACCCCGACCACCTAAATGACTGTTTAGCACAGGCTGTTGGGCTTAGACACAGCGCCCGTAGCTCAACCGGATAGAGCACCGGCCTTCTAAGCCGGGGGTTGCAGGTTCGAGTCCTGCCGGGCGCGCCAGGTTAAGCCCTGGCTCGGTACAGACGTAGTAAAGACAATGGTGAGCGTAGCTCAGTTGGTAGAGCCCCGGATTGTGATTCCGGTGGTCGTGGGTTCGAGCCCCATCGTTCACCCCAAATTTCAAGTGAGCCTATGACGTTGGTATTCACCCGACTCATAGGCTTATTTATTGGGTCATCCTTGTCCTTGAAGGTCAGCACTCGCTGATTTTCATCAGAGTATTTCCGGTCATCGGGCTGTTAGCTCAGTTGGTAGAGCAGCTGACTCTTAATCAGCGGGTCCAGGGTTCGAATCCCTGACAGCCCACCACTTCCCTTTGATACCCATCGCCTGCAAACTTTCAGAAATTCAGCGTGACGCGATCGGATTGGTGGCGCACGGGTTGTCCAAAACGGGTAGACAGGTCGTGGTATCTAGAGACCAGTTCTACACCCGGCCGATGCGTTGCGCTGGGTCGGCTGAATACTCCTGTTTACCCTTAGCACGAAGCCTCTTATCAGCACTGCAGAGCCTGTTTTAGCGCGCTGCAAATAAAAAACCCCTGCTCAGAATGACTTCTGGCAGGGGTTTTTTATAACCGGGTTTGTTACAACCTTTCTAGGCGTTATCGCCGGTTTCTATCTGTTTAGTGGTGCCGGGGTTTTCGACCGGTGCAGCCCACTGGGTCGGACGAGGCGCCGGTTTTCTTTTAACCGGTTCCGGCGCAGGCGCTGCAGCGCTGGCGGACTCGCGGGTTTCTATCTGTCCCGGTACGGTTTTGGTTACGGCTGGTCTGGTAACCGGTGGTGCCACCGGCGGCGCGCTCGTTGGTGCGGCTGCTGGTTTGCTGTTGTTCTTCACAGCAGTGGCTTCCTTTTCAGCGGTTGGCGCTGGTTTGGCAGGTTTGCTAACAACCGTTTCGCTGGTTGTCGGGGCAGCTGGTTCAGCTTTAACCGCAGCTGGCGGTGACTTGGCTTCAACTGGCTTCGTCGCTGGAGTGTCGGCTGAGCGCGGTGCCTCGGCGGCTGGCTTTGGCTGAGTTGAAGCAGCGGCCGGTGGGGCTGGTTTTTTAACCGGGGCCGCATTGTCTTTAGCAACCGGCGTCTGACTCGGCGCTGGAGCGGCTGATGGTGCCGGTGTTGCTTTGGCTGGCTGTGCAGCCTCGCTAGCTTGTTCCGCAGCCTGATCGGTGGCTCTGTTTTCCGTTGCCGGTTCGGCGGGTTTAGCAGGCGCCGGTGCAGGTTTTTGAGGCGCGGTACGCTGGGTCTGTGCGACTGGCTCAGATGAAGTCACAGCGGGCTTTTCCGGGGTCCTGGCCGTCTCGGTGGGGGGAGGACTTTGTTGATCCAGGTTAGCCTGTTTGGCGACCTGTTGATCAGGGTTCTCTGTCGCCTGGTTGTTTTCATTTTTATCGGTCGGGCGGTTGCCTTTTCCGCCGCGGCCTCCTCGATTACCCCGGCTGCGGCGATTGCCGGACCGAGCGCCGTCGCGTTGTCCGTCGCTATTGCCGGCGGCTTGCTGTTGGCGTTGATCATCGGACTTATTCTGGTCCCTGGTCTGATCTTTATTTTGGTCTTTGTTTTGATCCTTGTTTTGTTCTTTATTTGATTTTCGGTTCCCCGATTGGCGGTTCGATGAACCATCCTGCTGATTCTTAGATGAGCGGCGTTGTTCATTGCGTTTGGAGCCGGAGTTGTTGCGGTTTTCCTGGTTGCGCGTCCGGTTTTCGCCGTTTCGACTGGAACGATTGCTGGGCTTGCGTTTATCGGTGGCTGCCTTACGGGGTTTCGGTTCGGGTTCGGGAGTTGAGCCAATCGAACCGAATAGCCGAGCTAGCAGGCCTGGTTTTTTGACCGGGGTTTCCTGAGAAGGCGGCGGCGAGACACGAGTAATGGGCGTAACGGCGGGGCGTTCCGGTGCTTTGGTGCTTTGCGGTTCCGCCTGCTCTTCACCTTCAATAACGGGCAGATCAAAGCTGGAGGTGTCCAGAAGGGTTTTGTTGAGGTCCTGGACGCGCGTACGCTGGATATCGTAATGCGGTGTTTCCAGGCTCGGGTTGGGTAAGATCAGTGCGTGCATTCCCAGCCGTTTATCCAGGTCGGCCAGGACATCACGTTTTTCGTTAAACAGAAAGGTCGCGACGGCCACCGGTACCTGTACGCTAATGCGGGCAGTACGTTCCTTGTTTGCTTCATCTTCGATTAAACGGAGGATGTAGAGCGCCAGCGATTCGACGGTGCGAATCGTTCCCTGGCCGTCACAGCGAGGGCAGTTAACTGCGCTAATTTCCCGCAGGGAGGCGCCGAGGCGCTGGCGCGACATTTCCAGCAAACCAAAACGGGAAATTTTGCCGATCTGAATCCGTGCTCGATCAACCTTGGTGGCTTCCCGCAGGCAGTTTTCGACGTCCCGTTGATTGCGGCTGGAATTCATGTCGATGAAATCGATCACCAGTAGTCCGCCGAGGTCACGCAGTCGCAGCTGGCGAGCGATCTCTTCGGCTGCTTCCATGTTGGTTCGGAAGGCGGTTTCTTCGATGTCAGAACCCTGGGTGGCGCGGGCCGAGTTGATATCGATGCTGGTCAGGGCTTCGGTGAGGTCGATAACAATACTGCCGCCGGATCGCAGGTTTACCGAGCGCTGGTGCGCGGTTTCGATCTGGTTTTCGATCTGGTAACGGGTAAACAGCGGAATGCTGTCTTCGTATAGTTTCAGCTTGCTCAGGTTTTGCGGCATCAGCTGCTGCATGAATTCGACGGCTTCAGCGTATACCGCCGGGTCGTCAATGATGACGTCGGAGACATCGCCACGCAGATGATCGCGGATGGTGCGGGAAACGATATTGGTTTCCTGGTAAATCAGGAAGGGCGCTGATTTGCTCTCGGCGGCGGTGGTGATGGAATTCCAGAGTTCCAGCAGGTAGTTGAGATCCCACTGCAGTTCTTCCTGGGAGCGACCCAGGGCCATGGTGCGGGCGATGGCACTCATGTCGGCCGGTATTTCAACGCCGTCCATGGTGTCTCGCAACTCATCGCGATCCCGGGATTCTACTTTTCTGGATATGCCGCCGGAACCTTCCGTGCGGGGCATCAGTACCAGGTAACGGCCGGCCAGGCTCACCTGAGTGGTGAGTGCGGCCCCCTTGTTGCCGCGCTCTTCTTTTTCGACCTGAACGATTAGTTCCTGGCCTTCACGCAGGGCCTGCTGGATGGTCCGTTTGCCACCACCTTCAGGGAAGAGGTTACGCGCTATTTCTTTTAACGGCAGGAAGCCGTGGCGATCCGCACCATAATCAACAAATGCGGCTTCGAGGCTTGCTTCTACGCGGGTGACTTTACCCTTGTAGATATTACTTTTACGTTTGTTCTGGGCGACTGATTCGATATCGAGGTCATAAAGATACTGACCGTCGACAATTGCGACCCGGGTTTCCTCGGTTTGTGTCGCATTGAGTAAAATTCTTTTCATTGTTGGAGTCCTGTACGGATAGCTCCAATTCCCTTCGGCCAGGTGGTTCCTGTGGCGCAACCGGTTGCAGCCATGTCCTGCTATACAGGATTGGCAATGGGGGTGCGCAAGGGCGGCGGGG
>CAJXVN010000269.1 GCA_913060775.1 uncultured Gammaproteobacteria bacterium | reverse complement strand
GGCATACGAGATGTAGAGAGGTCTCGTGGACTCGGAGATGTGTATAAGAGACAGATGTAAGCTGTTCCTGAAGGTTAGGCACTTTAGATTATGAAAAGCGCTGCATTTGCGAGCTTGCGTAAATCGAACCAGATCCGGCAATTAGCCACACCTGAAAAAGGCGCGCGAGTTTATAGGCTTTTCACCCACTCCGTCAATGACGGTGGGTCGACACGATTAAAGGATTGAACAAAAACGGCGCGATTACGAGAACCCACCCATGCCTGGCGGCATCCCCCCACCACCGAGTCCGCCCATACTGCGCATCATTTTTTTCATCCCGCCTTTACGGCCCATTTTTTTCATCATTTTCTGCATCTGAGTGAACTGCTTTAACATTTTGTTCACTTCCTGGACCTGTGTTCCGGAACCTCGGGCGATTCGCTTTCGTCGCGATCCGTTGATCACCGCCGGGAAGCTACGCTCTTTAGCCGTCATCGAGTTGATAATTGCATCCACCTGACGCAGCTGCTTATCGTTCACCTGACCTTTAACCTGGTCAGGGAGATTGCCCATACCCGGCAACTTGTCGAGCATTGCCCCCATACCACCCATTTGCTCGACCATCCGTAACTGCTCACGGAAATCATTCAAATCAAATCCCTGACCTTTCTTCAATTTCCGGCCAAGTTTTTCAGCCTGGCGGTGATCGACCTTGCGCTCCGCTTCTTCTACCAGGCTGAGCACGTCACCCATGCCGAGGATTCGAGAAGCCATTCGCTCCGGGTGGAAAGCCTCCAGATCGTCGACCTTCTCTCCCATACCGATAAACTTGATGGGTTTCCCGGTTAACTGGCGGATCGACAATGCCGCACCGCCTCGCGCGTCGCCGTCTGCCTTGGTCAGAATCACGCCCGTTAACGCCAGCGCCTGATCAAAGGCCGCAGCCGTTTTAGCCGCATCCTGACCGGTCATCGCATCGACGACAAACAGCGTTTCGACCGGATTCAGGCGCCGATGCAGCCCCTGTATCTCCGTCATCAACTCGTCATCAATATGCAGGCGACCCGCCGTATCGATTATCAGCACGTCCATTCCACTGCGCTGCGCCTGGTCCAGCGCATCCACGGCAATCTGTTCGGCAGTCGATTTATTGCTTGAAGGATAAAAAGTGACTTCGACCTGAGCCGCCAGTTTTTCCAGCTGTTCGATGGCTGCCGGACGATAGATGTCGGCGCTGGCCACCATCACCTTTTTACCCTCGCGCTCGCGCAACAACTTGGCGAGCTTCCCCACCGTCGTGGTTTTGCCCGATCCCTGAAGCCCAGCCATCAATACCACCGCCGGGGGCTGCGCCTGCAGGTTGAGGGATTCGTTCTGCACCCCCATCAGCTCAACCAGCTGATCCTGGACGATTTTTATCAGCGCCTGGCCTGGCTGCAGGTTGGTGACCACCTGCTGCCCAAGTGCCTGCTGACCTACCTGATCGATAAAATCCTTGACCACGGGCAGCGCCACGTCTGCCTCTAACAGGGCCATCCGCACCTGGCGTAGCGACGCCTGCATATTTTCTTCGGTCAACAGGGCCTGACCACGGAGCGTATTAACCGCCTGTTGCAGACGATCGGAAAGGTTTTCGAACATGACGGCCTTCTCTACTTTAAAGAGCTGTTACAGAAAGGAGGTATTACAGAAATCATTCGCGTACTGGGGAGGCTGACGTTAACCAGCAATAAGCGGGCAGATATAACGCCTAAAGATCAAAAAACTCGCCGCCGTACAGGCGATGAATTCTACGCCCCGGCGACAACTCTTCAAGCTGTGCACAGACCTTTTCTTCCTGCCCTGGCTTGAGATGAGTGATATAGATATCCGGGTTATGTCTCAACCGTTTTAGATCCTCGGCTAGCGTATTCGGACAGTAGTGCTTTGCCAGTCCGGCAAGCTCCGACATCTCATTCGGGTAAGCAGCTTCGACCACCAGCAGCGCCAGCTCGTCCAGCTCGTTTAACCTTGACCAGAAGCGCTCAGTCTTGCCGGTATCACCACTAAAGGCAAAACAATTCCCCTCTTCGCTGACAAGATAGGCAACGGCGGGAACTATGTGATCAACCCCCACCATCTCGACCGTTCGATTACCTACCTCAATCGTTTCCCCGGGGGACATATATTGATAGGTCAACACCGGTTGCTCGGGTGTCGGCAGCTGACCAAAGTCAGGCCACATCACGTTGTTAAAGACATGAGCCTGTATCGCCTCAAGCGTCGCGGCCTGCCCATAAACAACCAACGAATCACCGACCGCTGCCAGCTTTTCAAACAAACCATCCAGTAACAACGGAATATGACAGACATGATCAAGATGCGAATGGGTGACGAACAGATGCCTTATCGGCGCCATTCGTCCCGGGGTGAGCGTACCGACGCCATCGCCGCCATCGATAAGCATATCGTCGTCAATTAAAATGGAGGTGGTGTATCGTCCAACACCAATGCCGCCACTCGCCCCTAAAATTCTTACTCTCATGTCGCTATCATCACCCACTGGGAACAGATTATTTTTTTATTCATCAGGCATGAAAAATCGCATAATCCCGCCGCGACTTACCTCCCCCGGTCGTCTGGTTAATGACTCATCGGGCGCCTCGAGTTCTGTCTGGCCAGCCAGCACCAGAGAGCTGTATTATCCACCCACAACATCTATTATCAGCTGCAACTGGCCTAACCAGGTTACTTACCAGAAACCTGAACCACGTCGCTTAATCACGATAGGTTAAAGATTGACGTCGGTCACCGCAAGCGCAACCTAATATTCATAGTCGAGTCGCCACCATGACTGAGCTGCTCCTGCCCACCCTGACCGCCGCCTTATACGCGCTGCTGGCATGGATGACGAATTTCAGAAACTCTCCCGCGTCGTCGTCAACCGGTGGTCAGTCAGCCATTCATATCCAGATATTAACCGCTGGCACACTTGCCCTGCATGCCTTCATGTCGTTGACAAACATTAGCAGTCCGGCCGGTGTTGACCTGAGCCTCGCCAACACACTCTCGCTGACTGCGCTGGTTACAGTCACTATCTTCTGGCTAAGTTCCTGGCAAACGCACCTGGACGGTTTTGGCATTATTGTCATGCCAATGGCTGCAATTTGCGTTCTGTTACCCGCCTTACCCTTTGGCTCGGCCCACCCGATGCCTTTAAGCGGCCCTCTTCTTGGCCACATTCTGTTATCCGTGATCGCCTACAGCCTGCTCGCAGTCGCCAGCCTGCAGGCCCTGTTCATGGCTTATATCGATTACCACATTCGTCACAAACACCCCGGTCGTCTAGTCGCCGGCATGCCGTCTCTTCAGCAACTAGAAACGCTGCTGTTCAGATTTATTTTGGTAGGGCTGGTCGTGCTAACGGCTAGTCTGACGAGCGGCTGGCTCTACATGGACAACCTGTTTGCACAACACGTCGTTCACAAAACCGTACTCTCGCTACTCGCATGGCTGGTTTACGCAACGCTATTACTGGGTCATTACCGCCTGGGGTGGCGCGGGCAAACCGCCATAAGGCTCTGCCTGGTAGCATTTGCCCTGCTGGTGCTCGGCTACATCGGCAGCAAGTTCGTGCTGGAGATAATTCTTGGGCGCTAACACCCGTCACATCAAAACGGCCCGACTCCTGTTAGCCTGAATTCGCTCCGACCAAACGCATTAACTGAGGCAGCAACTGCTGCAGAGCCAATCCGCGATGGCTGCGCTGATTTTTTTCCTGCGCAGACAACTCGGCAACCGACGCGCTGCCCCCCGCGGGGATAAACAG
>CAJXVN010000268.1 GCA_913060775.1 uncultured Gammaproteobacteria bacterium | reverse complement strand
TATCCGCTCCTTATCGGCCTCACTGGCAACAGGTGCCAGTGGTGGTCGGCAAACCCCCATTTTGTAACCGAGTAGATCCAGCCAGTATTTGATCGGTGCCAGGTTATAAACGGTCCGCGAAACCAGCGGCACCATAAACATCTCAACCAGCAGGTCGCGAATCGGCTCCAGTTCGTGAAAGAGCGGTAGTGCCGCGTCTATTTCGCCCTTCGCGGCGTGATCCATTAACTTGAATAACTGCTCGCGCTTATTGCCATAAATGATCACCTCCAGGGTGCCAAAAATGCACTGCGCACCGTGTACCGCCGCGTCCCATAGATAAAAAGACTCCATTGGCTCTGTGACGACAATCCGATCACCAACCAGCTTACGCATGGCAATGGTATCCGCCGGATTGCTCATGCCGTTCTTGATGCCGACAACCTTGTCCAGGTCAGCCAGGCGGTTGATCAGCCCGTGGCTGAGTACCATGCCTGAGGTTGGTGTCTGGTAGAGCACAATGGCCAGTGGTTGATGGTCGTTGAGGTATTTGAAATAGCCGTAAATATCATCATCCGAGCGAAGCTGAAGGATGGGATTGATCACCTCAATAAAGTCATAACCCAACTCATCCAGTACGCTGGCTTTTTCGATCACTGTAAATGGTGACGGATCAAGGATTACTGAGGTGAGCATCATCCGGCCCGCAGCGGCCCTGGCACAGCATCGTGTGTACTCGTACCATTCAGTCGGCGTCATGTTCCACGCCTCCGCCATGTTGCCACCCGTCATCAATCCGTACAGCCCGACCTCTGCGTATTTATTAACATTAAATTCCAGCGCCTCGAAGTCGATGCTGAAATCATCCTTGAATGGGGTCGTCGGCGCATTGGTGCAGCCGACCATGTGGTCGCGGGCCCACTGCTTTGCTTCTTTCGGGGAATACCTGGCCATGGTTCGCTCCTGTGTGAGTCGCGCGGATTCTGGGTTTATTACCGGGGTAATAATCATTGTTTATGCTGATACTTTACAATGAATTGCTAGGGTGCCTGATTAATTTATAGGGACCCACGCTGGCGTAATTCTGCCGATTATTGCGGTGTGTTCTGGTCTGGCCAGGCAATATTAGACAGGTCATCGCAGCCTTTTTAACGCGATACAACCGATGAATCGTAACGGATGCCCAAATTGAATGATCCATCCGTCTGCCCCTGCGGTAGTGGTATCTCGCCGGCACAGTGTTGCCAGCCAATCATTAATGGCCAACAACCGGCGCAGACTGCGCTGGCATTAATGCGCAGTCGCTACACCGCCTATACCCTGGGCGACGAAGCTTATTTACTGGAAACCTGGCATAGCTCCACCCGGCCTGAGCGGCTTGATTTAAGCGATAACCCACAACAATGGCTACGGCTGAAAATTATCCATACCGAGTTGGGCGAACCGGGTGATGACGAGGGGGTGGTGGAGTTTTTGGCTGTTTATAAGGTGAATGGCCGCGCCGAGCGGTTGCAGGAACGTAGCCGATTTTGTCGCGAGAATGTCGCCTGGCGCTATCTGGATGGCGTTTACCCGCCCACAGGTTAGTCAGGCCTCGCGCAGGGGATTATTGCGCTCTGGTGCGGCAGGTGCTTTCCCGGTCGCAGGCGTTAAGCGAGGACAAGTTTCTACCGTGAAGTGCTTTCACCCCTTTTGCTGGCTGAAAAGCGGGCGAGCGACCCTGCATTGAATAGCAGGGTGCCCGCCGGAGCCGATTTAACGCTAAGCCGTGCGCTTTAAAGTCGGGTCATATCCCAGGTTGGGTGCCAGCCAGCGCTCGGCTTCATCGAGTGACCAGTTTTTGCGCTCGGCGTAGCTTTCAGTCTGATCCCGATTTATATCGCCGACCAGAAAATAGGTTGAATCCGGGTGGCTGAAATACCAGCCACTGACGCTAGCAGCGGGGTACATGGCGAAACCTTCGGTGAGTTCGATGCCGATGTTTTTCTGCACATCGAGTAACTCCCACAGCTGGGTTTTTTCAGTATGTTCCGGGCAGGCGGGATAGCCTGGTGCTGGACGGATACCCTGGTATTTTTCGTCGATAAGAGCACTGTTATCCAGCGCCTCATCGGGAACGTAACCCCAATGTTCGCGCCTCACTTTCTGGTGCATCAATTCGGCGAATGCTTCGGCCAGGCGATCTGCAAGGGCCTTTAGCATGATGGCGTTGTAGTCGTCGTGGTCCGCCACGAACCGGGCCAGGTGTTCTTCGATTCCCAGTCCGGCGGTCACGGCAAAGCCGCCGATGTAGTCTTTCAGACCAGTCTCTTTCGGGGCCACGTAGTCACTCAGGCAGCGGTTGGGTCGACCGGGTGGCTTCTGGGTTTGCTGGCGCAGGTGGTGCAGACGCAGTTGTTCCTGCTGGCGGGGGGCATCGGCATAAACAATGATGTCGTCGTCATCCACGCTGTTAGCCGGGAACAGGCCGATGATTGCTCGTGCCGTGAGCCATTTCTCGGCGATGATTTTTTTCAGCATTGCCTGGGCGTCGTTAAACAGTTCGGTCGCCTGTTCGCCAACCACTTCATCGGTCAGGACCCGCGGATAGCGGCCGGCCAGTTCCCAGGTCATGAAGAAGGGAGTCCAGTCAATGTACTCGGCAATTTCCGCCAGCGGATAATCATCAAGTTGGGTGATGCCCGGCTGCCTGGGCAGCGGCGGTGTGTAGCTGGCCCAGTCGATGACCTGGTGGTTTCGGCGCGCGGCCTCCAGCGTTAGCCACTTCTTACGCTCGGTTTTTCCAGCGTGGCGAACGCGCAACTCTTCGTATTCGGCCTTAATGCTAGCCACATAATCACTGCGCAGATTATCGGCGATGAGGTTTTGTGCCACCCCCACGGCTCGGGACGCATCCTTGACATAAATCGCAGGGCCTTCGTATCCCGGGGCAATTTTTACGGCGGTATGCACCCTCGAGGTGGTGGCGCCACCGATTAACACCGGAATTTTGAAGTCCAGTCGCTGCATCTCTTTAGCAATGCCGGCCATCTCTTCAAGGGATGGCGTGATCAGGCCAGAGAGGCCAATAATGTCCACGCCTTCCTCTTTGGCTACCTCTAGTATTTTGCTGGCAGGCACCATCACGCCGAGATCGATAACTTCGAAGTTGTTGCACTGCAGGACCACGCCAACAATGTTTTTACCAATGTCGTGGACATCACCCTTAACGGTGGCCATCAGAATTTTTCCGGCCGCACGGCTGTCTTCGTTCTTTTCCGCTTCGATGAAAGGAATTAAATAGGCGACGGCCTTTTTCATTACCCGTGCGCTCTTGACGACCTGGGGCAGGAACATTTTGCCGTCACCAAAGAGGTCGCCCACTTCGTTCATGCCGTCCATCAGCGGGCCTTCAATCACCTCGATAGGACGATCGAAGAGCTGGCGGGCGTCTTCGGTGTCTTCGACGACAAACTGATCAATGCCTTTCACCAGGGCGTAGGAGAGCCGCTCCTTAATGGGCAGGTCGCGCCATTCCAGCGTTGCTTTTTCAGTTTCGTTGCTGCCGTCGCCTTTGTATTTGTCGGCTATTTCCAGGAGCCGATCGGTGGCGTCGTCACGGCGGTTAAGCACCACGTCCTCGACATATTCACGCAGCTCGGAGGGGAGCTGGTCATAGACCGCCAGCTGACCGGCATTGACGATGCCCATGTCCATGCCGGCGCGAATTGCGTGGTAGAGAAACACCGCATGAATGGCTTCGCGCACCGGGTTGTTACCCCGAAAGGAGAAGCTGACATTGCTGACGCCGCCGGAAATCAGTGCGTGGGGCAGC
>CAJXVN010000267.1 GCA_913060775.1 uncultured Gammaproteobacteria bacterium | reverse complement strand
GAGGTCTCGTGGGCTCGGAGATGTGTATAAGAGACAGGTGGCAATTAGCTCCGGGGTGGCAAAATCCATAAAGGCTTTTGCCAGCGGGTGAGCTGAGCTGCGCTCCAGTGCGGCGGCTATCTGGTGGCATTGCTGCTCGTCCAAATTTGCAAGAGGAATGGTCTGGCTAATCCTTGGTTCGCCCCGGGTTAAGGTGCCGGTTTTATCAAACAACAGCTGACGCACCCGAGCTAGTTTTTCCAGGGTTTCGCCGCTGCTTATTAGCAGTCCCATTTCGCTTAGGCGTCCGGTCGCGGCGGTCAGCGCTGCGGGGGTGGCCAGCGACAGTGCGCAGGGGCAGCTGACCACCAGCGTTGCCAGGGCAATATCAAACGCCCGAGCCGGATCAATCAGGTACCAGCCAATACCAATTAATGTGGTTGCCAGCAGGACCCCGGCCACAAAATAGCCGGCTATTCGGTCGGCAATTGTTGTTACGGCAGGTCGTGCGGTTTCAGCCCGCTGGGCCAGCTGCCGAATGGCTGACAGCCGGGTGTTATCTCCGCACTGGGTAACCGTTATTTCCAGGGGGTCACCGCCATTAACGGTGCCGGCGTAGAGCAGTTGTCCGGTCTGACGCTCAACCGTCAGCGACTCGCCGGTGAGCATGGATTCATCGATGAAAGCCATCGAGCTCAACAGTTCGCCATCGGCAGGTATCGTCTCCCCCGGCTTAACCAGCACCCGGTCTCCGTCCACCAGTTCTTCAGCACGCAAAGTTTCCACACTGCCGTCGTTAACCCGGTGAGCCATTTGTGGTACGGCGCGAGCCAGATTGTCGACATGACGACCGGCACGCATCCGCGCGCGCAATTCCAGGTAGCGCCCGGTGAGCAGGAAAAAGATGAACATGCTGACCGATTCAAAATAGGTCTCGCCGTGACCGGCCACGGTATTGAAAGCGCTGGCCAGATAGGCGGCGGTGATGGCCAGTGCCACCGGAACATCCATGCTTAAACGACGGCCACGCAGGGCAGTCACTGCATTGGCGATAAAATGTTGCCCCGCAAAAAAAACGATCACGCTGGTTACGAGCAGGCTGCTCCAGCGCAGTAGCTGTTCCACGCCGGGCGACATCTGCCCGTCAGCGAAATAGCCACCGGCGGCCAGCATCATCACCTGCATTGAACCGATACCGGCAATACCTAGTCGCCGTAAAGCCTGCCTGTTTTCCTTTTTTAATGCTTGCTCTCGGGCACCTGGCGTGAAGGGCTGAGCATCAAATCCGCTCTCCTGGATCGCGTCGAAAATAGCGCTAATGGGCGTGAGTGCGGCATCCCAGACCAGGCGGGCGCGGTGGGTGGTGTAGTTGATATCGAAGCGATACACGCCGGGGAGTGGGCGGATCGCTTTCTGCAGTTTGTTGACGCAACCGCCGCAACGAATACCGCCGAGCAGAAGCGTCGCTTCGGCTGAGCCGTTGGTTAACGGGTGGACAAAGTTGCGCTGGATATCCTGTCGGTCATAAAAACGGGTGCCCGTTTTTATGCCGGCAATATCGGTAACTACTGAGTTCATGATGGTCGACTTTTGCAGCTATTCTTGCAATTAGAAACAGACGGTTAGCTATTAACATTTATTTTATTGATACCTTTTCATGGGTGAGTTGACTCAAGTCTATCTTTGGGTAAAAACAGCATGCCTCTGCCGCTGTCCTCATAGCTGGTCAATGGTAATGCTGAGTAGAACAGACGAAGGGCCCTGCCAATCTGTCTGTGAAGAGTGGCGGGTAGGAGCAGTTTTAAGGTAGTGGTGGGGCTCGCCGTTGCGACATCGAGTCGCAGGGGGCGCTGGTCGACAAACCGGGCAGTTGGGTTGAGCGGTTAAACAGCGGCGGAAGAGGCGTCGTCGTGCGGTCTACCGGGTTGCCAGGCTGAGGAGCAGCGCGACTCCAAGCAGAATAGCTGTCCCGCGCCAGAAAGCCACCGGATTCCTCTGCAGCAGGGGCTGGGTGACGTTGAAGCTCTTGTTGGGCTGGCTCAGATCGTGGAGAAATTCGGACAGGCTTTCGTAGCGGAGTTTCTGGTCGATGGATACCGCTTTGGCCAGCGCACCATCCATCCACACGGGTAGTTCCGTGTTTAAAGGTATGGCCGACTGATAACTCACCTGATTGAGGTTTCGTGGGGTGAGCACGGTACCAAACGGAAGTTTGCCGGTGACCATTTCATAGGCGATCACCCCGAGGGAGAAAATATCGGCGCGGCTGTCGCCGGTGCCGCCCCGCAGGTATTCCGGTGCCGTGTAGCGCTCAGTGCCAAGCAGCACGTTTTTATCAACCGGCGTATCGATCTCGCTCAATCCGGCGACTTTGGCGGAGCCAAAATCGATGATTTTGATGGTGCCGTCGCTGGTCACCATGATGTTTTCCGGTTTCAGGTCCTGATGAATCATCTCCATGCGCTGAAACGCCCGCAGACCAGTGGCAATCTCGCCGATCAGTTCACGAAATTTCTGTAGCGTCGGCTGGGGGTTGTCATCCATCCACTGGCGCAGGGTCTGACCCTCGATATATTCAGCGATGTAATAGAGGCACTGGCGGGGTCGATCCGGTTCCATCACTTTCATGATGTGGGGACTGTTCAAACGCCGGCCAATCCACTCTTCGTGCAGAAACAGATCGATGAATAGCGGATCGTCGCTAAAACTCGGGGACGGGGTTTTCATGATCCGCTGTAGCCCGGTTGACTCGTCCACCACCAGATAGACCTGGGTGCGCTTGGCGGCATGAATCTCACGAATCACGCGGTAGCCGTCGAGCCGGTGTCCCGGTTCCAGCAGGGGTGGGAAGGGCAGGGCCGTCAGTTCGTGGTAGTAAGACTCTTCATCCTGCACCGGCAATGTGTGCACCGTAAAAGCCTGAGCGGTGAGGTTGTCATTACTGTTATTGCGCCGCGCCAGTTGGGTGAGGGAGCGACAGGCTCCCATCAGGTCGTCGGCCTGATCCATGAGAATCTTTTTGATGTCCCGGTCGGGAATCCACTCATGCACACCGTCGGTGGTCATCAGGAAGGTGTCGCCCGGGCGCACCGCGATCACCTGATGATCGACTTCCAGGGCCAGTTCAATGCCCATGGCGCGGGTGAGGAAGTCGCGGCCGCCGGTGTGGGTCCGATGTTCGCGGGTGATGGTTTGCAGGTCGCCGTCGCGTAACAGAAAAATCCGGGTGTCACCGACATGAAAAATATGGGCACTGGAAGATTTCAGCACCAGCGCGCTCAGGGTGCTGACCAGTCCGCTGGAGCTACCGTAGGCCGAGTGGCCCTGACTATAAAGCCAGCTGTTGAGCGCCGAGAGGATTTTCAGGGCGGAGGTTTTTACCGACCAGCTATCCGGGGTCGAATAGTAATCCGTGAGAAAGTTGTTAACGCAGACGTTACTGGCTTTAGCACCGTCCGCCGCACCGCTCATGCCATCGGCGATAACCGCCACCATGCCCTTGTCCGTAAGCAGGGGTTCGTCCGGCAGGTGCAGGCCGATGGCATCCTCATTGGCTGGTTTAACGCCTGCCTCGGAGAACTGGCCCAGGCTGATTTCTAGTTTGGACATGAATAAATCAGCCTTCCTCTGGTCGGTGATAGAAATTGGCGGAGTTGACCCGGATTGCAATCAGCAACCGGGCGCGAGCGAACAGGTTCAGTTTACTGGAGTAAAAGCCGGTTTTGCGTTCAGCTTGAGCCGCAAAAGATGGCCGACTCGCCGACTGCCGGTCAGGTTACCTCGATCATTTGCACCGTGCCGTCGGGCATGATTTCTGCCATGTGGCCCTCTGGTTCGTCCATGAACCTGTCTCTTATACACATCTCCGAGCCCACGAGACCTCTC
>CAJXVN010000266.1 GCA_913060775.1 uncultured Gammaproteobacteria bacterium | reverse complement strand
AGAGGTCTCGTGGGCTCGGAGATGTGTATAAGAGACAGGTTGAGAACTCAGGTCGGCCAGCATCGGGCAAAACTGGATTACGCTCGGGAGCTGCTTGGCCAGGTAGAGGTAAAAGCGCAACGTGACGGCCTGCTGCTGTACGGCAGCAAAAATGACTGGATCGGCAAACCGGTGCAGACCGGCGAACGTATTATGCAGGTCGCTGACCCACGGCAGATAGAGATTGAGCTGCTACTGCCGGTGGCGGATTCGATTGTGCTGGTACCCGGCAGCGAAGTAAAAGTGTTCCTCGATAAGGATCCGCTGCGGGCCGTTAACGCCGTGTTGACTCATGCCAGTTATAACGCTGAAGTGACTGACGATCAGGTGCTTGCTTATCGGCTCACCGCTGAACTTACCGATCCGGAACAAAAAATCCGCATAGGTCTGCAGGGTACCGCCAAGGTTTACGGAGAAAGAGTCAGCCTGTTTTTTTACCTTTTCCGGCGCCCAATTTCGACCTTGCGTCAGTTCTTCGGATTTTAGCCGAGGCTGTTATGGTCTCGGTGTCAGCTTCTATACCCGCGGTCCCTGAGATACGGCTGCCGCCGTTGCGGGAAGACCTGAAACTGTTTGAATCCGCTCGCGGGCCAGACGGTGCACCCCACTGGACAGTTTACGACCCGGTTCGCAATAGTTATTTTGGTATCGGCTGGATGGCGATGCAGTGTCTGACGCGCTGGAGCGTCGGTAAGGCCGATCGCCTGATTGAACAGGTCATTGAACAGACTTCCTGTAGGCCGACGCTGGAAGACGTCGAAGCGCTGATCATTTTTTTACACCAGAATGAACTCACGGTAGACGCCCCCGGCGGAGGGAGCAAAGGCTTTCTCGAGATGTTGCAGCGTTCAAAGCGCTCCAACTTGCAGGTCTGGTTCGGGCGTTTGATGATGGTCCGAATACCCCTGTGGCGACCCGAGCGACTGCTGCCCGCAACCATGAACTGGATAGAGCCGCTATTTTCTGCGCCTGCGGCGAAAATTCTGCTGGTATTGGGCCTTATTGGGTTATTCCTGGTGTCTCGCCAGTGGGACAGTTTCTGGCATACGTTTGAGTATTTTTTTAATATCACGGGCGCATTAGTTTTCGCTGCGGCGCTGATCGTGGTGAAAATTCTGCACGAGCTGGGCCACGCCTATGCACTGTATCGGGCGACCGACAGAGTACCCAGAATTGGGCTCGCGATCATCGCGATGGTCATGCCAATCCTCTATACCGATGCCTCCGATACCTATCGCCTTCATTCTCGTCGCCAACGGCTGACCATCGGCGCCGCTGGCATGGGGGCAGAAATTTATATTGCTGTCGCTAGCACCTGGTTATGGTGCCTTCTGCCGGATGGCGTATACCGCAGCGCAGCCTTTGTGTTTGCCAGCAGCGGCTGGATCATGTCGTTGGCGGTCAATCTTAATCCCTTGATGCGCTTTGACGGCTATTACCTTTTTGCGGACTGGCTCGGCGTCGACAATCTGATGTCGCGCAGCGTCGCCATGGGGCAATGGCAGCTACGCAGAGTGTTGTTTGCAACGCCTGAGGCAATGCCGGAGCCTGGGCTTGCCGGGAAACGCTGGACACTGGTTGTTTATGCCTGGCTGGGCTGGGTTTACCGGTTTCTGGTTTATTTAGGCATCGCTGTACTGGTTTACTCTCTGGTCTTCAAACTGGCGGGTATCATTTTGTTTGTGGCAGAAATTATGTTGTTGATTATTAAGCCGATATGGACAGAAATCCGCTCGTGGTGGGCCCAGCGGCAGATGTTATTTGCCAGCCGTCGGGCAAAGTTTAGCGGCCTGGGAGCGTTGTTGTTGTTTGGGCTGCTCATTGTTCCGTGGCAATCAACCGTGCACTTACCGGCCGTGATGCAGGCGTCCCGATCTGCAACTATCTATTCGCCGCTGCCGGCGCGGCTCGTGGCGCTGCACAAAGCAGTGGGGGAATGGGTGGTTGAGGGTGAGCTGCTCGTGACTCTGGAGTCCGGTGAACTCGATGCCCTGCAGCGGGAACTTGAATACGAACTCAGGGGGATTCAGATCAGGCTCGACCGACGGGTTGCGAGTCCAGAAGATCTGAAACAGGTACAGGCGTTATATCAACGACTGGAGGAGGTTCAGTCCCAGCTGGAGGGGGTGGCAGAGCAGAGACAGTTGCTGCGAGTCAGCTCCCCAGTCGCTGGCGTGGTGACCGATATCGATCGACAGGTGCACGTCGGTCGTTGGGTAAATCCGGATACAAAGTTAATGTTTGTGGCGGAATTAACACAGGCCGAAGTCGTGGCGATGGTTCATGAAAAAGACATCGCTCGTTTCGGATTGTTGAGCGCGAGCAGGTTCGTGCCGGAAAATCCTGAGCATCCAACGTTAGAAATAGAAATTGATTCAATTAGCTTTATCAATGACCAGGAATTGAAACTGGATTATTTGGCCTCAGTGCTGGGTGGCGACGTGGCGGTTGTTGCCGACGGTGCAGGCAGTTATAGCCCGGTAAACGCCGTTTATCGCGTTGATTTCAAACCAATACCGATGACCATGCCCGTCTCACAGGAAGAGGACAGCTGGCCAGTGTGGCAGGCAGTGCGGGGCACCGTGCTGGTCGAGGCTGAGGCGGAGAGCCTGTTGGTGCGTATATACCGGGCCGTGGCTCGGCTGCTAGTGCGTGAGTCCGGGTTTTAATGAGTGAAGGGGAGTGATGTGACCGGTCTGGTTAATGCCGAAGAGCTCCAGCAGATGATTGCTGATGATTCACCGGTAATTGTGGACTGTCGTTATCGGCTCGATCAGGCCGACGCCGGTGAGCAGGCCTATCAGGTAAGTCATATTCCCGGCGCTCACTATGCCCACCTCGGGCGTAACCTTGCCGGTGCCGGCTCTGCTAGCGCTGGGCGCCATCCGCTGCCAGATCCTGGTCGTTTTGTTGCCCTGTTACGGCGATTCGGCGCCGGTCAGGATCGGCCAATCGTGATATACGATGATGCCGCTGGACTGATTGCATTACGGTTCTGGTGGCTCTGCCGCTGGTTAGGCTTTGATCATGTTCGGTTGCTCGACGGTGGTTGGCAGGCGTGGCTTCATCGGGGCGATACCTCCAGGGAGTTGCCGGACACTGAATCGGCCGAGGTTTCGGCCGATTACCAGTTACGGCCTCACCTGGCGGTAAATTCTGCCGAGTTAAAACGCGAACTGGCGCAGGACCAATGCTTGTTGATTGATGCCAGGGCGGCGGGTCGATATTGCGGAGAAGTGGAACCGATCGACCCAATTGCCGGCCATATACCGGGGGCAGTGAATCGCCCGACCGACGCCAACCTGGATGCCAATGGCAAATTTCTGCCTGCCGACCTGCTCAGGCAGCAGTTTCTCGAATTAATGGCTGGCAAAACTCCCCAGCAAGTGATTCACAGCTGTGGTTCCGGGGTTAGCGCCTGCCATAACCTGTTTGCAATGGAACTGGCCGGTTTGACTGGCAGTCGCCTGTTTGCACCCTCATGGAGTGGCTGGATTGCTGAGTCAGGGAATCGTTATGTCCGGGGTGATGGTCGCGACGAAACCGGTTTGTTAACGATATCGTGAATTATTTCGGCGACTCGGGTAGCAGCGCCAGTAACTGGTCGATCTGATTAATAACCGCGGCGGCGGATAGCTCGTGTAAATCCGCGCCCTGCGAATAACCCCAGGAGACCATCACCACGGGTAGCTGGGCGCGGGCAGCGGCATTAAAGTCGCTGAGAGAATCACCAACCATCAAGCTGCGCTCGGGTGTTGACTCTAATGCTTTGATTGCCGTGATCAGGGGCAGTGGGTGAGGTTTTTTATGGTGAGTCGAATCGCCACCAATGATTGCTGTCTCTTATACACATCTCCGAGC
>CAJXVN010000265.1 GCA_913060775.1 uncultured Gammaproteobacteria bacterium | reverse complement strand
CTACACTATCCTCTTCGTCGGCAGCGTCAGATGTGTATAAGAGACAGTGCCAGCACAATGGAGCCAGCAATCAGCGCCGAACCGACTGCTCGCGACAGGTACTGACCGCGGTTGAGGACTTCCAGCCCGGCGATGCCCACACGGCTGATGACATAGACGGCAAGTACGGCGAACAGACCCCGCGAACTTTGCACAATGTTGACCATGGTTGCTTTCTGCGACAGTCCAAAGCTCATCATTAACAAAATACCGCCACCGGCCTGGCCGATACCGAACAGGGAAAGTCCACGGCCAAAACGACGGTTCATCTGCCATTTACCGCGCAGGACCACCATGGCCAGCGGGATCATGAAAAAGGCGCCACCGACGAACAGATAAACCATCACCTCGTCGGCAGTGAACCCGGCCCGGAACAACCGTACAATAAAGATGTCCGTGGCGGCGTAGAGTGCGCAGTTAGCCAGCACCAGCAGCAGCGCTGCCGGTGAAGCATGGCGGTTACCGTCGTTAAGCAGAAAAACGCCGACCACAGCGCCGCTGGCACCAATGTAGACCCAGACGCTGTAAACCTCATCCAGCCAGAGTGCCGCAAACAGGGCAACAAAAAATACCTTCAACCCCATCATCGGCACCACGAAGGAGGCATCGCCGTAGCGATTGGCCTGGACGAAGCAGTAATGACCGAGGGCAAATGGGGCGCCAACCAGCAGTATGTCGAGCCAGTGACCGCTGGGGTCCTGAAAATCAACGAAGGGGATAATCACCAGGCTGGCGATGCCGGTGGCAAACAGACAGAAGAATGCGACCTGAGCGGGATAGGGCGCCAGGTCATAGAGCCGTTTTGAGTAAACCGTGCTAAAACCGTGAATGGCCGTGGCCACGAGGCCGAGCAGAACCCAGTGTTCCAAATTAAAATTTCCGAATTTAAAGCAATCGTGAGGAAATCGACCAGTGGAGTTACACGAATGATCACGATCAGGTTAAGCGGCCTGGCAGCGGCCACCGGCTGGCTATCATACAACTATTCAGCCAATCGCCCGGTTGGTCATGGCTGATCCGGGTGATGCCCTGGTCGCTGCCGATGCTGGCCTGCCTCGGCTCTATTCGTTCCGGCGTTGCCCCTATGCAATCCGAGCGCGGTTAGCGATTCAGGCTAGCGGAACTGAGGTGGAGTTACGGGAGATTCTGCTACGGGATAAGCCAACGCAGATGCTTGAAATCTCCGCAAAAGGCACGGTGCCGGTACTGCAGTTAGCTAACGGCGAGGTGATCGATGAAAGTCGCGAGATTATCGACTGGGCACTGGCTCAACACGACCCCGCTGACTGGGCGCTGAGTAACGAGCCGGCGTTACGCCGACAGGCCGAGCAGTTAATCGACCGCAATGATGGCGAGTTTAAGGAGCTACTGGATCGCTATAAGTACGCCGTGCGTTTCCCCGAGCATCCGGCGGAGTACTATCGCGATGCTGCCATGGAGATACTCAGCGATCTGGATCAACAGCTTGCGGCTGGTGGTTACCTGTTAGCAGGTCGCGAGACAGTTGCAGATATCGCTCTCTATCCATTTGCCCGTCAGTTCGCCTTCGTTGATAAAAAGTGGTTTGACCACCAACCGCTGCCTAATTTAAAAAGCTGGTTAGAAAAGTTTCTCAATGATGAGAGTTTTGCCGCGGTAATGGTTAAATTGTCTCCATGGTTAGCAGAAACAAACGGCGTGAAGTTTCCTTTTCAACCGATCAACGGGGATTGACCGTGGCAACAGAACGGGAGGCGAACGGAGCTAACCCGCAACGATCGAGTCCAGACGGTCTGGCTTGCCGCTCCTGTGACCTTATCTTTGACGTCTCCATGCTACGCGATGGTGAGTCCGCAAACTGCACCCGCTGCGGGGGGTTTCTGAGTCGCTACACAGCCAACCAGTTTGAACAGGTTGCGGCCGTCTCCCTGGCCGCTTTAGTGCTGTTGGGTCTTGGTTGTAGCTATCCGTTTATATTGCTCAAATTTAACGGGCTGGAGAGTGCAATGACGCTCCCACAGGTATCACTTAGCCTGATCAGCCACGGCATGCCAGTTCTGTCGTTTTGTGTTGCTGGTTTTATTATCGTGATCCCGGCAGTGGTGCTACTGTTGTTGTTGGCGATGACCGGCGCAATCGTTACAGATCGACATTACCGCTGGCTACCCTGGGTGGGGCGAGTGATCTTTACGCTAAAAAGCTGGAGCATGGTGGAGGTGTTTTTTCTGGGGGTGCTGGTCAGCCTGGTAAAAGTTAGCCGTATGGCAACCGTGGAGATGGGAGTCGCCTTCTGGGCCTATGCAGCCTTTAGTGTCTTATTCGTGCTCGCCATGTCCGGGCTGGACCGTGCCCAAAGCTGGCGCCGCATTGAGTGGTTGGGTCAGTAGTGAGTAACCTGCAGCCAACCGCAGCTTCTCGAGGCCTCGCATGCTGCCACCTCTGTCTCAAGCTAGTTAGCCAGGCGACGCATCGCTGCCCTCGCTGTGGCAGCACCATTCACTCGCGTAAAGCCAACAGTCTTGAGCGCACGCTGGCGCTGCTGATGACTGCCACTATTCTCTATATTCCCGCCAACCTGCTACCGATTATGATCACCGATCAACTGGGGCAATCGATAGAAAGCACCATTGTCGGCGGAGTGATATTACTGCTTGATATGGGCTCAATCGCCATTGCCCTGGTCATTTTTGCGGCCAGCGTCATCATTCCGCTGACCAAGCTGGCGTTGCTGTATTACCTATGCTGGAGTGTCAGGCGCGGTCCGCCGGAGACTGTTCGGCAACGCACTGCCATCTACCGGGTCATCGAATTTATCGGTAAATGGTCGATGATTGACGTCTTTGTGGTGGCCATACTGGTCGCGCTGATTAACCTGAGTAATCTGCTGGTGATTCGGCCCGGTCCAGCGGCTCTGGCTTTCGCCGGAGTGGTAATTCTATCGATGGTGGCCGCAGAGAGTTTTGACCCGAGACTGATGTGGGACCGCCAGGAAACGATTGATGAGTGACATGCAACCATCGATAACCCGCGGCAAAAAATTATCAGCGGTGTGGATTATTCCGCTGGTCGCGCTGTTAGTTGGCATCAGCATGATCGTCCACTCTTATATGACCGAAGGCCCGACCATCACCATCGAGTTCGAAACGGCGGCCGGGCTCGAGCCCGGAAAAACCAAAGTAAAAATGCTCAATGTCGATGTCGGCCTGCTTGAAAGCGTTGCCGTAAAGGAAGATTTAACCGGCGTGATCGCCACCGTCAAACTGTATGAGGATAAACGGCCCCTGCTGCGAGAAGATGCCCGCTACTGGATCGTTCGGCCCCGGGTCGGAGTCGGCGGAGTGTCCGGTCTTGAAACCATAATGGGTGGTATCTATATCGGTGTGACGCCGGGTCAGAGAGCCAGAGAAAGGCGGGCGTTTGTTGGCCTCGAAACTCCCCCATTGACTCCAGCCGATGCCCCGGGGCTGCGAGTAACCCTGCGTAGCAAGAGTACGGGTTCAATTAAAGTTGGCAATCCGGTGCTTCATAAGGGCTATCAAGTCGGTCGGGTGGAGGCGATGGCCTTTAACACCGCCGAGCGTCAGGCCAGCTACGAAATTTTCATCGATGCTCCCTTTCACCAGTTGGTGGATAGCGCTACCCGGTTCTGGAATGCCAGCGGCATATCAATTGAAGCGACTACACAGGGCGTCGAATTTCATGCGGGATCACTCGATAGCGTGCTGCTCGGCGGCATCACCTTCGATACGCCACCGGGTCTACCGGCGGGGGCTCCGGTAGATAATGGAGAGGAGTTTCAGCTGTTTGACTCCTACGAAGACATTCTTGAGAGCCCTTACCACCATGGCACCTGTCTCTTATACACATCTGACGCTGCCGACGAAGAGGATAGTGTAGA
>CAJXVN010000264.1 GCA_913060775.1 uncultured Gammaproteobacteria bacterium | reverse complement strand
ACGAGATGTAGAGAGGTCTCGTGGGCTCGGAGATGTGTATAAGAGACAGGCACCGGTAGTGCGAGTAAAACTGCAGCGCTTTTCTTTTTGGTGCCGCCGGTGTCAGTGGTGCTTGGCTGGCTGATGCTAGATGAGGTAATGACCTTAATTGACGTGGTCGGGTTGGTGATCGCGAGTTTCGGCGTATACGTTGCAACCAGGACAACAGCGGCCAGTTAATGCCCATTACTGGAAGGGTTTGCTGGCGGCTGATGGGCTATTTAGGCGGCGTCGGCAGGGCAAATTATTCTGGTGGTGCTGACAGTGAGTAAAGAGGCCGTGGGAGTTTCAGCCCGTACAGAACAACTGATTTATGCCGCCGCGCTGTTTTCACTATCCAGCGAAGTGCTAATGGGATTGGCGGTGCCTTTGTTGGCGGTTGAGCGGGGGTTAACACCGAATACACTCGGCATCTTGCTGGCGATTGCGACGGTTGGCCCGGTACTTATCGCGCTGCCGTCCGGTGCGCTCTGTGATTATTTTGGTGACCGCAAGGTTTTACTGGCAATGACGGCCGGCATTGCTGTTACTGCTTTTGCTTATCCTTTTACTGCCAGTTTGGTCGGGCTGTTTGTGTTGCAGTTTTTTGGCGGTATTTTCCGTAGTAACGCCTGGGTGGCATTGCAGGCTTATCTAGTGCGGGTGACCGCCGGTGAGCAGCAGCAGCGGGTCGCCGGCAAATTCTCTTTTTTTGTCAACATTGGCTTATTGATATCACCGGTGATCGGCGGTGCTATTTATAGCGCCTGGGGGGCTACTGCAGCGTTTGGCTTTATCGGACTGTGGGGCTTTGCTCATCTGATCATTGCATTTTTGCTGCCGGAGGGGCCTGGTTCGTCACACATGCCGCAGGCCGTTGAGCACTCAACCTGGCAAATATGTATGAACGCTTATCGCGCTGCCTTGCCGATATTCAAGCGAGCGATGCTGGTGATCATGCTCGCGCTTACGCTAGCACGGTTGATGTCTGGTGGGATAGTTGCCTCTTTTTATCCGGTCTATTTGCATGGGATTGGTTTTACGGCTGCGATCATCGGACTGTTGATGACCTTATCGAATGGCGGTGCAACGGTGGGTAGCCTGGTGGCAGATGCGCTGGCTCGGCGGATTGGGCTGGTGCAGGCAATGATCTGGTCGATCGCCGCTTCAGCCGTGGCCATTGCGTTGGTACCCCTGTTTCAAAATATCTGGCTGATCGCCGTACTGAGTTTGATCCACGGCTTTATGCTAGGCATTAGTTTGCCACTGCTGCTCACCGGTATCGCCCAGAATAGCGAAACCCACGAACGTGGTCTGATATTGGGGTTGCGGTCCATGTTCAACAAAGGCGGCGTGATGGCGGCACCGCTGTTGATGGGGTTCCTGGTAGCGGGGTGGGGAATGGTGCCAGGCTTTTTAATTACCGGGGCAGTTATTCTGATAGTGCTGCTGCTGATTGGTCTGGTGACTAGCAGGCTCCAGCAGGCGTAAGCAGCGTGAAAACCATCCGAATAATTACAAAAGCTAACCCAACGTTAGCCCTGTAACACCCGCCGCCATTCAGCCGTTTGTTTGATCAGCGAGGGTGCGTGCAGAGTCAGTAGCTCTCCCGCTTTTAACAGACGTTCTCCAGCGACCCATACATCGGTTATGTTTTCCCGGCTGCTGGCGTAAATCAGCGCAGACAGGGGATCGTACACCGGTACGGTGCTTAGACTGTTGAGGTTAATGGCGGTAAGGTCGGCGGCTTTACCGATCTCCAGACTGCCGATTTCATTCTCTAGACCCAATGCTTTCGCGCCGTTGATCGTCGCCATCTCCAGCAGGGTATGAGCGGGCATGGCGGCCGCATCCTGAGCGATATGCTTGCCCAGCAGGCCCGCACTGCGCATCTCTTCCACCATATTCAGGTTGTTATTGCTGGCTGCACCGTCAGTCCCCAGGGAAACATTGACACCAGCGCCGAGTAAGTCAGCTACCGGGCAGCCACCGCTGGCCAGTTTCATGTTGGACTGTGGACAGTGGACGACACTAGCGCCGTGCCTGGCCAGGCTGTCGATTTCGCCGGACAGGAGCTGGGTAGCGTGAACTGCCTGTAACCGTGGGGACAGGAGTCCAAGCTGACTAATGCGTTCGAGCGGCCGTTGATTAAATCGGGCGACGCTTTGATCAATTTCGGCGGCCGTTTCGTGGAGGTGAATCTGAATGGGCACGTCCAGTTCTTCCGCCAGGGTCGCCACCTGACTTAACCATTCGTCGCTCACCGTATAGGGAGCATGGGGGGCAAACTGGGTGGTGATGAGGGGTGAGTTGACATACTCGTCGTGGAGTTTGAGCCCCAGTCGAAAATGTTCCGTTGGGGTTGCTGCCCAGGCGTTGGGGAAGTCGATAACAATCAGACCGATCACGGCGCGAATACCTGCTTCCTCCGCCGCCGTCGCGGTGCTGTCCGGAAAAAAATACATGTCGGCAAAACAGGTGGTGCCGCTGCGAATCATTTCGGCAATGGCCAGGCGGCTACCGACGTCTACCAGGTTAGCGGACATATGCTGGCTTTCGGTTGGCCAGATATGTTCTTCCAGCCAGCTCTGTAGGGGCAGGTCGTCGGCGATGCCGCGCATGAGTGTCATCGCAGCATGGGTATGACTATTAACCAGGCCGGGGGTAAGCAGGTGGGTATCCAGGTCAACCACCTCGTCGCCAGCGTAGATCGTATTCGCTTTCGTCGTCGGTAGCAGGTCGACGATCCTGCCGTTATGAACCACCAGACTGTGTTGGGTTAATAACTGGTTGGCCGGCACGACCGGAACAATCCAGCGGGCATTAATGATGGTATCGACGATTTCCGGTTGGCTGGGTTTCTGCTTGGGCATGGAATTGAGTACTTAATATAGAGACGGGAAACAAAAGGTTGGGCTGCCACTCGCCTGAATCATCGGTGGTGACCGCTAGTGTAATCAAACCGGATTAACCGTGTGACTCAAGGACGGGTTTCGATGGCCGCTAATTTTTCAGTGAAGGAGTTTTCGTTACCTATAGCAGGTGCTATATTGCTAGCGCTTGTTTACTTTATTCAGTTTTCACGTTTATATCCGGGTTCGTCGTGAATAGATTTTTACTGATTAATGTCACTCTATCTGGCGCGGTTTTCATGACTGCCCTGAACCCCTGCGCGACTCTCCGACTGTCGCTGCGACTTCTGCCGTAAGGCAGACTATATAGCGCCCTGGCGGGGCCTCTCAAAACGCCAAATCGTTTCAATCACCAGCCCGAATTCCTCTCTTCTGATTACCCACGGATGCTGGTCGGTTTATCCGCACAAACTTCTTATTCTGGTTGAACATCATGACTAAAGAAAAATTAATTATTTTTGACACGACCATGCGCGATGGTGAGCAGAGTCCCGGCGCGACCATGTCCCGCGAAGAAAAAATTCGCATCGCCAATTCGCTTGAGCGGATGAAAGTTGATGTGATCGAGGCGGGTTTTCCGGCCTCCAGCGAAGGCGACTTTCAGGCGGTGAAAGCCGTCGCCTCTACCGTGACCGAAAGCATTGTCTGTGGGCTCTGTCGTACCCGGCTTGAGGATATTGACCGGGCCGCTGAGGCACTAAAACCTGCCCGTCGAAGCCGGATACACACCTTTATTGCCACTTCTTCCATTCATATGGAGAAGAAACTGCGCATGGACTCGGACGATGTCATTGAGCAGGCCGTCCGAGCGGTGCGCCACGCGCGCAAGTTTACCGATGATGTCGAATTCTCCACCGAAGATGGGGGACGCAGTGATTTTGATTTTCTCTGCCGCATTATCGAAAAGGCAATTGCGGCGGGTGCAACCACCATCAACGTGCCGGACACGGTTGGCTATACCTTTCCCGAGCATTACGGAAACCCTGTCTCTTATACACATCTCCGAGCCCACGAGACCTCTCTACATCTCGT
>CAJXVN010000263.1 GCA_913060775.1 uncultured Gammaproteobacteria bacterium | reverse complement strand
CTACACTATCCTCTTCGTCGGCAGCGTCAGATGTGTATAAGAGACAGGGGTAAACATTGACCGGGTTGCGAGATAGCAATAGGGACTGCGGAAGTTATAAAACAACTTAATTTTTACGGGTTCAGACATCGCTTCGCTCTTTGACTAAATTAAAATTTAGCGGCAATCCAGACACACCAGGCACCGCCTGTTATGCACTGCATCACCGAACCACCAGAATTCTGCTAAAGCGTACAGGGCAAAACAACAAAGTCAATCTAGCACTTACGTCGACCGCTTCGATAGAATGTGCTCCCGCGCCCCCTTTATGTTCACCGAACATAAGCGACCCTGGATAACTGGCTCGCTGTCTAGGCTGTGCTGTAATTCACTATAAACCGCCCGCCAGGCTTTTCCTGAGCGGGTTAGATCAGGAGGATTTTTTTATGGCAACACCACGTGTTCTTGTCTCCAACGACTGGATTTCCGACATCCTGGCCGATGCGCTTAGCGATCTTGATGTCGAAATAATCCGTGGCACACCTAACGTACCGCCCGGCGCAACTGTCTATGCCGAAGAGGATTGGCCGGAGCTGTTCGGTAACACCGACATTGCTCTGGTCAGCCCAATCACCGTGATCAGCCGTGAAATGATGATGGCTGCTCCTAAGCTCAAAGCGATCATGTCGCCGGTCATTGGAGTTGAATCGATTGATGTTGATGCAGCGACAGACCTGGGCATCATTGTTGGTCACGGAGCAACGCCGGAGAACTTTCTCGGCATGTCCGAGGCAACCATGCTGCTGATCTCTGCTTTAGCCATGCAACTCCCTTTCAAACAGCAGCTACTTCGCGACAACGCGCCGCGACCAAAGGTTTTAACGGCGTGCAGCGTCCGTAACCGCACGATCGGTCTAATTGGCATGGGCCGTATCGCCCGTGGCGTCGTCGACCGACTCCAGGGCTGGGAAACCGAGATACTCTATTTCGATCCCTACGTTGAACAGGACCAGGCGCCTGCAGGTACCAAAAAAGTGGACCTGGAAACCCTGCTAAAAACCAGTGATTTTGTCAGTGTTCACGTGACCGTCACGGATGAAACCAAAGCGATGATCGGTGCCGAAGAACTGGCATTAATGAAACCCACTGCTTACCTGGTGAACACCGCCCGGGGCGCGGCACTGGACGAAGCAGCCGTCTACGAAGCTCTTAAAAATGGCGCGATCGCCGGTGCCGGTCTAGATGCGTTCGTTGACGAGCCGCTACCGCTTGACCACCCATTCCGCGAGCTCGACAACGTCATTCTGACGCCGCATATACTGGGTCATTCAAAGGACGTGATGGACTCACTGCCGGTGGCCGCTGTCGCCAATGTAGGCAATGTCCTTAAAGGCGAGCCACCGCTTTACACCAAGAACCCCGGTGTTATCGATCAGTGGAAAGCTCGAATCGCAAAAATGGGCTAACGACTTTTCAACCAGCTCAATCACTAAAAAAGCCAGTATAGATTTCTATACTGGCTTTTTTTTAACCATTGATACCTGGCTAAACGGATGAAAACCAACATCATCCGCCGGTTAGGAAATAGAGCCAGACTGGAAAAGTCGTAAAGAACAACAGGGTATTACCGACCATCAGCGTGGCCAGTAATTCGGTGTTAAGGCCATATTCTTCGCTCAGAATAATCGTCGCCATCATCGTTGGCATCGCCGCCAGCAAGGTAGTGGCAGATAACATCTCTCCCTCGCCCACCAGCAGTCGGCCACCGAGAAACAACAGCAGTGGCAGAAGAATCAATTTGAGTAGGGCGACCACGAAAATGGCCCTTGGATAGCGCCAGACACTCGATACGCTTAACGACATGCCGACGGTCAACAACATACACGGCATGGTTGCGTTACCGACCATGGTCACTGCCCGATCCAGACTAACCGGCAGAGACACCCCCGCCAGATTCAGTCCCAGAGCGATCATAAATGCCCATAGTGGCGGCAGACGGAACAACCGACCAACGAAACTCCCCAGCCCCACGGCACCACCTGCGTTACCGCCATATCGCAGGGCTATCCAGAAACCCAGCGTCCACAGTAGCGGGGCCAGACCCATGATGTCGGCATAAATGGCGTACCGCGTGGCGGCCATACCAAACACCGCAGCGACCACCGGGATCCCCATCGAAATAAGATTGCCGAACCCGCAGGCCAACAGCAACACACCCACATCGGCTCGACCCTGTATTCCAGCCAGTGGCGCAATCAACCGGCCCAACAGAACACCGGCAAAAATACTAACCATGGTCATACCCGGAACCCAAAGTACTTCCATGCTCAATTCGGCAGTAGCAACCACGCTAAACGCCAGAGCCGGGTAGGTGATATACATAACCAACCCACCCAGTACCCGGCGCATTAACGGAGCCTCCAGCCCAGCTGGCGACAGCAGACGCCACAGATAGCCGATTCCGATAACTAGCATGACCGGCACCAGCGCCTGATCCAGCGTTGCCACTAAAGCGTTCAATTCAGGACCTTAAACGGGGAGATGCTCAACAAAGAAAACGAGGAATGCACCCACTAACTTGAATGAAACTGTTTATTTGGGTGGCGGCCAATATATCATGGCACCCTCGCTCAGTTTAACCGCCGACGGCACCGCAATGGCCCTCCCAGTCTCTATTCGATCACACCCATGACCAACCTTTCGACACCTCTTTCGCACGATGAGATCACCTACCAGCGACAGGCCCTGAACGAAGTGTCACGGACCTTCGCGCTGACTATCCCCTTATTACCGACGGAACTGGAACACGCAGTCGGTAATGCCTACCTGCTCTGCCGCATTGCCGATACCATCGAAGACGACCCGCAATTACCCGTCGAATCTAAACTCACCTTTAGCCAGCAATTAATCAACCTGGTAAACGGGACAGACGATGGTCAGGGTTTCGCTACGGAACTGGCGGCAGCGCTCGCGCCTACGGTACCGTCGACCGAAGTGGATCTGGTCAAATCGAGCACCCGGGTCATTGCAATCACTCGGAAACTGAGCCCGTTACAACAAAATGCCATTCAAACCTGCGTGACCAAAATGGCGACCGGCATGCCGGATTTCCAGGGTTGCGAACAGGGATCTGGACTGACAGACATGGCGACCCTCAACCGTTACTGTTATGTGGTTGCGGGGGTGGTGGGGGAAATGCTCACCGATTTTTTTTGCGCCCATTCAGCCGCCATTAACAGTCATCGGGACACCCTGACTAAACTCGCGCACTCGTTCGGACAGGGCCTTCAGCTGACAAACATTCTAAAGGATATTCAGGTCGATAAATCCCGAGGGATATGCTGGCTACCCAGGGATATTTTTACAAAAAATGGTTTTGACCTGACCCATCTGGGTTCTGGCCCGGTTAACCCAGGCATGACAGCCGGGGTCGAGCAGTTGTTAGGAATTACCCGTTACCACCTGAATAACGCCGTGCGTTACGCACTGCTAATTCCAGCAGAAGAGAGAGAAATTCGTCGTTTCCTGCTGTTTCCAGTTATTCTCGCCCTGCTGACCCTGAAAAAACTCCACAGCCAGCAGGAGAATTATTCGGATCATTCGATTAAAATTTCACGTCGGGCCGTCACGTTAAGTGGATTATTCGTTAAAACCGCCGCCACCCGTAATCGTGCCGTATTAACCGTGATCAATAGAATATCCAGGGGATTGCCCGGCCCTTTGCCAGGGTCCGTATGAAGCGGCTATCGTTTCCTGGCGCCAGGCGGACGCACCGCCCAACTTCCCGTATTAATCTGTCTGGAAACCCATCATGAAAATACTTCTGGCCCAACCCCGGGGATTTTGCGCCGGCGTGGTCCGCGCTATTGATATCGTTGAACGAGCCCTCGAGCTATACGGCCGCCCAGTTTACGTGCTCCATGAAATCGTCCATAACCAGCAGGTTCTCTGTCTCTTATACACATCTGACGCTGCCGACGAAGA
>CAJXVN010000262.1 GCA_913060775.1 uncultured Gammaproteobacteria bacterium | reverse complement strand
GTGGGCTCGGAGATGTGTATAAGAGACAGCTCCTGATTAACGGTAACCGTAATCAATGGAGAAAACTCGGTGCGATAACGCTGAAATCGGGAATCAGGGCGGCAAATTCCTGGCCATCGTCAGTGACCATCTGATAGTTCCCCTGCAGCAGGCCGTAGGGGGTCTCCAGCACTGCATGGCTGCGGTAGGTAAAACTCTTGCCGGCTTCTATACGCGGGGTTTTGCCGACCACTCCGATATCGTTGACTTCCCGAACTTCATCGTTGGCGTCGGTGATCACCCAGTGCCGGGAAACCAGACGCGCCGGTGCATCGCCATGATTGGTCACCGTGACCGTGTAAGCAAAAACAAACCGCTCCAGCTCGGGTTCGGATTGCGTCTCGACATAGGTGGATTCAACATCAACGGATATGGAATTCTGGTTTGACATATTTATCTTGCGCTACGGGTGGGCCGATCGATGCGGCGGGCTAAAATGGTTCTTCAACGGATGATGATTCTACTTGATTTCTCTATATCATTAGTATGAATGACGCCAACGGAACGTCGGTTTCGTGTTCATGTTTTTTCAGGTGAGGAAATAATGCAGCAGTATCTAGATCTGATGCGGTACGTCAGAGATCACGGGGTGATCAAGCAGGACCGTACAGGGACCGGCACCCGGAGTGTTTTTGGCCACCAGATGCGGTTTAAGCTTGCCGATGGATTTCCTGTGGTGACGACTAAAAAGGTGCATTTGCGGTCGATCATTTATGAGTTGCTCTGGTTTTTACGCGGCGATTCGAATATTGCCTGGCTGCACGAAAATAAGGTGTCAATCTGGGATGAATGGGCTGATGACGATGGCGAGCTAGGACCGGTTTATGGCGTTCAATGGCGTAGCTGGCCGGATTATTCGGGTGGTCAGATTGACCAGATTAGTAACCTGATCGAACAGATCAAAACCAACCCGGACTCGCGTCGCCTGCTGGTGTCTGCCTGGAACGTGGCGCTGGTGGGGCAGATGGCGTTACCGCCCTGTCATACGATGTTCCAGTTCTACGTGGCCGAGGGTCGCCTGTCCTGCCAGCTCTATCAACGCAGCGCCGATATTTTCCTGGGGCTCCCCTTTAATATCGCTTCATATGCGCTGCTGACGAGCATGGTTGCCCAGGCTTGCGGCCTGGAACCGGGGGATTTTGTGCACACCCTGGGGGATGCCCATCTCTATGAAAATCATCTCGAACAAACCGATAAACAACTCGCTCGCGAACCGGGAGAGTTACCACAGTTACGGCTGAACCCGGCCGTAACGAATCTGTTTGATTTCGCCTATGAAGATATCGAAATCGTCAATTATGAGCCGGCTCCCCATATTGCAGCACCGGTGGCTGTATGAGTGTCGCTCTGGTCGCGGCGATGGACCGTAACCGATTGATTGGCAATGATAATCGTCTTCCCTGGCGGTTGCCCGCCGATATGCGCCATTTTCGTGAGGTGACCCTTGGTCATACGGTGTTGATGGGGCGGCGAACCTGGGAAAGTCTGGGTAAGGCGCTGCCTGACCGCCGCAATCTGGTGTTAAGTCGTGGTGAGCCAGAACTGGAAGGCGCTGAACAGGTGAGTAGCCTGGAGCAGGCCATCGAGCTGGATTCAGCAGGAGAGGGTGATTCAGAATTGATGGTGATTGGCGGCGCGCAGGTTTATCGTGCGGCGCTACCCGTCGCTCAACGGATGTATCTGACCTTTGTTGAAGGCGAGTTCAGTGGCGATACCTGGTTCCCGGAGTGGGACGCCAGTGAATGGGTAGCGGTGGATGAGGTGACTTGTTCGGCGGACGATAAAAATGCGTGGCCGATGCAATTTGTGACGCTGGACCGGGTGTAACTGCTGTGCCCCCCCCCGGTCGATATGCTTAATCAAACAGCATTTTTAAACCCATAAAAATCAGGAAGAGCGCGAAGATTTTTTTTAAGGTTGCGGTGGGTAGTGTGTGGGCCAGTTTCGCGCCAACCGGGGCGATTAACACGCCCGGTATAACCAGCCCCAAAAACGCCGGCAGGTAGACATACCCCAACGTATTAGCAGGCAGGCCGGGCAAACCCCAGCCGGTTGCGATAAAAGTCATTGCACCGCTCGCCGCCAGCACGAAACCGCAGGCCGATGAAGTGGCCACTGCATTACGCACGTTGATCCCAAAGAAAGTCAGGTAAGGCACGGTGGCACTGCCACCGCCGATACCTAGCATGGCGGACAAGGCACCGATTAATCCCCCCGCCAGTGCGTTGCCGGCATAAGCCGGTGGTGTTCGATCCGTCGGTTTGGTGGCGCTACTCATTAGCATCTGCGTTGACGCAAACAGTACGTAGATCGCAAAGGTGTACTGCAAAACAATACTGGGTAACAGGTGAGCTATCTGGCCGCCGGTAATGGCGCCGACGAGCATCCACGGAGCCAGCTGTCGAAATATGGGCCAGCTGACCGCATTGCGCAGGTAGTGAGCGTAAACAGAGGAGGCTGATGTGGGGACGATGGTTGCCAGCGAGGTGCCTACTACCATTTGCATTAATGACGCCTCGGGCATTCCCAGTAGTGGAAATACAATAACTAGCGCCGGTACCAGAACCACCCCACCCCCGAGTCCCAGTAAGCCAGCAATGAGCCCGGCGATCGCGCCGACAGGCAGGTAGTAAAGCAAAGTTTCCATTTAGGTGATGGCCATTTCAGAGAGGGGGGCCGGACAAACAAAAGCCCTTCAAATGAAGGGCTTTTGTTTGTCCGGCTGGAGCGACAGTTACAAAAATTAGTCTGGTTAATAACTGCCCGCGAAATTACTGTGCTACCGCATAGCGGGCCCGCATGACCTGGCCGTAGGGATCGCCAAGGTCAGCGGCCTTATGATAAAGCTTAATGGCTTCGTCTCGGTTTTTTTCAACACCGTCACCTTCCATGTACATATCGCCCAGTACTGCATGTGCTTCTACTTCATTGTGTTCAAGCGCTTTTCGAATCCAAACTAAAGCGGCTTTCACATCGCGCTCGACCCCGAGGCCGGCGTTATACATGCGGGAGACCTCAACCATGGCGCCGGCGTCACCCTGTTCTGCGGCCGCCAACCAGGTTTTGTACGCTTTGGAAAACCATTTTTGGGCAATCGGCGTGCTGCGAGTAACACCACTGCCGTACCAGTAAAAAGTGCCCATAAAATACTGAGCTTCCGGGTCGCCTTGCTCTGCAAGCGGTTTGATTAATCCCATCGCCTTGTCGTATTCCTGCATCTCAAAGGCAGTGATGCCGTCATTGAGCTGATCGGCAGGTACAGGCGTTGCTGCGCTGGTATGGAGCATGGCACCGATAACCACGGCTGAAAGAAATGAACTCATGATGGGGTCCTCCCGGTGATGTAGGTCGCGTGATGCATTTTTACACACTATTGCCGCTGGCGAGTGGACATCTGCCAGTGGTACATTTGTCGCCGATTTGACGGGTGCCCGTTGCTGGAAGTTCATCAGGGACCCGCATGATGAATTTTGTTGGGGCGGCTCCGCCGCTCCATAACCGGTTTTTTGGGGCCGTAGCTCAGTTGGGAGAGCGTCGCGTTCGCAATGCGAAGGTCAGGAGTTCGATTCTCCTCGGCTCCACCAAATACTTCTATTCATTCCAGCGCCAAGCGTGCTTCTGGGTACGGCAAAACAAGTGACTCCAGTCAAAGTGGTCAGATGAGCGAGGTTACGGGCGCTGCTTTAAACCCCCGTCGTCGATGGCGGCTCGCCAGTTTGTGGCCGATGTTGTTCCTGTTCCTGGCTGCGCTCTATCTGGCACCCGATACAAGGAGCATGCGAAACACCTATTATCTGCTGGTGCTGCTGCCGGCCCTCGTATTGCTGCGGCGGGAGGATTTCCATCTTTTATGGAAAAACCCGGTATTAAGGGCGGCTTCACTCCTGCTGGGTTACCTGTGGCTATCCCTGTCTCTTATACACATCTGACGCTGCCGA
>CAJXVN010000261.1 GCA_913060775.1 uncultured Gammaproteobacteria bacterium | reverse complement strand
CCTCTTCGTCGGCAGCGTCAGATGTGTATAAGAGACAGCGTTAACCCTTCAGCACTGGGTGAGCAGGCGACTCGATCCCAACCACAGATCGAGCAAGTTTTTGTTAACGGCGACGCCGACATGGACGAGGTGGATTTTAACCGCCATCTCTATTTTGCGCGGCGGCGCACCGAAAAAGTGCTTGCCGACGACGACAGTTTCTTTGTCACCGCCCTCTCCTGCCACGTCATCTCCTATAAAGGCCTGGTGATGCCGGCACGGCTACCGGAACTATTCCCGGATCTGGGCGATCCCCGGTTTACTTCATCAATCTGTATCTACCACCAGCGCTTTTCGACCAACACCTCTCCTTCCTGGAAACTGGCGCAACCGTTTCGTTATCTCGCCCACAATGGCGAAATCAATACGGTGCAGGGCAACCGTTTCTGGGCACAGGCCCGCGGCAGCAAATTTGCCAGTCCACTATTCGACAACGTTGACGATATTCTGCCGGTGGTCAACAGCGGCGGCTCTGATTCGCAAAGCCTGGACAACATGCTCGACGTGTTGCTCTCCGGCGGCATGGATATTTTCCGAGCCATGCAGCTAATGATTCCACCTGCCTGGCAGAACGACCCGCACATGGGCGAAGACCTGCGAGCCAGCCATCGTTATCACAGCATGATCTCTGAACCATGGGACGGCCCGGCAGGTATCGTGTTAACCGATGGCCGCTATGCCGCCTGTCGCACCGATCGAAACGGTCTGCGACCCGCGCGCTGGGTCATCACGACCGACCGCACCATTACGCTGGCATCCGAAACCGGAGTCATTGACTATCCACCCGAACAGGTATTGCGCAAGGGTCGCCTGAAACCCGGCGAAATGCTGGCCGTGGATACCTGGACCGGCGAGCTACTCATGCCGGCCGACATTGACCGCATGCTGGCCCAACGCCACCCCTATGAAAGCTGGCTTAAACAACATAGCCATTACCTGACTGATATCGACTGCGCCGCCAAAAGTCAGGCGGAATTTGGTGAAGGGATTCATGGCGACAGCCTGAGAACCTATGAAAAATTCTTTAACCTCACCTACGAGGAGTTGACCCAGGTTCTGAGGCCGCTTGCTGACAATGGTCAGGAGGCCACCGGCTCCATGGGCGATGACACACCCATGGCCGTGCTGTCGCGCCAGGTGCGCTCTATTTACGATTATTTCCGCCAGTCTTTTGCTCAGGTGACTAACCCGCCCATCGATCCTCTGCGGGAAAACATTGTGATGTCACTGACCACTAATTTTGGTCGATTTCGCAACGTCTTTGATGAAATTCCGGAACACGCCGCTAAAGTCACCACGGATACACCGGTACTTTCTCGACGCGCGTTTCATCAGATGCAGGCCCTCGATCAACTCGGTCTTTCCGCTGAAATGATCGACCTCCACTACCGTCCCCTGGACGACGGCAGCGTCCTCCAGCAAGTCATTGAAGGCATCTGCAGCCGGGCCGAGGAAGCGATTCGGGCCGGTAAAACCATCATTATTCTCAGTGACCGCAACCTGGATCGAGAACAGATTCCAGTACCGGCGTTAATGGCCACCGGTGCCGTTCATCACCACCTGACTCGGCTCGGTATTCGCGGCGATGCTCAGGTAGTCGTGGAAACCGGCAGCGCCCGCGACCCTCACCAAATTGCAACACTGATCGGTTTTGGTGCGACTGCTGTTTATCCCTTCCTGGCGTTGGCCGCTGTGGAACAGATCGCTGAGGGCGAACAAAAAGACCCGCAGATAGCCTGCGCCAACTACATTAAGGGCATCAACAAAGCGCTCTTTAAAATCATGTCTAAAATGGGCATTTCGACCATTGCCAGCTATCGTGGCGCCCAGCTGTTCGAGGCGGTCGGCATCCATGATGAGGTGGTCAACCCCTGTTTTGAAGGCGTCACCAGTCGCATCAGCGGTAGCCGCTTTATCGACTTTGAGAACGACCAGCGCCACCTGGCCCGCAACGCCTGGAAAGCGCGCAAAGTTGTCGAGCAGGGCGGCCTGCTGAAATACGTTCATGGCGGCGAATACCACGCCTATAACCCGGACATTGTCCGCGCCCTCCACGGTGCCGTGCGTACCGGCGAGCAGCGCTATTACGATGAGTTTGCCAGCTTGGTTAACCACCGCCCGCCGGCAACCATGCGCGACCTGATCGGCATCAGTAGCGATCAAACGCCGATTCCACTCAGTGACGTTGAGCCTTTAGAGGCCATTATCCAGCGGTTTGATAGCGCCGGCATGTCCCTGGGCGCACTATCACCCGAGGCCCATGAGTCGTTAGCCATCGCCATGAATCGCCTCGGTGGCCGCTCCAACTCGGGCGAGGGCGGTGAGAGTATCGACCGTTACGGCAATGAACGCACCTCAAAGATAAAGCAGGTGGCGTCTGGCCGTTTTGGGGTCACCCCCCACTATCTGGTCAACGCTGAAGTACTGCAGATTAAAATCGCTCAGGGGGCCAAGCCCGGTGAAGGCGGCCAGCTGCCCGGTGACAAGGTCAACGACCTGATTGCCACCCTGCGCTATACCCGGCCCGGTGTCACCCTGATTTCACCGCCACCGCACCACGACATTTATTCCATCGAAGATCTCGCCCAGCTGATTTTTGACCTCAAGCAGGTTAATCCAGAGGCGCTGGTATCGGTCAAACTGGTGGCCCAGGCTGGCATCGGCACCATTGCTGCTGGCGTTGCCAAGGCCTACGCTGATCTGATCACCATTTCCGGTTATGACGGTGGCACGGCCGCCAGCCCGCTGACCTCGGTCAAATACGCGGGCATTCCGTTTGAGATGGGCCTGGCTGAAACCCACCAGACCCTGCGCCTGAACGATCTGCGCGACAAGGTTCGTATCCAGGCCGATGGCGGCATGAAAACCGGCCTCGACGTAATCAAGGCAGCCCTGCTTGGCGCCGAAAGTTTCGGCTTCGGTACGGCCCCCATGGTCGCACTGGGCTGCAAATACCTGCGCATCTGTCACCTCAACAACTGTGCCACTGGCGTCGCCACCCAGAACGACGAACTGCGCAAGGCGCACTACCACGGCCTGCCCGAAATGGTCGAGACTTACTTCCGTTTCGTGATTGAAGAGACCCGTCAGATCATGGCCAGCCTTGGTATTTCCACCATGGAAGCGCTAATCGGCCGTACTGACCTGTTGCACCTGTTACCCGGTGAGACCGACAAACAGGGCCACCTTGATCTGTCACCGGTGCTGGCAGTCGATGAGTCGGCCCATGGTAAACCGCAGTTCTGTAGCTCACCCCGCAATGAACCTTTCGATAAAGGGGAAAAAGCTGAGCAGATGGTTAATGACACCTTAGAGGCCATCGACAACAAACTGGGTGGCATTTTTAACTACGAAGTGCAGAACATTGACCGCTCCATCGGCGCTCGCATTTCCGGTGAGATTGCCAAACGTTATGGCAACCTGGGCATGGCTGACTGCCCCATCACCCTGAAACTGCGCGGTACCGCTGGGCAGAGCCTCGGTGTCTGGAACGCCGGCGGATTGAACCTGGAACTCGAAGGCGATGCCAACGATTATGTCGGCAAAGGCATGGCCGGGGGCCAGCTGGTGCTTTACCCACCGCGTGCCAGTTTGTTCAAAAGCCATCAAACCACCATCATGGGCAACACCTGTCTTTATGGCGCCACCGGCGGCACCCTCTACGCGGCCGGGCTAGCCGGCGAACGCTTTGGCGTACGCAACTCCGGTGCCCGTGCCGTGGTCGAAGGCATTGGCGATCACGGCTGTGAATACATGACCGGCGGCGTGGTGACCATCCTTGGACCTACCGGCATTAATTTTGGTGCCGGGATGACCGGCGGTTTCGCCTTCGTTTATGAGCCTGAACTGGAACATGCCGACCATGGCTTTGAAACCAAGGTAAATCACGAACTGGTCGAAATTCATCGCATGGATGGCCGAGTCGGTGACAGCCAAACCGCCCGCTATGCTGCTTTTCTACGC
>CAJXVN010000260.1 GCA_913060775.1 uncultured Gammaproteobacteria bacterium | reverse complement strand
ATCTACACTATCCTCTTCGTCGGCAGCGTCAGATGTGTATAAGAGACAGGAATGGCGACTCGCTGTTCCGGAAAATGGATCGAGCCACCCTCCAGCTGCACCCTGGGAATGGCAAGCAATTCGGTGCTGGGGGTGAGTCCGGTCAGGGTTATCCCATCAATACTAAGGTTGAGCGGTTCGATCTGGGCGGTAAAGCGACCTTGTGGATTGATGCCGATCTGGTAGGTCAGGCTGCTGGAGACCGCCGCAGTAAAATCCTCGATCGCTAACTGGCTAGCCAGATAAGGAGTTAACGCCTGCAGTTGTAAATTGTGGAGTAGCAGCTCGCCGGACGAGGTAAACGGCGCGATATCGAGCGTGCCCTGCCAGCTTAGTTTGCCGCCACCGGGCAGTTGTATCGCGACCCGTTGTTGGCCGCTCCGGTCGGGCAGGGTGTTCAGTTGCTCCACAGCAATGTCGATGGGTCCCAGCGCTAACTCCACCGGGCTGCCCGGTTGTCGGTCTATGAGGGCTGCCTGGCCCTGATTAATGGCCAGCGAGTGGATCAGCAGGCGCGGTAACCCCCCTGGACCCTTATCTTCTTCGCCATCGGGGTCTGGTTCGGGTTCCGTAGCTGCTAGCTCGCTAATCAGTCGGTCCAGACGGCTATCGCCGTCAGCAAACCGCTCATAAAAAATTTCGGGCGATTCCAGCCGTATTTCGGCAAAGGTCCAGGCCCAGCGAAACAGGCTGGATAGCTGAAAATTGACCGCCAGTTTTTCAAAGCGAATCAGGGATACACCGTCCGTATCGGCGAGGTCAAAACCCTGAATCGAGAGGCTCAGTGCATAGGGGTTGAACTCGACCGCCTCAACCTGAGCGGTGCGGTGCAGTTGCTGGTCGGTCTGGGTAACGAGCTGGGTTTTCACCACGGCAGGCACGGCGAAAAAACCGACCAGTGTGTATATGACGATGCCGGTGAGAAGCCAGAACCGTTTGCGTTTAAGGAACGACCAACGGCGAGTGCCGGGTTTGTCCGGTTGGCTGGGTGACGACATCGTTAAGCTCACTGAGGGTGATTAATCTCTTTTTGAGTAGACAGGTTGGCAGCATCTCATCGCTTGCTGCAGCGCGGCCATCTCGTCTGTACCCACAGCCACATTGCCTCGGTCCGTGTCCAGTTAGCGAATCACGTTCCTCGGCAAGGGCTGTGGCTAATAAAGAAACCGTCAGCGGCTGTGAAAAGAGTCGCCGTTAGCGGCCATATCCTGGAGCAATTTGGGCGGTTCAAACCGGGGCCCGTGCTCTTTGGCGAGCTGCTGGCATTCCTCCACAAAGGTGGCAATACCTACCGTTTCAATCAGTGAAATCACACCGCCGGCCCAGGGTGGAAAACCCCAGCCGAGAATGGAACCAATATCTGCATCGGTTACCGTGGTGACGACCTTGTCTTCGAGGCAGCGAGCGGCGTCGATGGCCTGAACGTAGAGCAGCCGTTTTTTAAGCGACTCAACCTCCGGTTGCTGGTCGGCAACCGGGTAGTGTTCGGCCAGCCCGCTCCAGAGCTGTTTGCCATCGCCGTAGTCATAAAAGCCCTTGCCACTGCCTTTGCCAGTGCGGTCGAATTTCTCCACAAAGGTCTGTACGACCGGCCAGCCGATGGTTGGTTCAAAGTCGTCGCCCAGATCCGCCTCCCACTGTTTGCGTACTTTGTATAGCAGCCCGACCTGGACCTCATCGGAGAGGGAAAGTGGCCCCAGTGGCATGCCGGTCATCAGTCCGGCATTTTCGATCAACGCCGGTTTGACGCCCTCGGTGAGCATGGCCATGCCTTCTTCACAATAGGTGCAGACAACGCGGCTGGTATAAAAACCGCGGGCGTCGTTGACCACAATGGGGGTTTTGCCAATGGCTTTGACAAAATCGAGGGTGGCGGCGAGGGTCGCATCCGAGGTTTTTTCGCCCAGGATGACTTCGACCAGCCCCATGCGGTGAACCGGTGAGAAGAAATGAATGCCAATAAAGTTCTCCGGCTTCTTCCAGGTTTCAGCCAGGCCAGTGATCGGCAGGGTCGAGGTGTTGGAGCCAAACACGATTTCATCGCCAAGTTGTTCGGCGACTTTGGCCGTCACTTCGGCCTTAACTTCGCGGCTTTCAAACACGGCTTCAACCACCAGGTCCGTGCCTTTAAGGTCGGTGTAATCGGCAGTCGCAGTCACCAGTGACAACACGCCGTCGCGTTTCTGTTCGGTGAGACGGCCCTTTTCTACCTCGCGGTCCAGCAGTTTTTTAATGGCCGCCTTGCCGCCGTCGGCCTTTTCCTGGGTGGCGTCGAGTAGCACCGTGGGGATACCCCGGATCACACAGGCGTGGGCAATTCCAGCGCCCATCAGTCCGGCACCGAGCACCGCTACTTTGGTGGGTGGTCGGGGATCAAACCCTTTTGGCCGGCCCTTGAGCTTATTGGCTGCCTGCATGCCAAAAAACAGGCTGCGAATCATGTTTTGTGCCACTTTGCCGGTGGCGGTGCGACCAAAATACTTGGCCTCGATTTTTAGTCCCTCATCGAGGGGGGAGTTAATGCCGTCGTGGACGGCGGCGAGTACCGCGAGGGGTGCCGGGTAGTTGCCTTTGCTCTGTTCCCGGAGCATGGCATTAGCGACTGCCATGAAATCCTGATTCCCGGCATCGGTTAAATCGCCGCCCGGTGGGGTGAAGCCGCGTTTATCCCACGGGTTACCAGCCTTGCCGCCATCGAGAATCCACTGTTTGGCGGTATCGAGTAGTTTTTCCGGCGCCACTACCTGGTCGACGATGCCCAGTTTCAGCGCCTGCTCAACCTTAATACGCTTGCCTTCAGCCATCAGTGGTAGCGCATTTTTGATACCGATAAGGCGCGGCAGGCGTTGGGTGCCGCCGGCACCGGGAATCACGCCAATGGTCACTTCCACCAGTCCTATTCGGGTTTTGGGGTTGTCGGCGGCGACCCGGTGGTGGCACCCGAGGCAGAGTTCCAGGCCGCCGCCGAGCGCGGTGCCATTGATTGCAGCAACCACCGGTTTACCGCAGGTCTCCAGGTGGCGAATCATGCCCTGCGCGCCGCCGGCCAGGACGGCCATTTCGGCGGCGTCATCAATTTCCATAAACATGGAAATATCGGCGCCGGCGAGAAAGTCCTTGCGAGCGGAAGCAATCACCAGGCCGATTACCGAATCGTGGGCAGCGGCTTTGTCGACTGCCTCGGAAAAGGCGGCCATCGACGCCTGGCTGAGGATGTTGGTGCCAGCGTCAACCATGTTCCAGGTGAGAGTGGCGATACCGTTCTGGTCAATGTCGTAATCAATCATGGTGTTGCTCCTCAAACCCGTTCGATGATAGTGGCGGTGCCCATGCCGGCGCCAATACAGAGTGTTATGAGTGCGGTATTCAGGTCGCGGCGTTCGAGTTCATCAAGGACGGTTCCTACCAGCATCGCCCCGGTGGCACCTAACGGGTGCCCCATGGCAATAGCGCCGCCGTTGACGTTGATTTTGTCCAGCGGCGCGTTGGTTTCGCGCATGAACTTCAGCACCACGGCGGCGAAGGCTTCGTTAACCTCAAACAGATCAATGTCATCGATCGTCATGCCGGCCCGTTTGAGAGCTTTTTTAGCGGCCGGCGCTGGCCCGGTGAGCATGATGGTCGGTTCGGTGCCGATGGAGGCAAAGGCACGAATTCTGGCCCGAGGCTTCAGCCCCAGTTCGCTGCCGATCTCTGGGGTGCCGACCAGAATGGCCGAGGCCGGGACCAGACCGCCGCCCAAAACGCGGTCGAATTCGTCCATGCCGGAGGAACTGCGCGGCGGCGGCGCTTCTTTGGTGGCGAGGTCAGTGAGTGTCAGCCTGCGTCCGCGCGCGCCTTTCAAGGCCTTGCCGGGTCCGGCGGACAGCGGAGTTTCCTCGACAATGGTGTTCCATTCGCCGCAGGCGTCGCATTGCCCTGCCCATTTGTTGGAGCTGTCTCTTATACACATCTCCGAGCCCACGAGACCTCTC
>CAJXVN010000259.1 GCA_913060775.1 uncultured Gammaproteobacteria bacterium | reverse complement strand
ATCTACACTATCCTCTTCGTCGGCAGCGTCAGATGTGTATAAGAGACAGCGGTAGAACAGGCGGCCTTCCAGCGCCTGTTCATCGGCGGGGTTGTGGTTGGTTTCGTCATTCCCAACCATCGGGTCGGCGATGGTGAGTAACAGATAAACGGCCGGGGTTAACCAGTGGAAAATCCCGCCACCCAGTAGGTAACCCAGTATCGGCAGGGCACCAAATACCAGGTGTGGTACCGTGGTTACCCGGGCAACGATGCTTAATCCAGTCGGTTTTTCGGCGATTACAGCGGACATCAAAAACTTCCTCTCTCGTGTAATGACTTGCAATTAATCCGGGTGCCTTTCGACATGCTAGCCTTCAATTCTAGCTTAATCCCCAGAATAGATAAACGATCGTTTAGCCCGGTTTATTCCGCTGATGAGCGGCGACAGGAACCCCTGCAAAACAGGGCTGTGGGGTGATGTGGTCGAAGATTGTTTGCGGCGGGCTCCTGGTGGTGGTTGCCGGATTAATGGTGGGTGGCTGCGACAACTACGCGGACGTAGAAGAGACCCCTGTTATCCGCATGGGACTGGTGCAGGCACCGTCGACCCTCGACCCCCGTTACGCCACGGATGCGGTATCCAACCGGGTTTGCCGCTTGCTGTACCGTGGGCTGGTTGATTTTGACGACCAGCTACGCCCGACACCGGACCTGGCGAGCTGGCAGGTGTTGTCTCCCCGGCATTACCGTTTCACCCTGAATGACTCAATACCGCCATTCTCCGATGGTCGTCAGCTGACCAGCGCCGACGTGGTGGCTACCTATGAGTCCGTGTTGCGGGAAGATTCCATTTCGCCCCACCGTAGCGGGCTAAGTGTGATTGATCGGATCGAGCAGGTTGACGACGCAACCGTTGATTTTTTCCTTGCTCGGCCGGATGCACTCTTCCCCGGTCGGTTGACGCTATCGATATTGCCCGCTACCTCCGCGGCGCTACCGCGCTTAGCCCCTGACCAGCTTATTGGTAACGGTGCCTTCAAGTTGGTGAGCTGGCCCGCGCCGGAACAGGTACTCCTGGAGCGCCGGCGGGACGGCCAGCAGGTGGAACTATTGCGGGTGGCCGACGCTACCGTGCGTGCGCTCAAGTTGATTCGCGGCGAGATAGACCTGGTGCAAAATGATCTGCCGTCGGAACTGATTGGCTGGCTTCGTGACCAGCCGGGGGTAAAGGTGGAACAGGCTGCCGGCAGCAACTACAGCTATCTGGGGTTTAACTTTGACGATCCGGTTAGCGGTGATCCACTGATTCGGGAAGCCATCGCGCTGGCCATTGATCGACAGGCGATTATTGATGCTCTGCTGGGTGGCGGTGCGCGACGCGCTGAATCGGTGTTGCCGCCGGATCACTGGGCTGGCGGCAGGGGTATAGAACCCACGGAGTACGATCCGCAACGGGCAGCCGAGTTAGTGGCTATGTTTCGTGAGAGAGGTGGCGAACCAACGCTCTCCTATAAGGTCTCTACCGATGCGTTGCGGCTGCGCATTGCGGCGGCTATTAAACAGCAGCTCGAAGCGGTGGGGTTGACGATTAACATCGAAAGCCATGAATGGGGCACTTTTTATGGTGATATTAAAGCGGGTCGGTTTCAGCTCTATTCGCTAGCCTGGGTGGGCATTAAAATGCCGGATATCTTTCGCTACCTGTTTCATTCCACGGCCATTCCACCGGAAGGGGCCAATCGGGGCCGGTTTAATGCGGCGCAGGTCGATCAGCTGATTGCTCAGGCGGAAGGGGCCACAATGGCGGAACAGGGCGAGCTCTATGCCCAATTACAACAACAACTGGCCGATCACCGGCCTTATGTCTCTCTCTGGTATGAAAACCACACGCTGGTGGCTCGCCGTACGCTTACCGGTTATCCGCTGAGCCGTGATGGCAATTATGATGGCTTGATGGTGGCGCAAAAAATGACGATGAACAGCGAGGGTGCTCGCCGGCCATGAGGGATCGCTCGACAACCCAACCCAACCCGCGGCGCCGGGGTGAGCCCTGGCTTCGGGTCAGTGTTGCCGACCAGACAATCACTTTAATCAATGGTGATGACGAGATTGAGTCGGTGTGGCCGGTCTCGACCGCTGCCCGTGGTCTGGGCGAGATGAACAACAGCCTGCAAACTCCCCGGGGCTGGCACCAGATTCGGGCCTGCATTGGCGCAGGCGTGCCGGAAAATGGCGTCTTCCAGGGCCGACGTTTTCGCGGTGAAATTTATGGGCCAGCGCTCGCTCACCATTATCCGGACCGGGACTGGATACTGACGCGAATTCTCTGGTTAAGTGGGCTGGAGCCGGGGTTTAATCGGCGGGGCGACTGCGACACGATGCGACGCTACATTTATATACACGGCACGCCGGAGAGCAATCCGTTGGGCGTAGCCCTTTCTCATGGCTGCGTTCGTATGCACAACGCGGCGCTGCTGGAACTGTTCAACCGGGTGCGGCCCGGTACCCGCATCTGTATCTGCGAAACATGAATCAATGGTAATCATTCGACATGTTGCGGCCGCCTTGCTGGTCATTCTTGGGGTGTCGCTCGCCGTGTTCGTGCTCACCCACGTGATTCCTGGCGACCCGGTAGAGGTGATGCTGGGTGAGCGCGCCTCCACCGCTGATCGGGCGGCGCTGGCGAAAGCTTATGGATTAGACCGGCCGCTCACGGCCCAGATGGTCGATTACTATCAGGGTTTACTCAAACTGGATCTGGGCGAATCCCTGTTTCAGCACCGTCCCGTGGTTGAGTTGATTTCGGAGCGCCTGGCCGCCACCGTTGAGCTGGCCGGGGCTGCTATGGCGGTGGCGCTGGTGGTGGCGCTGGTTCTGGGACTGGTATCCGCCTGGTATGCCCGTACCTGGGTTGACCAGGGCGCGCGGGTCCTCAGTCTGCTGGGGGTTTCTATCCCTAATTTCTGGCTGGGTCCACTGCTGATCCTGTTCGGCTCGGTCTATCTGGGCTGGTTTCCAGTCAGTGGTCGGGATGGGCTGAGTTCGCTGGTGTTGCCGGCCATTACCCTGGGCACTGCGCTGGCGGCGATTGTCGCGCGCATGTTGCGCAACTCGCTGCTGGAAATTGCCGAGGCGGACTTCGTCCGCACGGCCCGGGCCAAAGGTCTGGGTGAATGGACCATCCTCTGGCGTCACAGTCTGCGCAATGCGCTGTTGCCGGTGGTTACCCTGGTGGGGTTACAGATTGGCGCGATTTTAGGGGGCGCGGTCATTGTTGAAACGGTCTTTAGCTGGCCGGGAATCGGACGACTCACGGTTGAGGCGATCCAGAGCCGGGATTATCCACTGGTCCAGGGGTGCGTGTTACTGATTGCCACTATCTATGTGCTGGTTAATCTACTGACGGATGTGGTCTACGGGTTGATTGACCCCCGTATCCGCCTGGCGGGCTCCTGACCGTGCGTATTTTTGTGGTTGGCATTGGCCTGTTGCTGCTCGTGGTGATGGTTTCGCCCTGGTTGCCGTTGCAGCCCGAGCTAATTCAACTGGATCAGATATTGCACACGCCGAAGGCCGGGTTGTGGCTGGGTGGCGACGAACTGGGGCGGAGCGTGGTTGACCGGCTACTCGTCGGTGCGCGGCTTTCACTGCTGGTGGCGGTGCTGGTTGTTGCGCTGTCGGCGCTCTTTGGCATTAGCGTGGGGTTGGTCGCTGGCTACCTGGGTGGCCGGGTCGATCAGATTCTGATGCGATTGATTGACATGGTGCTGGCGTTTCCCGGGTTGCTGCTGGCGATTGCGCTGGCCGGTATGCTCGGCCCCGGTATTGATAACCTGGTGCTGGCGCTGATCGCAGTGGGCTGGGTGGGTTTTGCCCGTTTGACCCGCGCCCAGGTGCTGAGTTTGCGCGAATCGGAACACGTACTCGCGGCCCGTTCCCTGGGCAGCAGTCCGGTCTATATCGCGCTGCGCCACCTGTTACCGCTGTCTCTTATACACATCTGACGCTGCCGACGAAGAGGATAGTGTAGAT
>CAJXVN010000258.1 GCA_913060775.1 uncultured Gammaproteobacteria bacterium | reverse complement strand
ATCTACACTATCCTCTTCGTCGGCAGCGTCAGATGTGTATAAGAGACAGGGTCTCGCCACCGTATCTTTGCATCGGTGATTTCCACTCCACCGAGGGTAAATGCCGCCAGCGCGCCACCTTTGTTGTCGTTTTTGGTTGGAGATTCCTGGGTTGCGCCGGCACTGGCGTTAGTGCCCCCTCCCAGGTCTGCAAAATTGGACTCACCATCGGCGTTTATTTGCAGATCTGCGTGCAAACCGGCGAGGGTGAGCGTGTCCAGTTCAATGGTCCCGAACAGCAGCGGCAGTATTTTCAGGCTCACTGAAATCCGATCTATTTCGACCATTGCTGCTGGACTGAACCCGGGAGCGTTACTGAGCTGAGTGTGACCAAGGTCGAGGCTTAGCCAGGGGAAAAAGCTCAGGTCAACGTCGCCATCAATGGTTAATTTGCGACCGGTCTGGCTGGCGACCTGATCGGCGGCAATCCGTTTAATGTCGTCAGTGTCGATGACCTGACTGGCGATGATCGCTGCGATTACCGGTAGTAAAATGACCACGGCTATTACGGTGGATAGGACTTTGACGGTTCTATTCAATGGTCTTGCCTCGTATTGGTCGGGTAGAGATCAGGTCAGTCTGGCGAGGATATCCAATCTGCGGTCAATCTAACAGGCTGGAGTACAGGATTTTGGACGGATACTAACTCTACTTCGCTCAGTTGGCACAGGTGCGCCAGATCAGGGTGGCCATGCGACCGGTGCCGGGATCGCGGCGATGAGAGTAAAACCGCGGGTCTGCATAACAGCAGACACCGGAACGGGTTATCCGTTCAACGCCTGCTTTTTTTAACTGCAGGCTGGCAATGGCTGCCAGATCCATCAACCATTGATGCCGAGCCCCTTTTTTTGCGGTGGGCGTAAAACTCTTTTCGTAGTCCTGGTCGAGTGACAAAAATCGATCTCGCAGGGTGGCATCCACCGCGTAGTGTGGCGCGCTGATCGCCGGACCAATCCAGGCAAGTAGCCGGTGACTGGACTGCGTGAAAGAACCCAGGGTCTCAGCAATTATCCCGGCGGCCAGGCCGCGCCAGCCCGCGTGGATGGCAGCCAGTTCGTTGCCGTCAATGTCGCAAATCAATAGCGGCAGGCAGTCGGCGGTGAGTACCGCGCAGACCTGATTGGGTTGATTGGTAAAACAGGCGTCTGCGTCGTAACGGGTCGCTGGCGTTGCCCGGTCAGCCCTTGCGACCCGTTTACCGTGTTGCTGATTTAACCAGACTGGCTCTGCGGGAAGCCTGGCGGCCTCGATTAGTATTTGACGGTTGCGCAGCACCGCTGCTGGATCATCACCCACATGCAAAGCAAGATTTAGGGCCGACCAGGGCGGCTTGCTGACACCCCCCTCCCGGCAGGTGGTGAGGGCGTGGATGCCCGGTGGCAACTGGCATTGCGGCGTTATCCACTCGGCAGTTCTGTGGTTAGACAAATTCACGGTTAGTCAATCAGGCGGGCGCGTCCTGGTGATCCCCATACTCCTGATCGAGGGTATCGATAAGCCGTTGAAAGTCGGCCGGGACCGGTTGCTGCCACTCTACCGGCAGGCCGGTACGAGGGTGATCAAATGCCAGTCGGGTCGCGTGGAGCGCCTGGCGTCTGAACCCATTCAACGTCCGTTGCAATGCCTCAGAAGCGCGTGCCGGCGGGCCGGTGCGATTTCCGTAAGTTGGGTCGCCGACCACGGGATGGCGAATATGACGCATATGGACCCGAATCTGGTGGGTTCTGCCAGTATCCAGCTGCACCCGCAGTAAGGTGTGGTGAGGCCACTGTTGGGCCAGGCGGTAGTGACTGCGAGCCTCACGGCCGCCGTCAGTGACGGTCATTCGAGTGCGGTCGCCCGGGTGTCTGCCAATGGCGGCGTCTACCGTTCCGCCAGCAATTATCCAGCCATGGACCAGCGCCAGGTATTCACGGCTGATTTCCCGTTCAGCGAGTTTCTCGGAGAGCACTTTGTGTGCCTGCAGGGTTCGAGTAACCACCATTAATCCGGAAGTCTCTTTATCAAGACGGTGAATGATGCCTGCACGGGGAATGTCAGCCAGTTCTGGATAGCGAAACAGCAACCCGTTTTGCAGGGTGCCGTGACTAATACCGGCGCCAGGGTGCACCACCAGGCCGGCAGGCTTGTTGACGATGATCAGGTCTTCGTCTTCATCGACAATGTCCAGCTCGATCGGTTCGGCCGCCGGTGGGGCTATGGTCGTCGGTGTCAGGGTTGTGACGCTGATTTGATCCCCTCCGACCAGACGTAGACGGGGTTGAGCCGGTTTGCCATTAACGGCCACCTGGCCATCACGAATCCATTTCTGTAGGCGGTTCCTGGAAAACTCTGGCAGTAATTTTGCCAGTGCCTGGTCGAGTCTCAGGCCGTTAAATTCGGGTGGTATCTGATATAGTTCGGCGGATTCTGTCATGGGTCCTGAGCGGGTAACTTGGATTGGGGTAGGACTGAATTTGGGCGGGCTCTTTCTGGAGCTCATACAGGGTTGGAGCTCTATTGAGCAATTTTGGTCAGGGTAAAGAAAGCATCATTATGGATGATCAGACACGGAAATCGAAATGCGGTTATTGAGAAGTTGGTCACTGTTACCCTTGCTGGCTCTGCTGGTGGTGGGCTGTTCGGGTGACGTTCAGGTTGAGGATCAGACCGTTAACTGGAGCCCCCAGGAGCTATATGACCAGGCTCGAGAGTACCTGCTGGACGGGGGTTTTACGCCGGCGGTGGACCATTATGAAAAACTGATTGCGCGATACCCCTACGGTCCTTATGCCGAGCAGGCAAGAATGGATCTGGCCTATGCCTATTTTCGGGACAATCAGCCCGAAGCCGCACTGGATTCTATCGACCGGTTTATCAAGCTCTATCCGCTGCATGATCGGGTCGATTACCTTTACTATATTCGTGGCCTGGTGCATTTTCGGCGTGATGTCTCAGTTTTTGAGCGGATGATGCCTCAGGATGCTTCCGCTCGAGAGGTGGCCTCGGCCCGCAAGGCTTTCGACTCATTCCTGCTGCTGTTGCAGCTGCACCCTGATAGCGATTACGCCGACGATGCCCGTCAACGGATGGTTTATTTACGTAATCGTCTTGCTGGTCACGAGATACACGTTGCCAATTACTACATGAAGCGCGGGGCTTATGTGGCCGTTAATGGTCGAGCACGGCATGTGCTGGAGACCTTTCCCGGAACTCCGGCAATACCGGAGGCGCTGGCGCTACTGGTAAAGTCATACCGTCTGCTGGGTCAGGATAGTCTGGCCAGCGATAGCATGCGCTTGTTAGAACTCAACTATCCGGAGCATGGCGCGACACTCGAGGCGCAAGCTTTTGTGGTTAATTAACCACCGGTCAACTACGAACTGGAGCGGCTAATGTGGAGTTTTTTTGAGACGGTTCGTAACCGTCATTCTGTCCGTCGTTACGAACCCGGGATGTCGGTGGAGCACGAAAAACTGCACGCCATTCTAGAGACCGCGACTGCTGCACCTTCTGCTGGCGATCTGCAGGCTTATCGAATATTTGTGGTTACCGACGCCGAACGGCGCGAACAACTGGTGCAGTTTTCGCCACGGCATGCGTTTATTGCCGAAGCGCCTGTCTGCATGGTTTTTTGTGCAGACCCTCAGCGATCGATTGCTACTTTCGGTGAACAGGCGGGCAAGATGTTTGCGATCCAGGACACCACGATCGTGGCTTCTTACGCACAGTTAGCGGCGGTGGCGGCCGGGCTGGCCTCGGCCTGGGTGGGTTCCTTTGAGTCACAGGGCATTGCTGACCTGCTCGAGATCCCGGCCGCGGTGGAACCAATTTCGCTGATAACCATCGGTTATCCGGCCGAACTGCCAGAGTTGACGCCGCGTCGTGCGCTAACTGAAATAGTCGACTTTCTTTGATCTGAAGCCGATTCGGTCCTCTCTCCCGATTATTCGGCGAGGGTTTCGCGGTACCCGGATGTGATTCTGTCTCTTATACACATCTGACGCTGCCGACGAAGAGG
>CAJXVN010000257.1 GCA_913060775.1 uncultured Gammaproteobacteria bacterium | reverse complement strand
CGAGATGTAGAGAGGTCTCGTGGGCTCGGAGATGTGTATAAGAGACAGGTGCGTAGGTCAGTGCGATATCGATAAAATCGGTCTGATCAGTCATGAACCCGAGCACTGCAATCATTAGAACGGTGAAGGTGCCGAAACTGTTGACGGCGAGCACCCGGTCGAACAGGGTCGGGCCGGAAATCGCTCGGGCCAGCGCCAGAAACATCGCCGGGAACAGAGCCACTACCGTCACGGTAAACATCATTGAGTGCCCTCCACCGCGGTCACCAGACGATCCATTTTGCCGTCTTTCAGGCCGGCTTCTCCGGCCTCAGTAAGGGCGTGGATTACAATGTCGTTCTCATTCACTTCCAGCGAAATCGTCCCCGGGGTAAGGGTGATGGAGTTGGCGTAAAGGACGCGGCCAATATCGGTCTTCTGGCTAACCGGCACACGAAATCGGCTGGGTTTGATCGGTAATTTTGGATCGAGAATGATCTTGATAACGGTGACGTTGGCTTTGACGATTTCCCAGCCGAGCCAGAACCAGAAAAGCGGTGCCCGCAGTGTCAGGTGGATCGGGTGGCCTTCACGGTCAATCAGGTCCATGCGCAGCGCCAGCCAGGTGGTTGCTGCGACGGAGGCCGCACCAAGTCCTAGCAACAGGGCCTCGGTGTGACCGGATAGTAAAAACCAGATCACTGCTAATGTGAGCGCCAGGCTAGCGGCGTGCAGTAGAGGGCTGGCAGGTTTCGAGAGCTTGCTGATGATGGCGACTCTATTATTGGATTAATCAGGGAGTTGCTGTTGGTTACGGCATCACTCGCCGAAAGTTTAATGCCTTAAGTTTCGTTAGTTTGTTATCTGCATCTATCCGCTGCTAATAATCAGGCGGTTATCATTCCGTCAGGTGCGTGTAGAATACGCGCCCCGAAAAGTTAGTGGTTAGGCCGCCTGGCTGGGTCGCCGTCATTGCCGTGCGGTGGCTAAATGTGCTCCAGAGTCAGCGAATGCAGGGTTCCTGAGTGCCTGCCGATCCAAGCATACCTGAACAGGCCAGATTTTTGTCAAGGTCAGCAGAAAATACGAGAGTGGACGCACGATAATTATGAAAATTGTTGATCCACGATTCTCAGTAGCCCCGATGCTTGACTGTACCGACCGCCATGCTCGGTTTCTTTTGCGGTTACTGAGTCGTCATACCGTTCTTTACACCGAGATGGTGGTGGATCAGGCGTTGATCAACGGCGATCCCGATCGCTTTCTCGCTCACGATAACAGCGAACATCCGTTGGTGCTGCAACTAGGTGGCAGCGATCCAGCGCGACTGGCCCCCGCCGCCAGGCTGGGGGCCGACTATGGCTATGACCAGATAAATCTCAATTTAGGCTGCCCCAGCGAACGGGTGAAAGCGGGAAGCTTTGGCGCCAGTTTGATGGCAGAGCCCCAGCGGGTTGCCGATTGCTATGCGGCCATGCAGCAGGCAGTCGATGTAGAAGTGACCCTGAAATGCCGTATCGGTATTGATGAACAGGATAGCTGGGAGCATTTCGCCAGCTTTGTCGAGACCGTGGCTGCTGCCGGGTGTAAAACCTTCATTGTCCATGCCCGCAAGGCGTGGTTACACGGCTTAAGCCCTCGGCAAAATCGGTCAGTGCCGCCGCTAAATTATGATTTTGTTTATCGATTAAAACGGGAAAACCCGGGACTAACCGTCATCATCAATGGTGGTCTCGATACGCTGCCGTTAATTGCTGAGCAGATGGATCGGGTAGACGGCGTGATGACCGGGCGGGCCGCCTACCATGATCTCTGGATGATGCATGAAGTCGATCGAGTGCTTTATCAGGATAATCACCCGCTTCCTGGCCGGGAAGCGGTACTTGCCAGCTATATTGACTACATGACCGAGCAGCAGGCTGCGGGTGTGCCCTTATGGTTAATGGCCCGCCATCTGGTCGGTTTTTATCAGGGAGCCCCCGGCGCGAAACGCTGGCGACGCTGCATCGCTGAAGAGGTCGGTCGGCAGGGAGATCTGGACACGCTTCGCCAGGCGGTATCGATGATGAGCCAGTTGATGAATAAACCGGCGACTAACCCGAAGACGCTGGCGAGTGCTGTGGCGAACTAAAACGGCTAGTGTTCTGCTCGTCGAGCAACTCATCGCCAGACAGGTTTAACCCTGTTTATTTTGCGGGCGAGTTAGATTCGGGTTATTTTCATGTTGAAACTCGCCCCTCCGGACGGATACCAGCCGTCATTGAGTGAGAGTGCGCTGTTTTTTCAACTCCCCTAAATATCAGGACATGATCGATGGATATCATACGGATAATCTTCGCGATAATATTGCCCCCGCTCGGTGTCTTTCTCCAGGTGGGTATTGGCAAACACTTCTGGATCAATATTCTCCTGACACTGCTGGGGTATATCCCTGGCATCGTCCATGCGGTCTGGGTGATTGCTAAAAAGTAAGACCACTCTATAGCCGTCGTCTTTGCTACCCGCTGGTTGTTAGTTCATAAGTTAGTCTGCGGATGGTGGTTTAGGTCGGTGGAATCAAAGACCTTGTTAGCGGGTTACGCGATTAACCAGAGTCCACTGGCCTGCCGGCCAATCCTTCAGCCGGAATGGTTAACCAGCAGCAGAGCGCGGTGGCCAGTGACAGGGCTAGTGAAAATAGACAGGCGCGCGCAAACCCCCGACTAAAAGCCTGTTTAACCACCTGCTGCACCGCCTCTGCCTGGACCTCGGGGATGCCTGGTGGTGGCTGAGCAGCGGCCAATTTGCCGCGCTCGGTAGCGAAATGAGTGACCACTGCCGGCGTCGCCTTGATAGTTATCAGGCCCTGATCGAGGCGATGGTTATAAGTGGTGGTGATGACAATGCCAAACAGGGCGATGGCTAATACCGAGGAGAGCCGGGCCACTGCGTTGTTGACCCCCGAGGCAATCCCTGCCCGGCGGCCACTCACAGCGCCAAGAGCAACGTTAGTAATGGGCGCAATGCAAAAACCCATGCCGATACCAATCAACACTATCCCCGGGAAAACCGTGAGCCAGTAACCAGTGCCCACTCCGGTGCGGCTCAGTAGCCAGTAGGCTAGTGCAACGCAGCCACAGCCGACCACCAGTAGCATGCGTGGGTGATGGCCAGCCAGACTGCCGACCCGGCGTGAAAGAAGGAAAATACCAATGCTCATTGGCATAAAGGAAGCGCCAGTCTGCAGCGCGGTGAACTCAAGTACATAAATCAGGTAAAAGGGTAAAAAGAACAGGGTGCCGTTGAGGGCCGTGTACAGCAACAGCGTGGCGAAATTGACTCCGCTGAACAACGGCGATCGAAAGAGCTCCAGTGGCAGCATGGGGGATCTGACCTGCGATTCAACCCAGAGGAACAGGGCGAACAGAACGATGCCGGCTGTCAGGGTGCTGCTGACCACCGGGTTATCAATGCCAAGTCGCGGGTATTCGATTAAACCGAAAACCAGCAGCCCGAGCGCTGCACTGGCAAGTAATGCCCCGAGCCAGTCCGGCGCTCCGTCGCGGGCAGGGTCATGGCTTTCGGGCACCCGAGCGTAGAGCAGGGCTAGGGTGATGGCCGACAGCGGCAGATTGAGATAAAAAATCCAGCGCCACGAAAGTGTATCGACCAGAAAGCCGGCCATCAGGGGTGCGAGCATTCCGCCAATGGCCCCAAAAGCAGCCCAGGTGCCGATGGCGCGTCCGCGATGTTCGGCAGGAAAATAACCGCCAATCAGAGCTAGTCCTCCGGGTATTAGCAGGGCGCCGCCAATACCTTGCAACCCCCGCGCAACGATCAGCTGGCGCACATCCAGCGCCGCCGCACAGCCTAGCGACGCAGCGGCAAATAGAACAATGCCAATAGCATAGCAACGCCGTCGGCCATACTGATCACAAAGCGAACCGCCCACCAGTGTGAAGGCGGCCAGTACCAGAACATAAGCCTCGACTACCCACTGCACCCCGCGGGTATCAACGCCGAGCTCGTGTTGAATAACCGGCAGCGCGACGTTCACGCCGCTGCCATCAATGAACGCCATGGCTGAACCGAGAATGACC
>CAJXVN010000256.1 GCA_913060775.1 uncultured Gammaproteobacteria bacterium | reverse complement strand
ATCTACACTATCCTCTTCGTCGGCAGCGTCAGATGTGTATAAGAGACAGATGATCAATAGCGGCGGGATCAAAAAACTAATCATATAAAAGATATCGTTCATTCCCAGCAGGCTTGATTGCTGCGCAATAGCGAACTCGGTCAAACCGTGCCCAATGTTGCCCTGCTGAGCAATCACACCGGCGCCATTCACACCCTGATTGACCACGTCCGCCTCGGTGATGGTCTCGGCCAGCCGGGCATGGTGAAATATTTCACGCCTTTCCCAGGCAGTGATACCAATGGAAGCACCAATACTGCCGGCTAGCGTCCGGGTGAAATAGAACATACCCGTGGCGCTGGCCATGCGTCGCTGCGGAATATTTGATAAAGCGATAGTTAGCAAGGGAACAAAAAACAGACCCAATCCGGCGCCCATAATCATCCTCGGCCACGCCAACTCCCAGGGGGTCGCCTGAACGTTAACCAGGGAGCTCTGCAATAATCCCAGCCAGAACAGGAAGAAGCTCACTGTTAGCAGGTATTTCAGGTTCATCTGCGCCAGAAAACGCCCGACAAAAGGGGTCAGGATCATAATGAATATGCCAAAACTGGCGGTGGTAACCCCAGCCCAGGTCGCCGTGTAACCCATACGGGTCTGTAACCAGAGCGGGAACATCACCATGGAGGCGAACAATCCCGCCCAGGTAAGACTGGTTGCCATGGTGCCAATGAAAAAATTCCGGTCTGCGAACAGTCGGATATCGATCACCGGGTGTTCATCACCAAGTTCCCAGATAATCAGATAGGTAACCACGACCACCACGACTACCGCCATCGCCACAATAACGGCACTGTTCAACCAGTCCAGTTCCCGGCCTTTATCTACCAGTACCTGCAAAAAGACCACCCCGATCACCAGCAGCAGTAGTCCTATCCGGTCGATGGGCAGGGTAACTCGTTCAGTCTCGTGATTGCGCAAACTGAACCAGACCAGCAACGCGCAAATAATTCCCAGCGGAATATTAATGTAGAAAATCCACGGCCAGCTCCAGTTATCCGTGATCATGCCGCCGATAATCGGCCCGGTGAGTGGGGCCAGGGTCACCGTCATCGACACCACCGCCATGGCCATACCTTTCAATCGTTCCGGAAAATGGTGCAGGAGTATGGCCTGCGACAGCGGTAGCATGGGCCCGGACACCAGGCCCTGAACAATGCGCCACAGAATCAGCGAGGGCAGATTGGTGGACATGCCACAAAACAGAGAAGCCAGGGTGAACAGAATAGCTGACCCGACAAATAACCGCACCTCACCAAACCGCTTGGCCAGCCACCCGGTGAGTGGTAACGCTACCGCATTGGCCGCGGCGAACGAAGTGATCGCCCAGGTACCTTGAGTCGATGAAGCCGCCAGATCGCCGGAGATATTCGGAATCGAAACATTAGCGATGGCAAAATCGAGTGAAACCAGAAAGGTGCCTAATCCGAGACCGATGGTCATCATGACCATCTGGTTGCGGGTGAGCGCTGTTTCGTTCACGGTTGCGGCTTAGTATCGGGCAAATTCACCCGGATAACCTGCGCAATCGTGGCATCGATCTCTGCCTGAGGAATTTCATAAACGTCTGTCGTCCAGTCGGGACGCTCAGAGGCAACACGGGTGAGCATTTCACCCGCTCGGTCACGCGTGTCTACTTTCGCCTCCAGAGAGACTCCGAGAGGCAGCGGATAATCGATCAGCTGATCGGCATCGAGCAACACCCGCACAGTCAGGCGCTGGACAATTTTGATCCAGTTCCCCGTCGCGTTTTGTGGCGGCAACAGACTAAACAGGCTACCCGTTCCGGGGGTCAGGCCAGCGACGGAGCCGTTAAACTCAACCTCATCGCCATATAGATCAGACACCAGCGTCACCGGCTGGCCAATACGCAGATTGGCTAACTGGTTCTCTTTAAAATTGACATTGACCCAGATTCTCTCGAGCGGCACCAGTGAAAACAGAGGGTTGTGCGGTGCCACCTGCTGGCCAGGCCCAATTTCGCGGCGGGCAACCACGCCACTGACGGGTGCCAGCACTTTGGTTCGATGGCGCGTAATTAACGCTTCGCGCAGAGCCGTAACCTGAGCCTGCACCCGGGGGTGATCGACCAGTGCTACCCCACCCACGCGAGCCTGGATGGCAGCCAGTTCGTGCTCCACTGCCTGCATGGCGGAACGACTGGCAACAAACGCGTCTTCGGCGTGCTGCAGCTCTTCGGCCGAAATAGCCTGCTGCTTGACCAGTCCACGACGCCGTTTTAAATCGGCAGCGCTTTGATTAAACCGCGCTTTCTGTTCGCTGATTAAAGCCTGCGCTCGATCGGCCGCCGCTATTTCTGCTGCCGTCTCCCGCACGGCCAGGCCCAGGGCCGCGCGTTGGCGCTCAACCTGAAGTTTGGCGTCGGTATCATCCAGCTGCACCAGCAACTGACCCTGCTCGATATAGTCAGTCTCTTCACCGTGAACAGCGACAACGGTACCGCTAATTTGCGCCATGACCCGGATCAGGTCGCCATCGACCTGAGCATTGTCAGTCGTCTCTGCGTACTGACCAATAAAAGCCTCATAGGCCCACCAGGCCACCCCCACGATAAGAAAAATAATCGTGGCGATAAACAGACTTCGCCCCCGTCCCCCGTTAGCCGTTTCGGCCATATTTTTTTCCTCGAAATCTTATTATTAGGTTCTTATTTTTTAACAAAGCACTGCCGCAAAAACGATGAGAGACAGCCCCGGTAACGCCTCTGAAAGCTTAAACACCAGCTCGTAACGATTGTCAGGAAATGAGTTGCAGAGCGCAGCACCGAGCAAATTATACCGACGTTACCCATCGCCTGCGGATGAAAATCGCCACATCAGACGGCCCCTTTTCGACGGGACCCGCAGAAAAATAGGCCCGCCGAAGGAAGTGCCCCTCGCCGTCACAAAGGGCATCGTGGGGGCGCCCGCTTTGAAGGGATTGCCGGCCTTCGCTGCGGCCAATCCGTCTGCAATGGTGATTCAGCCCCCGGGTTTTACGTCCATCGCTATAACCCGGCGCAGATTACGCCCTGAGGTAGCTGCAATGAATTAAGCGTTTTTCTAAAAAAACCCCCTAGTCATCCCAGGTGCGTTTAAACGTAAAACCAAACTCCACACAGTTGTGGCTAGTGCCATTATGGGCAGTGCCGTTCATCGTACCCACCAGTACATCCATGGTCCATTTATCAAACTGATAACCGAAACCTAAACTGACGATGTCCATGCCCCCACTGACAGACATCGTCAGCCCTTCGCTGTGGCCAGGCATTCCAGACTCTTCCGTGTATAAACCACCCCGGAGCGCCAGTCGGGAACTATATTGATACTCAAACCCCAGATGAAACGCGTCCGCAGGAAACCAGTCCGGATCTTCCCGTACGCTACGTAACAGGGCTCCCTGGTTGTCATAGGTGACATCGCCCAGCGGCCATTTGAATTTGGTCCAGTCGGTACGGGTCCAGTCAAAACTAATCAGCCAGTCGCTATCCGGGCGATAGGCAACCCCCAGCCCCCAGGAAGCCGGCTGGACAAAGCGGTGGTAGTGATCAGACTTCTCACGTAATCCGTTGAAGTTCGCCGTGGTGTCGCCTTCAAGGTCAAAACGCGCGCCGGTACGGTATACCGCACCGACACTCCATTGATCGGACACTTTATAGAGCACCCCGAGATTACCCTGAATACCCCAACCATCGGAGGTGGTATCAAGATCAAACCGGTAGTCCGGTTGCGTTGGCACCGTGGAACCGCGGTAAGTCTTGGTGGCGTTAGCGTTGAGATAACCGTAGATCAAATCCACACCGGTGCCCAGGTAGAGCTTGTCAGTCACCTGCATACCGATCGACAGGTTAAAGTCGATGAGTGCCATTAACGAGTAAATGCTGGGTTCAATCGCTGCGCCCGTGGTGGTATCCGTGACCCGATCAGCGTAATCAGAATAGGCACCGGCGATGCCATAAACCCCGTAACCCACCGTGAACCTGTCTCTTATACACATCTCAGAGCCCACGAGACCTCTCTACATCTCGTATG
>CAJXVN010000255.1 GCA_913060775.1 uncultured Gammaproteobacteria bacterium | reverse complement strand
GTGTCCGGCTGATAGGCCATGCGCGCGATGATGCCAACGCCCAGGCCGAGGCGGACGTAGGTTTTGATCACGTCAGTATCGGCGGCTGATAGTGCAATACGCGGCTTCAACCCTTTGGGGCCAAAACATGTGTCGATGAAACTGGGCCGGTCTGCACTAAAAACGTAAGTGATTAACGGGTACTCAGCAATCGCTTCCAGCGTTATCTTTTTGACCTTTGTGAGGGGATGGTCGATCGGTACCAGCAGGTCGCGGCACCAGTGATAACAGGGCAGTCTCAAACCATCAAAGCCTTCCAGGCCTTCGGTGGCAATCACCAGATCCATGTCTCTGGATAGTCCCACCAGCTGATCCGGCGTGCCCTGATAAATATCCAGCTCTATCTGGGGGTAGCGGCGACGGAATTCCTGCACGGGCCCCGGCAGGGCAAACCGGGCCTGGGTATGGGTGGTGGCTAACTTCAGGCGTCCGGTTTCCGGGTGCAGGTGGTCTTCGGCCATCGCTTTGATCTGTTCGACCTGCTGGAAAATCAGCTCGGTCCGCGCCAGCAGCTGTTCGCCAAATGCGGTGAGTCCGGTCAGGTTTTTGCCGCGACGCCGAAATATTTCCAGCTGAAATTCGTCCTCCAGCTGGCGGATCTGTTTACTAATTCCTGGCTGTGCGGTGTGCAGGGATTTAGCCGCTTCCGAGATTTTCATGTCGGACTGAACGATCTGCTGTAGATATTTAAGCTGCTGTAGTTTCATCGGTTTCTCGAGTCGGTAGGCCAGCCTGAATGATGCGTTATTGTATTCAAAAAAGGAATAACGATAAGGAAAAATATTAATTTAACGAATAAATAGCCTGTGCCAGAATCCGCGCCCTGGACTTCTTCACGATACGGCGCTCATGACCACTACTACCCTCGCTGAACTGCCAGCGCAACTGGACAATCGGAAACTTCGCGAGCTGCTGGGCGATGCCCGTGGCCTCTCTCCCGAGCAGTTAATCTGGTGCAGCGGCTACCTGGCCGCAATGGCAGCCGGCACGACAAGCGTGGATGCTGGCGCGGGTGCTGCGCAGGTCGTGATTATTTATGCCTCGCAGACCGGTAACGGTGTCGGCGTGTCAAAAAACCTCCAGCAGGCGCTGGCACAGGTCGGTATTGGTGCGGAGGTTTTCAACGCACTGGATTATCGAAAAGCAAAATTAAAAAATGCTGCCGTTTTATTGATGGTTGCGAGCACCCATGGAGAAGGCGACGTGCCGGATACGGCGCTGGAGTTTGCCGAGTTTATTAATAGCGATAAGGCCAAAGCGTTGAAATCGCTTCAATATTCGGTGCTGGCGTTGGGGGACAGCAGTTACAGCCATTACTGCCAGGTGGGCCGGGACTTTGATGCACGACTCGCCGACCTGGGTGCCCGGCAAATCGCCCCACGCCAGGATTGTGATGTTGACTTTGCAGCGGATGCCGACGCCTGGATTGAGGCAGTTACCCGCGCATTGCAGGAAACCCTTGAGGTCAGCAACGCTGCGCCAGTCGCGGTTGCACAGGATGGGGGCACCGATTACAGCCGCAGTGAACCCTGGCAAGCGGAGGTGCTGACTAATCAGGTGATTACCGGGCGTGGTTCAAGTAAGCAGGTGCGTCACCTGGAGTTGTCGCTGGAGGAATCGGGCCTGGAGTATCAGCCTGGGGATTCGATTGGGGTTATCGTTCCTAATCCGGTGAAGCTGGTTGATGAGATTCTTTCGATTGCGCAGCTTGACCCCAAGTCAGAGGTGACGGGTGCCAATGGTGAATTGACGGCGCTGCGGGATGCATTAATCCATGATTACGAAATTGCGCCGATCGCTCGCCCGGTCATCCAGAACTATCTGACGCTTATGTCCGATGAGCAGCCGAAGGAGCAACTGGTTGCGCTGCTCGAAGAAGGCCATCAGCAGGAATTAACGGACTGGCTCTATGGCCGTGATCTACTGGATCTGCTGCTGGAGCATCCTCTGGCCGGGCTGACGGGGCAGCAACTGGTGAATTTGCTCAGGCCAATCCAGCCACGGCTTTATTCCATTGCGAGTTCGCAACTGGCCAATAGCGACGAAGTGCATTTAACGATTGCCACCGTTGAATATGAGGCTCGGGGTCGGCGCCGTAACGGAGTGGCCACGGGGTGGATTGCTAACCATCTGGCCGTGGGCGAAACCCTCGCGATTTATCGCCATGAGAATCCGCTGTTTCGCCTGCCGGAGGACCCCCAGCAGCCGGTCATCATGATTGGTCCGGGGACCGGTATTGCGCCGTTTCGGGCATTCATGGAGGAACGCGAAGCCGGCGGCGGGGATGGGCGTCACTGGCTATTCTTCGGTGATCGTAATTTCACCACGGATTTTCTTTACCAGCGGGAATGGCAGGCGCATCTGGCCAGCGGGTTGTTGACTCGAATCGATCTGGCTTTTTCTCGTGATCAGTCTGAGCGTGTTTATGTGCAGCAGCGCATGCTTGAACAGAGTGAGGAGTTTTATCGGTGGCTGGAAGCGGGCGCCTGTGTGTATGTGTGCGGTGATGCCAGCCGGATGGCCAGCGATGTTCATAACGCGCTGCTGGAAATTATCCAGAAAGAGGGCGGGCTGTCGGCTGACAGTGCCGCCGATTACGTGAGCCTGATGCAGCGCGAGCGCCGATACCAACGGGATGTGTATTAATGAATGCGAACGAAGAAGTGCTCTCTCCGAATGAGCCGCTAAAACTGGGAAGTAATTACCTGCGTGGCACTATCGTGGAGGGACTGCAAAACCCGGTTACCGGCGGCATCTCGGATGACGATGCGCAGTTGATCAAGTTTCACGGCTGTTACCTGCAGGACGACCGAGATGTCCGGCAGGAACGACTGAAACAGAAACTGGAACCTCTTTATTCGTTTTTAATACGGGTACGCATGGCCGGCGGTGTCTGTTCGCCATCCCAGTGGCTGGAGCTCGACCGGCTGGCTCAGTCTCACGCTAATCATTCGTTACGCCTGACCACTCGGCAGACATTCCAGTTCCACGGCGTACTCAAACGCAACCTGCGCGACACCATTTATCAGATTAATCAGACGTTGCTCAATACCATTGCAGCCTGTGGTGACGTTAATCGAAATGTGATGGTCAATGTGCTGCCGGAAGTTTCCGGGCTGCACCAGCAGGCTTATCATTGGGGTCAGGCTATCAGTGACCGTTTACTGCCTAAAACCAGTGCCTACCATGAAATCTGGCTGGGCAAAACGCAGGTAGCCGGGCAGCCGGCGGACAGTGAGCCTGTGTACGGCGAGACCTATCTGCCACGGAAATTTAAAATTGGGATTGCGGTGCCGCCGCGTAATGACATCGACGTTTTTTCACAGGACATCGGCCTGATCGCGGTGGCTGATGGCGACGACCTGATTGGCTTTAACGTAGCCGTCGGTGGGGGACTGGGTCGCACTCACGGTGACGATCAAACCTATGCGCGTCTGGGTAGCGTGATTGGTTACTGCCCGGCCGATAAGGTGGTGGAGGTCTGCGAGCAGATTCTCTGCATTCAGCGCGACCACGGCAACCGATCCAACCGCAAACAGGCGCGTCTTAAATACACGGTTGATCGCCACGGTGTCGAGTGGTTTGGTCAGGAGCTCAACAAGCGCCTGGGATGGAATCTGGGTGCGGCCCGCAGTTATCACTTCGATACCAGTGGCGATCCCTTTGGCTGGGTCGAGGGAGATGATGGTCTGGGTTACTACACCCTGTTCATCGAGAGTGGTCGGGTTAAGGATTTCGAAGATTACCCGCTGATGACCGGGCTGCGCGAAATTGCTAGCGTACTGCAGGGCGAGTTTCGCCTCACCGGCAATCAGAACCTCTGTATCGCTAAAGTGCCTTCGGGTCAGCGTGCCCAGATTGATGAGTTGCTGGCCCGATATGGGCTGGACGGTGGTCTGCGGCAAAGCAACCTGCGCAAGGCTTCCATGTCCTGCGTCGGGCTACCGACCTGTGGCCTGGCGATGGCCGAGAGCGAGCGTTACCTGCCGGAGTTTGTGACTCGAGTTGAAGAACTGCTGGCCGAAGTGGGCCTGCCGGACTGTCTCTTATACACATCTCCGAGCCCA
>CAJXVN010000254.1 GCA_913060775.1 uncultured Gammaproteobacteria bacterium | reverse complement strand
ACGAGATGTAGAGAGGTCTCGTGGGCTCGGAGATGTGTATAAGAGACAGTCCCGGAACCGCCAGCGGCGTTATCTTTCTCACCCTGGAGGATGAAACTGGCAACATCAATGTGATTGTCTGGAAAAACCTGCAGGAACGCTGCCGCCAGCCCCTGCTCACCGGCAAACTGCTCATGGTTAAAGGCATCATGGAGTGCAAGAACGAGGTGATTCACGTCATTGCCGGAGACATTCTTGACCAGGGCGAACTGCTGACTGATTTAACAATGAAGTCGAGGGATTTTCACTAATCGTCAGAACGGCAGCTAACCAGCTTTGTGCCGCTATTGGCCCACAGACCCTGCGCAGAATCCGTCACGGCACACGCCGAATCACTGAATACTTCAGTGCTCGCCCCCCTGGCAGATCAATCGGCAGCAAGGTGTAAGCTAGCAATATCAAAACCAGATCGTTGATTTGATTTTTAATGCATCGGATCATCGACTCACCGGTCACTTAAATTCATTTCAGGTAACCCATCACCGGAGCTTTAACATGAGCCAGGAAACAGTCTCCATTTCACAGCCAATCAACGCGACGCCCGCACAGGTCTGGGCACTGATCGGGAACTTTCACGGCATCATGGACTGGTTCCCCGGAGTTACCGAGTGCCGACCAGAAGGCAACGGGGTTGGGGCCATTCGTCACCTGACCATGGCCGATGGCAGCGTCATATCCGACCGGCTGGTGGCCGAACAACCGGGGCAAAGCTACAGTTATGAAATCGCCGCCGGCGAGATACCTATGAAAAACTACCTTGGCACAGTCAGCGTGGAACCAAATAGAAATGGCTCAACCCTCCGGTACCACGGCAGTTTCGAAGTAACCGATGAACAACGCGAACCCGCTACTGGCTTTATTAAACAGATTTACACCGGGGCGTTTGAAAATGCCCGACAGTTACTGGAAACCTGATCAGGTTGACGAGGTGGTACATGTCGTTGCGGCTCATATCTTTGGCCAGACCCTAATTAAACGCTGAAGCCCGAGATTTTCATTAGCTGCTCGCTAGCAATCGGAGCACGAACTTAAAACGCGTTTAAAATAAGCCACCGGCGCAATGACTGCGCCGTTCATGCCTTGCAACCACCTCTTATCAATACAGGCTATTCGTGGAAATAAAATTAGAAGTTAACGGCGCATCGGTTACCAGCCAGGCCGATGACAACCGACCGTTGATCAGCCTGTTACGAGAAGAGCTCGAACTGACCAGAACCAAAACCTCTTGTGGGTTTGGCCGGTGCGGCACCTGCACGGTGCTAATCGACGGTCAGCCGGTGCGCTCGTGCATTACCCCCATCAATACCCTGACCGGAAGACAGGTGACCACCGTCGAAGGGTTGACCGCCAAAGCAGCCGTCATGCAGGCCTGGCGCGAACTCAGGGTGCCCATTTGCCCGAATTGCCACGTTGGTCAGTTGATGGCCGCCACCGCCCTGCTGGATCGATCCCCCCAACCCGACAACGACCAGGTGGATGCCGCCATGAATCGGGAGCATTGCCAGTGCGGCTCAGCTCCATTAACGCGGCAAGCGATTAACCGCGCCGCGGAGATTTTGGAACAGCAGCCCGCCTAAACCGATAACGACAGCTGCTCGGCAATCGCCGCCGCGTGGCTGTCCTCAATGCCCTCACGCTCCAACGCCTCGGCAAGATTAAGTAGATAGTCCCGGTTACTACCACTGGGGCCGTGAGCCTGCCGGATAGTGTCAACAAGCGCCTCCATCTGAGTAGCGCCGGTAAACTGGGGATTAGTTTCATCACCCACGTACACCAGCGCATTAACCCGCGTAGCTGGCTCCGTGAGCAACTCAATATCAATGTACCGGCGCTCATAACCCCCCTGTTCCCGGTGATCCAGATAAGCGAGCGTCTGATCAATATCGCCGTCCAGGCAATAGGCCACTCCCTCACAGATCCCATCGTCGTCATCCACCAGCGTAACAACCCGACCCGGTGCGCCGGGCACGCCACGATGATCCGTAGAGGCCTGCCAGAAACGCCGACTCCAGCCAGGCAACCGGGCTTTGACCCGATCGGAATAATCAAAGCCGGGGCGCCAGATCAGCGAGCCATACGCGAAAATCCAGATTTCTTTGGTCATTATGGGATTGGCTCAATGAGGGGCGTCAACGCGCCGTGACCGCCGATTCAATAGGCTTAGGTTAACCCCGTGTAACGGGTGGAGCAGACGGTTTTAATTATAAATCTGCCAGACACCGATGGTAATGTCAGGTCGCTAGGACGGTTCCTAATATGATTTCATCGATACACTACAAAATCTTCGATTCTAGGTCCTATCGTCAGCATGCCGTAGCGCCGTATTCTCCGCTTAGCCTCTGTTGTGAGGGGAGTTAACCGTTATTCTCAGGAAGGAAGTCACATGAAATTTCAGTCAATCCCGATAATGCGTATCTTCGATGAGGAGAAGGCCAAAGAATTCTATTTGGGTTTCCTCGGAATGAGCCTCGACTGGGAACATCGATTTGAAGCCGACTCACCAATTTACATGCAGGTATCCCGAGATGATTTGGTATTTCATCTCAGCGAACATTCCGGCGACTGCACTCCGGGGTCAAAAGTATTCGTGAACACTAATGAAATTGATAAATTACATGAAGAAATCACTTCAAAAGGTTACAAATACAATCGCCCTGCAATAACCGTTGCACCCTGGGGAGATAGAGTTCTGGAAGTGGTAGACCCCTTCTCTAATAAGGTGTTGTTCAATGATGTACAAACACATAAACAATAAACCAACCTGATGCAAAGCGTTGCGCCCTATTATGAAGGTCGTGCTAATGGGAAATGCTGGGGCAGGTAAAACAACTTTGTCTCGAGCATTGATGAATGATCGTGAGATTCCACTCCTCTCCCTTGATGAAGTCGCGTTCTCAGCGGGCCCGCAGCGCCTACCATTAGCTGAAAGTGTAAGCGCAGTTCAAAATTTTATTGGGCGTAGCGACAACTGGATCATTGAGGGCTGCTACGCCAAAATCATTGAACCAATTCTCACGCACTGCGAGACTTTGGTTTTTCTCAATCCAGGAGTAAAAACCTGCATTGAGCATTGCCACGAACGCCCGTGGGAGCCCGAGAAATTCGCTTCGGCTGCCGAACAAAAGCAGAACCTGGACAACTTGATTAATTGGGTTTCTGAGTACGAGACTCGAAGTGACGAATATGGTTTACATCAACACCGTCGGCTGTTTGACTCTTTCGCAGGTAGAAAACTGGAATTCACGGACTTGGTGCCAGATGCAGCCCAACAAATCGTTGCAGCCTACCTATGACCCGGTAGCCCCTAAAGAATCGCAGCGCTTACTCGGTCGTATCGTTCTTTGACTTCAACTTTCTCGTAATGCCTTCGACTCAACAACGACCAACGGTAATCCACAACCACTCTGAGCAACAATCCCATGGAACAATCAATCATCCCCTGCCCTCATTGCCATGGGCTAAACCGTGTGCCCAATCAGCGATTAGCTGAGGACCCGGTCTGCGGCAAATGTAAACAGCCACTTTTTACTGGCAAACCCGTTGAATTGACCGATGCCAATTTCAACCAGCACCTTAAGGGGAGTGATTTACCGCTGGTGGTTGATTTCTGGGCGTCCTGGTGCGGTCCCTGCAAAATGATGGCGCCGGCCTATGAACAGGCCGCCGCGCAGATCGAACCGAGAGCAGTGCTGGCGAAAGTGGATACCGAACAGAACCCGCAGCTCGCCCAGCGTTTTGCAATCCGCAGCATCCCTACCCTGTCCGTCTTTAAAGCGGGCCAGCAGGTTGCCAGCCAGGCCGGAGCAATGAGTTTGCCGCAGTTAATGCAGTGGATAGAGGGGCACCTGTAACGGCGGACAGTTGGCGGAGGGGGAGTTTTTATGCCCGCCGTCATTCAGCCGCAGGCTTCCACGAGGGTTCTGGCACCACCGGGCATTCCTAGCGCGCGCAATTCATTTTCCATCTAACACCACAGCCAGAACGGAACGGCACTAAGCCAGGGTTCTTTGAGGTATTTTTTCCCAATCTCGGGTGCGCCGTTCGTCGTGAGCCTGTCGGAGGGCGTCCTTCGACAGGCTCAGGACGAACGGC